>CAZIXP010000015.1:0-32696 GCA_964543245.1 uncultured Starkeya sp.
CGGCGGCCGTCGCGGCCCGGTGCCGCGAAGCGCGCCGCCAGATGGCCGCCCATGCCGAGCGCCCGCACCACCTCGGCGTTGCGGCGGGCGGCCTCGGCCTGCGCCATCCGCGCCGCGAGCGCCTGCGCGGCGCGGCGTGCCGGCCCCCGGCCGAAGGCTTCCGCCAGCCCGGCAAGGCCGGCGAGAACAATGGTGCCGCCCAGCACCGCCACCCCGATCAGCGGATGGAACGCCCAGCAGATCGCGACATAGAACGGCATCCATGGCAGGTCGAACAGCGCGAGCGGGCCGGCGCCGGCGAGGAAGCCGCGCACCGTCTGCAAATCGCGCAGCGGCTGCAGCCCGTCGTCGAGCCGGCCGTCCGTCGGCGGGCCTTCGAACGGTCTGCCTTCGAGCGGCCGCCCGTCACCGCCGCGGCCGCCGCGCAGGGCCAGCGCCCCGACGCCCTCGAACACCCGCCGCTCCAGCCCGGCTTCCAGCGCCGCGCCCAGCCGCACCATGATGCGTCCCCGCAGCGTGTCGAACAGCGCCTGGAACAGGTAGAGCGCCGCCGCGATCACGCACAGCCCGACCAGCGTCGGCAGGCTCCTGCTGGGGATGACGCGGTCATACACCTCCAGCATGAAGAGCGAGCCGGTGAGATACAGCACGTTGATGGCGGCGCTGAGCAGGAACACGCCGGCGACGATCCGGCGCTGTGGCGCGACGAGGGTGGAGAGCTTCATCGCGGGCACCGCCGGGGCAGGGGAGGGGGCGGCATCACACCAGCAGGCCGTGGCCGGCGGTGCTGACGAAATCGAGGCCGACGATCAGGTCGTTATAGTCGCGGTCGCCGCCGCCGTGCATGTCCTCGAAACCCCAGGTGTGGAGGCCGTAGCTCCAGAGGTGGGTGACGTGGTGACCGTCGACCTGCTCGTTGCCGTCGGCGAAGCCCCAATAGGTGTTGCCGCCCGCCGTCAGTGCCAGCGCGACGATGTCGTTGTTGTCGACCCCCTTGATCTCGGCCTGGGCGTAGGCGCCATAGCCCGGGCCATCGATGGCGTGGCTGCCGTCCGTGGTGGCATAGGCCCGGGCGGCGGCGGCTTCGGCATAGCCGTCGTCGCCGGGCCTGAGCGTGCCGATGCGGCCGTCGAGGTCGTCGACCCGGTACACCATCAGCGAGCTGTCCAGCGCGCCGTTCTGGCGCAGCCGCACCACGGCATCGACGTCGTTCGCGCCATCCGGCGTCGTCGCGATGGCCACCGGCCGGGCGAGGGTGACGGCGCCATCGGCCGCGCCCCAGCTCACGAAGCCGTAGTCGTTGGTGAGGCCGGACTGGTAGAGCCCGGCCTGTGATTGGCCGATCGTGGCGTCCAGGATCTCCCCCGCGCCGGCATGCAGCGTGTGGGCGGTGGACTGGTGGGCACCGTCGAGCAGGCGGACGAGATCGGGCGAAAAATCGGCCTGCAGCGACTGCTGCGCCAGCCGCGCGGTCCAGGCGGTGCTGGCGGCGGCATCGAAGCTGAAGCCGTGCCCGCCGATCCCGACATCGGCCTCGCTGCCGAGGGTGGATTGCACCAGCAGGGTCTGGTCCGCGGTGGAACTGCCGGAGAGGCTGCCGATGCCGTGCAGCACGGCGGGCGCCGAGCCGTAGAGCTGGGATTCGGCGAGGGTCATCAGCGTGCGGGCGAGCAGCAGGCCGTTCGGCGTGCCGAGGCCGCTCGCGAGGTCGTAGCCGGCCGAGGCGGCGTAGCCGAGCCCGGTCGGCACGATCCAGGAGCCGAGATTGGGATCGTAGACCGACCCCGCCACCTGCTGGTCGACGATGTAGTAGCTCGAGACGTTGTTGCCGAGCGTCACGTCGTTGAAGGCGCCCGGCGCCACGGCGGCGGACTGGTACAGCAGGTCGTTGTAGTAGCCGAGACGGGGCAGGCCGGCGTCGGCGAACACCGCGTCGACCTGGGCGGTCAGCGAGGCCCAGAGCGGGGAGGCGGCGCTGGTGCCGCCATTGCGCCCGAAGGTGAAGCTGGGCGTGCCGCCATCCGCGCCTTCTTCAAGGCCGGTCAGCACGTAGTAGAACAGGCTGCCGCCGGCCAGCGCCGCGACGTCGGGAATGCCGCGCCCGGTCTGGCCCGAGCCGGCATCGGTCGGCACCAGGCCGAAGGCGATCTGGTAATGGGGGATCGGCTGCGCGCCATCGACCCCGCCGACGCCGGAGTAATTGCCGGCATAGTCGTGCTGCAGCGTGGTGCCGTCGAGATAATACTGGTTCCACACCGCCTCCAGCAGCGCCGCGACGCTGGACAGCGGCTGCTTGGGGTCGAGATCGGGCAGTTCCGTCGGCAGCACCTTGAGGCCGGAGGCGGTCAGCTGGAAAACGGTTTCGGGATCGAGCGCCATCGCCTTGTCGACCAGCGTCGTCACCGTGGGGTCGATCTCGGCGACATTGACCGGCGACAGCGAGGTGCCGCCCACCACCAGCGCCCACTGGCTGGCGTGGTTCTGGTGAACGGTGGGGACGCCGTTGGGGTATTCGTCGCTGGAGCCGCCATCGCCCGCGGACATGAGCAGCGTCAGCCCGCGCAGGACCGAATCCTCCATCAGCTGCTCGAACGCCCAGGCAAAGGGCGTGTCCGGCGCGACCCGGTTGCTGTCGGAATAGGAGGAGGAGAGCACGGCCGGGTTGTTCACCGTGTCCCAGATCGCCTGCTGCACGGCGCCGAACGTGGTCGCGCTGCCGTCGGCCTTGGAATAGAACGCGATGTCACTGCCCGGCGCCGCGCCGGAGACGATCGACACGTCGAGCATGAGCTCGGTCGTCAGGTGGTTCGGCGAGGCGCCGGCCGCCAGGTCGGCCTGGGTGAGCAGGAATTCGTCCGGGGTGAGGGGCGCGACGCCGAGAACCCCGGTCCGGTAGGCGTTCAGCCCGGCCAGCAGCAGGGCGTAGCTTTCCGGGTTGATCTGCGGCTCCACCAGCCCGACCAGCGGCGTGCCGACCGTGCCCAGCAGGCCCTGCGCGTTGAGCGGGAAACCGTAATAGTCCGCCAGCGCGGTCGGCGTGCCGGTGACGCCGCCGTCCTGATTGGCAGAGCTCTGCGCGCCCTGGGGCAGGCTGACGGCGTGGCCGCCCATGTTCTGGCCGTCCGCCGACGCGGTCTGGTCGACCCAGAAGCCGCCGACCGCCCTGGCGATGTCGTCCGGCAGCGCGACATTGCCCTCCCAGATGGCGGGGCTGTAGTCCTCGCCGAGCAGGCCGTAGAGCCGGGTGCCGAACAGGTGCTCGAAGCCCTCGGCGGTCAGGTTGACCCAGACGGTGCGGGATTCGGCGCTGCTGAGATAGCCGCTGCTGCTGTCCAGCAGGGTGACGCCGTCCATGCCGGCGAGCTTCTGGGTCACCTCCGCATAGGTGGAGTCGCTGGCGCCATATCTGTCCCAGAAGGCGTTGTATTCGGCGGTATCGCCCGGGTCCGGCAGGGCGCTCTGCCGGGTCGCCCAGTCGGCATGGAGCAGGCCGGACGCGTCGTGCTCGCGGTTCAGCACCAGCGCGACGGTGACGTTCAGCGGGCTGCCGACCTCGTTCTCCCACTGCGCGGCATCGAGCACCGCTGTGGCGCCGAACGCCTTCTTGATCTCGTCGAGGGTGCTGGTGGCCAGTTCCCTCTCCGGCACGAGGCCGTAGCTCGTCGCCTGGAGGAAGGTCGAATTCGCGATCGTCGTCGACATGGCCGCCCCGCCCATGGTCCGTCGCCGGGCGGCAGGGGGATGTCGTGCCTGTTCCTGCCGCCGAGATCGCGGACCTTGAAGAGAAGGTACCTGTAGGGCAGGCGGCTTGTCTACGCGCTCCGCGGCGGGTGGAGCTTGCCGTAGCGCTTCGTCATCCGCTCGCGCTTCAGCCGGGAGAGCCGGTCGATCCAGAAGATGCCGTCGAGCTGGTCGATCTCATGCTGGTGGCAGACGGCGAGCAGCCCTTCGGCCGCCTCCTCCCGCTCCGCCCCGTCGAGGTCGCGATAGGCGACCCGGACCCGCGCGTGGCGCTCGATCTCCTCGGTGACGCCCGGCATGGAGACGCTGCCCTCGACATGGCGCAGCCGCTCGGCCGAGACCTCGACGAGGCGGGGATTGGCATAGACCCGCACCGCGCCGGGCGTCAGCTCCAGCACCACCAGCCGCAGCCTCACGCCGATATGGGGCGCGGTGATGCCGATGCCGGGGGCGGCGCGCAGCGTGTCGCGCAGGTCATCCGCCAGCGCGCGCAGCGCCGCGTCGAACGCCGTCACCGCGGCGGCAGGCTGCCGGAGGCGCGGGTCGGGAAACCGGACGATGGTGCGCGTGGCCATGGCAGTCTCCGGGTCGCCGCTGCGGGTGCGGGCGGATGGCGCGAGGGGCGATGCGGTCAGGCCGCGGTGGCGGCGAGGCTGGCGCGCATCGCCGCGCCGTCGCGGCCCGGCGAGGTGCCGAACAGCCGGCGATAGTCGCGGCTGAACTGCGAGGGGCTTTCATAGCCGATGGCATAGCCCACGCTCGCGACCTCCTCATGCGCCATCAGCCGGCGCCGGGCCTCCTGCAGCCGCACCTGCTTCTGGAACTGCACCGGGCTGAGGCTTGTCACTGCCTTGAAATGGCGGTGGAACGAGGCCGGGCTCATATGCGCCAGCGCGGCGAGATCGGCCACCCGCAGCGGCGCGGCGTAATGCGCGCGGATCCACGCGGCGGCTCGCCCGATCCGCGCGGCATGGGTGTCGCGCAGCCCGATCTGCCGCAGGGTGCCCCCCAGCGGGCCGCCGAGCAGCCGCCACACGATCTCGCGCCGGATCAGCGGGCCGAGCACCGGCAGGTCGTCCGGCGCCTCCAGCAGGTCGAGCAGCCGGGCGAGAGGGTCGCACAGCCGGGGATCGAGCGCCGCGACCTTCAGCGCGGCGAAGCCGGCGGCGATATCGAGCCGCTCGCCCTGTGCGACCAGCAGCTCGGCGACCATGGCGGGATCGATGGCGAGGCTGAGGGCGAGATAGGGCCGCTCCGCGCTGGCCGCGGTGATGCGCACGCTCACCGGCACGTCCATGGTCGCCAGCAGGCACTGCCCGGCGGCATAGGTGAAGACGGTGTCGCCGAGCATGCTGGTCTTGCTGCCCTGCACCACGAGGCAGAAGGAGGGCTCGTACACCGCATGGATCAGCCCGCTCGGCGTGTCGGCCCGGGTCAGCATGAGGCCCGGCACCGGCGTTTCCCGACCGAAGCGGGCGAAGCCGCGCAGGAGCCGCCCGGCGATTCCGGCGAGCTGGCCGTCCGTCGCGGTGGCGGGCATGGCAGGCGGCGAAAGGGCGGGCGAAACGTTGTCCAACATGGGTAACGCCTCAGGCTGCGCGCGCCGCGGCGGCGGCGCTCGCGACCAGCGCCGCCTCGGGGCGGATGCCGGTGTAGAGCACGAACTGCTCGACCGCCTGCAGCACCGCGACGTCCGCGCCCGAAATGCGCCGCTTGCCGGCGCGGGCGGCCGCCTGCATCAGCGGGGTCTCGATCGGAAGGGCGACCACGTCGAACACGGTGTCGGCGGCGGCGATGGTCGCGTCGTCGAACGCCTGCACCGCGGCATCCGCGCCCGCCATGCCGAGCGGGGTGGCGTTGATGAGGAGCGGGGCGGCACGGCCGCCGACCTCCGCCGCCCAGTCGAAGCCGTAAAGCGCCGCGAGCGGACGCGCCGCCGCCGCGTTGCGGGCGACCAGCGTGCCGGCGCGGTGGCCGCGGTCGCGCAGCGCCGCGGCCACCGCCTTGGCCATGCCGCCGGAGCCGCGCAGCAGGAACGGCGTCGCGGGGGCGATGCCGGCCTCGTCGAGCAGGGTGGCGATGGCGGTATAGTCGGTGTTGAAGCCGGTGAGGCGGCCATCGTCATTGACGATGGTGTTCACGCTGTCGATCGCCGCGGCCGAGCCCTCCAGCCCGTCGAGCAGCGGGATCACCGCTTCCTTGAACGGCATGGAGATGGCGCAGCCGCGGATGCCGAGCGCCCTTATGCCGCCGATCGCGGCCGGCAGGTCGGTGGTGGTGAAGGCCTTGTAGACGTAATCCAGCCCCAGCGCCTCATAGAGCGCGTTGTGGAAGCGGGAGCCGAAGCGGCCGGGACGGGCGGCCAGCGACATGCAGAGCCGGGTGGCGGGGCCGATCGGCGGTCGGGTCATGGGCAGGCTCCTCGGGCGGCCGGCGCGGCTTCCGCCGCCCGGCGCAAGCTCAGGTTAGAGCACCGGCCGACCCCCCGGCAACGGCCGTGGTGAGGCGCCCGTCTCCTGCCGCCCCGCCCCCTATTCCGCCGCCCGCTGCCGGCGCCGGTCGAGACTGATAGGATCGGGCATGAGGTTGAGAGGATCGGCGGCGTGCCGGCGGCCCTGCGCGCGCTATCTCCTCCGTCGACCCATCGGGGCAGAAGGAGACCTTCCATGCGCTACAGGCAACTCGGTCACAGCGGGCTTTTCGTCTCGGAACTGTGCCTCGGCACCATGACCTTCGGCGGCGGCGAGCAGACCATGTGGGGCCAGATCGGCCGGCTCGACGCGAGCGAGGCGGAAGCGCTGGTCAAGACCGCGCTCGACGCCGGCATCAATTTCATCGACACCGCCAACGTCTATGCCGAGGGGCGCAGCGAGACCATCCTCGGGCAGGCGCTGCGCAGCCTCGGCGTGGCGCGCGACGACGTGGTGATCGCGACCAAGGTGCTCGGCCCGATGGGCGCCGGGCCGAATGCGCGCGGCGCCTCGCGCGGCCACATCCTCGCCCAGTGCAAGGCCAGCCTGACCCGGCTCGGCCTCGACCACATCGACCTCTACCAGATCCACGGCTTCGATCGCGCGACCCCGATCGAGGAGACGCTGGAGGCGCTGGACACGCTGGTCCGCCACGGCCATGTCCGCTATCTCGGCCTGTCGAACTGGGCGGCCTGGCAGGTGGCGAAGGCGGTCGGCATCGCCGAGGCGCGCCGCCTCGCCCCCATCGTCTCGCTGCAGGCCTATTATACCCTCGTCGGCCGCGACCTCGAGCGCGAGGTGGTGCCGATGCTCGCCTCCGAGGGCGTCGGGCTGATGGTGTGGAGCCCGCTGGCCGGCGGCTATCTCTCCGGCAAGTATGACGGCACGGGTGCCGCCGCCGACGGGCGCCGCACCACCTTCGACTTCCCCCCGGTCGACCTGCCGCGCGGCGCGGCGGTGATCGCGGCCATGCGGCCGATCGCCGAGGCGAAGGGCGTCAGCGTCGCGCAGATCGCGCTGGCCTGGCTGCTGCACCAGAAGGCGGTGACCAGCGTCATCGTCGGGGCCAAGCGGGTCGACCAGCTTGCCGACAACATCGCTGCGACGGCGGTGCAGCTCGACGCCGACGATCTCGCGGCGCTGGACGCGGTGTCCAGGCTGCCGGCGGAATATCCCGGCTGGATGCTGGAGCGGCAGGGCGCCTACCGCGCCTGACGCGACCGGGGCGCATCGGGCGGGCCGTTCAGCGCGGCCCGCCGCCACCGCCGAGGCGGCGCACCAGCCAGGCGAGCCCGGGCCGAAGCGGCAGGAAGCCGCGATAGCCCGCCTCCAGCAGCGCCGCCGCGCCCGGCAGCCGCGCCAGCCGCGCCGCCCAGCGCCAGCGCGGCAGCACCGCCCAGATCCGCACGAACCCAGCGGCGCCGGAGACCAGCCGCCCCTCGCGATCCCGCACATGGAAGCGGGCGAGCGCTGCGGCGCGGTCGAGCCCCGGCCCCGGCTGGCAGGCGGCATCGGACGCATCGACGAAGGCGAGGCGTTCCGCGCCTTCCTGCCGCCGGTAATGCGCGATCTCGGCGCGGCACAGCGGGCAGGCGCCGTCATAATAGACCAGCAGGTCGGGCGGCTGTTCGGCCGGCTGCCCGTCGAGGGGGACTTGCGGCCCACGGGGCGGGTTCATGGCGCGCTCCCGCTGGACCGGCGCTTCAGCGCCGCCACGACCCGGGCGGCCAGCGCCTCGCCGCTGGCGAAGGCGGCCTCCACCCGCGGGCCGAGGCAGCCATCGCCGCAGAAGCCGAGACGCGCTTCGGCGTCCCACAGGCAGGGTTCGCCCAGCGCCTGCTCGACCAATGCGTAGCGCCAGCGATGCGCGGCGAGATGGTTCGGCGCAGCGGCGAGCCCGGTCAGCTCCCGCAGCCGGGCGAGCAGAACCGGGGCGATCTCCTCCGGCGGGCGTTCGAGATGGGTGCGCGACCAGTCCGGGGTGGCGTGGGCCACCACGGCCGTGCCGTTTTCCACGCGCCCGGGCTTGCCCGAATCCCGGGCGATCCAGCGCAGCACGGGGTCGTGCGGGCGCTGGCTGGCGGGCAGCTCCAGCCGGCCCTCGAAGCCGGCCATCAGCGCCCAGCACGGCGCGTAGCGCATGCTTTCCAGCGGTCCGGCCCAGCCGGGCAGCAGCGGGGCGACCAGCGGTAGGGCCTGCGGCGCGGGCATGGCGAGCAGCACCGCCGCGAAGCCGGCGCCGCTGGGCGCGTCGATGGTGCCGGCCGCGGTGGAAAGGCCGTAGCCGGCGCCGTTGCGGTGGAGGCCGGTGACGGTGCAGCCCAGAACCACCGGCAGCCCCGCCGCCAGTGCCCGGCACGGCGCGGTCATGCCGGGGGTGCCGACGAAGAGCGGCTCCGGGGAAGGGTCCCCCGCCGGGGTTTCCGTCGCGGCGTTGGTGGCGGCGGCCTGCCACGGCGCGGCAACCCCGGCCGCGCACCATTGCGCCACCGCCGCGCGGAAACGCTCGCCGCGCGCCGTGAAGAACTGCGCCCCATGGTCGAAGCAGACATCGCCGGCGCGGCGGGTGGCCATGCGGCCGCCGACGCCGCGCCCCTTGTCGAACAGCGTCACCGCGAAGCCGTCTGCCCGCAGCCGCCGCGCCGCGGCGAGGCCCGCCATGCCGGCGCCGACGATGGCGACCGGCGCCGAACCGTTGTTTTCCACCACCAGCCCTCCGCTGCGCCCACCCTTCTACGCGCGGCCGCGCCGATCGGACGGGTCGCCCGCGCGGGTGGCAACCCGGTGCCGCCAGCGCCCGGGCTGCGCCGGCGGTCAGGCGACGGGCGTCACCGTGGTCGAGATGCGGAAATGGCGCTTCTCCAGCTCGGCGAAGTAGCTCGGTATGTCGAAATATTCTTCCGGCGCCCAGACGCCCGGCCGGCCCGGGTTCTTCAGGATGAGCTGGGCGGCGATCGCGCCGTTCATCGAGGTGCAGGCGTCGGTATAGCCCTGATAGAGCGGGTCGGGCGTCACCACCACCTCCACCCGCACCACATGCTCGACCCCGCCGCGGCGGCCGCGGCCGATGGCGAAGTGGATCTCGTGGCTGTCCTGCGCCGGGATGCGCTCGGCGTTGCGGGCGATGTTGCGCTCGATGACCTTGCTCAGCACGTCGAGCGGCTTCACCTTGACGCCGCCGATCTCGACCGGGTCGTCATAGGCGCCGAAGCCCGCCTTCACCAGCCCGACCCAGGCCTCGTGCTCGCGGTGGGGCAGGTGCAGCTTCCAGGTGAATTCCCGGATGCCCTTGTCGGCGATGCCGGCGGCCAGCGGCACGGTGAGCTGTTCGGAATGGGGCGAGTGCATGAAGGCGCAGCGCCCCCACGGCTCGGGAAGCTCCAGCACCTCCACCCCGCTCATCGGCGCGCATTCGACATGGCGCCCGCCATAGAACTGGGTGCTGGGGTGGGCGTATTCGGCCAGCACGGTGGAGATGCTGTACGGCGGCATCAGCACCGGGTTCTCGTCGCCGACCAGTTCGGCCGCCCAATAGAGGTTGATGGCGTCGATCTCGTCCAGCTCGTCCGCCACGGCGCGGCATATGACGTTGGACATGCCGGGATCGGCGCCGGCGCCGATCACCGCCGTCACCCCGGCGTCGCGGAAGCGGGCGTGCTCGGCCTTCTGCCTCACCGTATAGACACCCAGCCCGCCGAGATCGAGATAAGGCACCCGCGCCGCCAGCGCCGCCTCGAAGATCGCCATCTGGTGGCCGAGCAGGGTCGGCACGCAGTTGATGCAGATATCCGCGCCTTGGAGTGCCGCCGCCAGTGCTGCGGGATCGGCGGCATCGAGGTCCATGAGCGCGACGCGGGGGTCGGCGAGGTCGGCGGCCAGCGCCTCCAGGCGCGGGCGCACCGCGTCGCAGATGCGCAGCGTGGCGATATCGACAATGGCGCGGTCGGAGAGCAGGTCGCGGGCGATGCCCGCGCCCATAAGGCCGGCGCCGCCGAGAAGGGTGATGATCATGGGGTGTCCTGTGCGTCGCGCCGCATGGGGGCGTGCTTCGGTTCAGGCGTGCCGGCGTCGGCGCGCCCGGGGGATCAGATGTGCTTGCGCCCGCCGGCGTCGTGGAACCAGTCGTCGGGGTAGGGGTACCACCAGCCCTGCACCGCGGGCTTGTGGTCGATCACCACCATCTTGGCGCGGCGGAAGGTGTCGAGGCCGAGCCGGGAGAGCTCGCGGCCCATGCCGGAGCGCTTCCAGCCGCCGAAAGGCAGCGCGTCGTTGTCGATCAGCGGGTTGTTCACCCACACCATGCCGGCCTCCAGCCGCTCGGCCGCCTCCATCGCCTCTTCCAGCGAGGTGGTGAAGATCGAGGCGCCGAGGCCGAACGCGCTGTCATTGGCGCGGGCGATCGCCTCCTCGACATCGGCGACGCGGGTGATGGCGGCGACGGGGCCGAAGCATTCCTCCTGCAGGATGGCCATGTCGGGCGTGCAGCCGGTGAGGATCGTCGGCTCGTAGAACCAGCCGACCGGCAGGCCGGGGGGGATGCGGCCGCCGGTGACGACCCGGGCCCCCTTCGCCGTCGCATCCTCCACGAGGCGGATGACCTTGGCCCGCGCCGCCGCGCTGACCAGCGGGCCGATCTCGTGGCGGCCGAGGCCGTTGCCGATCCGCAGCCGGGCGGTCTGCGCGGCGAAGCGTTCGACGAAGGCGTCGTGCACCGCGTCCACCACGAAGAACCGTTCCGCCGAGGTGCAGACCTGCCCCGACATGTGGAAGGCGGCGGTCACCGCCCCGGCCGCCGCCACGTCAAGCGGGGCGTGGGCGGTGACGATCAGCGGATCGCTGCCGCCGCCCTCGATCACCGCCGGCTTCATGCGGGCGCCGGCCGCCGCCGCCACCGCACTCGCCGCGGCGGTCGAGCCGGTGAAGGCGACGGCGTGGGTGAGGGGGGACTCGATCAGCGCCTGCGCCAGCTCCGCCCCGCCGGGCAGGCAGGCGACCAGCCCTTCCGGCAGGTCGGCGAACATCTCCATGAAGGCGAGGGTGGTGAGCGACGTCGCCGGGGCGGGCTTCAGGATGCAGCCATTGCCCGCCGCCAGCGAGGCCGCCACGGTCCAGCACATCAGCAGGATGGGGAAGTTGAACGGCATGATGTGCACGCTCAGGCCCAGCGGCTCGTAGCGGGCATACTGGAACGAGCCGGCCTGGGTGGTGCCGGCCACCTTGCCGGCCTCGTCGCGGGCCATCTCGGCGAAATAGCGGAAGACCGGGGCGCAATTGGCAACCTCGCCGATCGATTCCGGGTAGGGCTTGCCCATCTCCCGCGTCATCAGCTCGGCGAGGGGGCGCATGTCGGCCTGCTCGATCCGCGCCGCGATCCTGTGCAGCGCCGCGGCGCGGCTCTTTGCGTCGAGCCGGCCCCAGCCGCGCTGCGCCTGCCGCGCCGCCTCCAGCACCCATTCCATCTCGTCCGGCCGGGTGGCGGCGATGGTGCCGACGGTCGCCAGCGTGGCGGGGTCGATCACCGGGGAGGTGGTGCCCGCCGCCGGAAGATAGCGCCCGCGCGCGAAGAACACCGGCCGGGCGGGGTCGAAGCGGATCATGGGGAATGCACCTGTGCTGGGAGAGCCCGCCGGCGCACCGGCGGGCCGACGCGCCGCGGCCTGGAGCATTTTCGAGCGAAGCGGATTCCCGTTCGCGGAAGAAAATGCGGCAGAACAACAAGCTGGATCCTATCCGGTGAAGCCGAGTTCACCGGATAGGATCTAGCGGATCATGTAGACCTTCTTCACCGTCTCATGGACGGTGCAGACGCCCTTCCAGTCCTTCGGGAAGAAGGCGGCGGTATCGGGCACGATCTCGATCACCTCGCCGCTTTCATGCACATAGGTGCTGCGGCCTTCGAGGAAGTGGCAGAACTCGTCGCGGGTGACGTGGCACTCCCATGTCCCGGGGGTGCAGACCCACAGCCCGCATTCGGACTGGCCGTCGGGCCCCTTGTGGATGAGCACGCCGGAGGTGCGGCTCTCGCCCTCGATCATGGTGGGGATCGCCCCCCAGTCGACGAGATCGGCGATGGCGAGCGGGTTGCGGATCAGCGGGGTCGCGGTCATGGCGGTGCTTTCAGGTCAATGGAAGAGAGGGCGTGCCGAGGGGGCGTTCACGCCAGCATGTAGATGTTGCGCATCGTCTCGATCACGGTGCATTCGCCGGTCCAGCCGGCGGGGAACAGGACCGCCGTGCCGGGTCCGACCTCGAGGGTCTCGCCGGCGTCCGAGCGATAGATCGCGCGGCCGGCGACGAAGTGGCAGAATTCGTCGCGCGGGATCGAAAGCCGCCAGCGCCCGGGCGTGCAGACCCAGATGCCAGTCTCCGGCTGGTTGCCCGGCCCCTTGAACAGCAGGCGGCCGGAGGAGCGGGACGGCCCTTCCGCACAGTCGGGCTGCTCGCCCCAGTCGACGAGATCGTCATAGGTGGTGGCGCCGTGGATGTGCGGCGCGGAGGAGGCCAGATGCGCGCTCACGGCTGCGCCCCCAGCAGCCCGTCGAGGATGCCGGCGGCCTTCTTCTGCCCGTTGCGGGCCTGCATGTGGGCGCTGGTCGCGGCGAGCTTCGCCTTCATCGCGGGGTCGGTGATGCAAGCCTCGAGCCGGGCGGCGAGATCGGCGTCGGTCCAGTCATAGCGCGGCATCCTGAAGCCGTGGCCGGTCTCCTCCACCCGGGTGGCGTTGTCGTGGCCATCCCAGACATAGGGCATGATGATCGCCGGCTTGCCGAAGAACAGGCATTCGGTGAAGGAGTTGTTGCCGCCGTGGTGGATGACCGCGTCCACCTGCGGGATCACCGAGGGCTGGGGGAACCAGCTGTCGATCACCACGTTCGGCGGCACCTCGGTGTACTGGTCCTTGTAGTCGCCCACATTCACCAGCGCGCGATAGGGCAGGGTGCCGATGGTGGCGATCAGCCGCTTCAGCAGCTCGGTGTCGCCGGCGCCGAGGCTGCCGAAGGAGACATAGAGCAGCGGCTTGTCGGCATGCGCCGCGAAGGCCGGCACCTCATAGGGCTTCTCCGTGCGGACGCAGCCTTCGAGGTACTGGAACCGCGCGGGGTCGAGCGGGTGGGCACGCTCGAATTTCACCGGCTCGGGGTAGAGCAGCAGGTTCATGAAGGGCGAGGCTTCGAAGAACTGCCCGAGCGGGTAGGGCTCCAGTCCGTTCTCCGCGAGGAAGGCGTTGTAGTCGTCGTGGATCGGCTGGATCGCGGCGTTGAAGCGGGCGCGGAACGCGGCGTGGCCGGCGGTGTCGTCCTGCCGGCAGCCGGAGAGGTGGGGCGGGATCGCCTCGTCCTCGATCTCGTTCTCGGAGCAGGAGATGATGCGCACCCACGGCACGCCGTGCTGCTTGATGGCCGGGAACAGGATGACGTTGTCGACGCAGATGAGGTCCGGCTTCACCCGGGCGAGCACGTCCGGCAGGTCCTTCTGCGCCCATTTCGCGCTGTCGACGATCGCGGTCCAGCAATCCTTCACATAGTTGTCGATCTGATCGATCGGCGCCTTGCGGAAATTGGGGATGTGGCCGTTGATGAAGTCTTCCCAGAACTTCGCCATCTGCTCCGGCGGCATCGGCGCGGAGAGGTTCACCGGGTGGGCTTCGAAGCCGTAGCCCTCATAGACGCCGACGAAGCCGGGATCGGAGAGGAAGACGGCCCGGTGGCCGAGCGCTTCCACCGCCTGCGCGATGCCGACGGAGTTGAGCGCGGGGCCGTAGGCGGCTTCCGGGAAGAAGGCGATGGTCTTCTGCGTCATGGTCGGGGCTTCCTCCGGGTGTCGGTTGGGCGGTCGGTGGTCTCAGGACGCGGGGTCGGGAAAGAACAGGCAGCGGTCGGGCTCGATCCGCAGCCGCACGGCATCGCCGGCCCGCCAGTCCGCGGTGCGGCGGGCGGCGACCCGCACCCGCAGCAGCGGCGCCGCCGCGGTGCGCACATGCAGCACGCGGTCGAGTCCGTGATAGGCGACGTCGAGCACCGTGCCCGGCAATCCCTCTGCCGGGCCCTCCGCGGCGCCGTCCGCGAGGCCAGGCAGCACCTCCACCGCCTCCGGCCGCACCGCCAGGGCGCCCCTGCCGGCCGGCCGGGCGAGGGCGACGGCGAGGCCCGGGGCGCAGAACACGCCGCCGGAGTCCACCGCGCCCTCGATGAAGTTCATCACCCCGATGAAGTCGGCGACGAACCGGTCGGCCGGGGCCTCGTAGACCTCGTGCGGCGCGCCGCATTGCAGAAGCCGCCCGTCGCGCAGGATCGCCATGCGGTCGGCCATGACAAGCGCCTCCTCCTGGTCGTGGGTGACCATGACGAAGGTGATGCCGACCTCGTGCTGGAGCCGCTTGAGTTCCAGCTGCATCTGCTCGCGCAGCTTCTTGTCCAGCGCCCCGAGCGGCTCGTCCAGCAGCAGCACCTTGGGCCGCTTGATCAGCGCGCGGGCCAGCGCGACGCGCTGCTTCTGGCCGCCGGACAGCTGGTCCGGCCTGCGGTTGGCGAGCGCGGAGAGGCCGGTGGTGGCGAGGAGCTCGTCGACCCGCCGCGTGATCTCGGCGCGGGGACGGCGTTCCATCTCCAGCCCATAGGCGAGGTTCGCCCGCACGCTCATATGCGGGAACAGCGCGTAGGACTGGAACATGAGGTTCAGCGGCCGCCTCTCCGGCGGCAGCGGCGAGATGTCCTGCCCGTCCAGCAGGATGCGCCCGCCGGTCGGGGTCTCGAAGCCGGCCAGCATCCTGAGCAGGGTGGTCTTGCCGCAGCCGGAGGGGCCGAGCAGGGCGAAGAACTCGTTCGGCCGGATGTCGAGCGAGACGCGATCGACCGCGGTAACGGCGCCGAACGCTTTCGACACCGCCTCGATGCGCAGCACCGCCGCCGCGGAGCCCGGCGTGGCGGCGGCGACCGTGTCCGCCCTCGCCGGCGTCCTCGCGTGGGCCCCCGCGTTCATGGCTGTTGCTCCTTGTTGAGCCATTGCGAGATCATCAGCACTGTCGCGCTCAGGCCCATGACGAGGGTGGCGAGCGCGTTCACCTCCGGGGTGATGCCGAAGCGGATCATGGAATAGATCTGCATGGGCAGGGTGATGGAGGATCGCCCCGCGCCGGCGGTGAAGAAGGCGATGATGAACTCGTCGATGGACAGGGTGAAGGCCAGCAGCGCCCCGGCAATGATGGCGGGGGCCAGCGCCGGCAGCAGGATGCGGCGGAAAGTGGTGACGTAGCCGGCGCCGAGATCGCGCGAGGCCTCTACGATCGAGAAATCGAAGTGCTTCAGCCGCGCACGCACCACCGCATTGACGAAGGCAAGGTCGAAGATCACGTGGCTGACGACGATGGTCGGCAGGCCGAGCGTGATGTCGAGGCTGGAGAAGAAGGTGAGCAGCGCCACCGCCAGCACGATGTCGGGGATCACCATCGGCGCGAAGGCCAGCGCCTCGATCGCGGTGCCCTTGCGCCGCCGGGTCTCCAGCCCGATGGCCAGCAGCGTGCCGAGCACGGTGGAGATCGCGGTCGCCGCCAGCCCGACGACGAGGGTGTTCCAGGCGGCGTGGAGGATGTTCGCGTTGCCCGCCAGCGCGGCGTACCATTTCAGCGAGAAGCCGGTCCAGGCCGTGGGCAGGCCGCTGGCGTTGAAGGAGAGCAGCACCAGCACCGCGATGGGCACGTACAGGAAGGCGAAGATCGCCGCCAGCACGAGGCCACCGAAGCGGGACGGCGCGCGCACGGTGCTCATGCCGGCCTCCCCGTGTCGCCGCCGGCGCGGGCGGCAAGCCGGGCCTGCACCAGCAGCAGCGCGGTCATGATGGCGATCAGCACCATGCCCAGCGCGGCGCCGAACGGCCAGTCATTGGCGGCGAGGAACTGGTCGTAGACGAGGTTGCCGATCATCTGGAAGCGCCCGCCGCCGAGCAGGGCGGGGGTGACGAAATTGCCGATCGAGAGCACGAAGACGAACACCCCGCCCGCCGCGACGCCCGGCAGGCTCAGCGGCAGCGTGACCCGCCAGAAGGTGCGCAGGGCACCGCCGCCGAGGTCGTGCGAGGCCTCGATCAGCTCGGGATTGAGGCGCGAGAGCGCGGAGTAGATCGCGAGGATGACGAAGGGCAGGTAGTTGTAGACGAGGCCGAGCACCACCGCCGGCTCGGAATAGAGCATCGAGAGCGGCTCGCCGCGATAGCCCAGCGCCTTGAGCAGGTTGTTCACCAGCCCCTCGCGGTTCAGCAGCACGATCCAGGCATAGGTGCGGATGAGGTAGTTGCTCCAGAACGGCAGGACCGCAAAGAACAGCAGCGCCGGCTGCCACCGCCTCGGCGCCCGGGCGATGGCATAGGCCGCGGGATAGGCCAGCAGCACCGCGAACAGCGTTGCCAGCGCCGCGATCCGCGCCGAGGTGAGGAACACCCGGGCATAGAGCGGGTCGAAGGCGCGGGTGAGATTCTCCAGCGTCAGGGTGTACTCGACGCCGCCCCAGGTGCCGCGCTCCAGAAAGGCGTAGCTCAGCACGAGCAGGCACGGCGCCAGCATGAACACCGCCAGCCACGCCACCGCCGGTGTCACCAGCAGGCCCGATTTCATGTCCGGCGGCGACATCGCGGCGGCTCCGTGGGTCGGCAGGAAGATCGCCGCCGGGCGTGGCGCGGCGGCGACCGGCTCAGTTGGCGGCCTTGATCTCGCTGACGGCGCGCGAATACAGCTTCTGCGCGGGACCGAGGTCGCGCAGCAGCTCGTTCTTCAGCAGCTCGTCGGGGGTCATGGCGAGGTTCGGGTATTTTTCGAACAGCGCCTTGTCGAGGCTCTCCATCGCCGGCTTGTTCGGCACCTTGTAGAGAATGTTCTCCGCCACCCAGGCGTGGTTCTTGGCGTCGAGGATGTAGTTCAGGAACGTCATCGCCGCCGCCTTGTGCTCGGAGTTCTTGAGCACGACGATGGTGTCGACGAAGACGTCCGAGCCCTCTTTCGGCACCACGAACTTGATCGCGGCGTTCTCGGTGATGCCGTAATTGCACCAGCCGTCCCAGGCATGCACCAGCACCGCCTCGCCGGAGACCAGCTTCGAATAGAAGGTGGTGTCGTCATAGGCGAGCAGGGTCTTCTTGGCGGCGATGAGCGTGTCGGTCGCCTTCTTGATCTGCGCGGGGTCGGTGGCGTTCACCGAATAGCCGTTGGCGAGCAGGCCGGCGGCCATCAGCCAGCGGTCGGTGGCCAGCATGGTGGTCTTGCCCTTCACCGCGTCGGAAGGCTTCAGCAGGTCCCACCAGCTCGTCGGGGCGGGCGCGACGAGATCGGAGCGGTAGCACAGCCCGGTGGTGCCCCAGCTATAGGGCACGGAGAAGCTGTTGCCGGGGTCATAGGCCAGCGCCGCCGCCTGCGGGTAGAGGTTGGCGAGGTTCGGGATCGCGGCCTTGTCGAGCGGGGCGAGCAGCTTCTGGTTGTTCAGCACCTCGGCGAAGGGCGAGGACACGAACACGACGTCGTAGCCCTTGCCGCCGCTCGCCATGAGCTTGCCCATGATCTCCTCGTTGGTGGCGTGGTTCACCACCTCGATCTCGAGGCCCGTCGCCGCCTTGAACTTCTCGGCGATGTCCTTCGGCATGTAGCCGTCCCAGTTCGAGATCACGAGGTCGGCGGCAGAGGCGGTGCCGATCCCGAGAACGAGGCCGAACAACGCTGCGGCCCCGCGGGAGACCGCCTTCCCTACATGCGCATTCACGGCAGACTCCTTGGCTGTGCTGGAGCGGAGCCGGCGTCCTGATCCGGCGGTGGGTGGGAGTATTATTTGAGGAAAAAAAACGTCAAGCCTCTTTCGTCGACATGCGCGCCGATTGTGCAGGGCCGGCCATTCGCGCTTGCAGGAACACCGCGCAAATGCACAATGGCCAGCGCGAGAGGACGCGCATCGTGACCGGCACGGAACCCAGGCGGCTCAATCATCGCCACGTCTCATTGGCCCGACGGATACTCGACGTCGCGGCCGAGCGCGGCATGTCGCCAGGCGAGCGGCTCGCCGAGCAGGCGCTCGCCTCGCTGTGCAACGTCTCCCGCACCCCGGTTCGCAAGGCTTTGCAAATACTTGCCGAGCAGGGGCTGGCCACCGCCGATGCCGAGGGCGGCTATGTGCTGGCGACCGACCCGGTGGCGGGCGGCCGGCTGGATGCCGGCATCGCCACCGACCGCGAGAGCGAGATTCACGACGCCGTGCTGCGCGACCTCGCGGCCGGCCGCATTGCCGAGACGCAGACCGTCGCCTCGCTGCAGCGCCGCTATGATGCGCCGCGACAGACGGTACAAAATGTCCTTTTAGAGCTGGCTGAGGAAAATCTCGCCGAGCGCGCCCCCGGCCAGCAATGGCTGCTGAAGCAGTTCGCCGTCGGCCCCGACGCCACCGCCCGCAGCTATGAATTCCGGCTGGCGATGGAGCCGCTGGCGCTGTCGTTGCCGGATTTCCGGAGGGATTTCACGGCGATGGCGGCGCTGCGCCAATCCATGCTGCTGCTGCGGGCGATGCCGGAGGCCGCGTTCGACCGCGCGCTGTTCGACCGCATCGATCTCGACTTCCACCTGCTGGTCGCCCGCGGTTGCGGCAACCCCTTCCTCGCCGAGGCGCTGGCCGGCCATCACCGCCGCCGCGGCAAGGTGGCCGGCCGTTCCCATGTCGGCACCTTCCGGCTGATGCAGTCGAACCAGGAGCACCTCCAGATTCTCGAACAGATCGAGCGCGGGCAGATGGACCTCGCCGCCGACCTCATGTCGGTGCATCTGCGGCTGTCGAGCGCGCAGCGCCCGCGGCTCGCCGGCCGCGGGGTGCCGAGCCTGTTCCGGGCGGTTTCGTGACCGGCAGCGCCCGTTCCCCCCGCGTCGCGCTGTTCCCGGAGGCGAGCTACGGCGCCGCGCTCAACTGCGTCGGCATCGCCCAGGAACTGCGGCGCGCCGGAGCGGAGCCGGTGTTCATCTGCCATCCCGGCTTTGGCGGCATCTTCGCGGAATACGGTTTCACCGAGTACCAGCTCGCGGAGGGGCGCCCCGAGGCCGCGACCGACTGGAACGATTTCATCGAGCGCCACAAGGACGCCTTCGCCCAGTCCGCGCTCGACCAGATCGATTCCTATGTCGCCCCCACCTGGGAGGCGATCGTCGATACCGCCATCCGCGCCGAGGAGCCGCTGCGCCAGCTCATCGCCCGGCTGAAGCCCGACGTCATCGTGCTGGACAACGTGGTCATGTTCCCGGCCGTCGCCACGGCCGGCGTGCCGTGGGTGCGGGTGGTCTCCTGCGCCGAGACCGAGCTGCCGGACCCGCTCATCCCGCCTTATCTTTCCGGCGCGTCAGCGGACGATCCCGTGGCGTGGGAGGCGTTCGCCGCGCGGTATGAGCGGGCGGTGGCGCCGGCCCACCGGCGCTTCTCGGCCTTCCTCGCCGATTGCGGGTTGCGGCCGGGCGCCGGCTTCCTCGACGCCTCGCCCCATCTCAACCTGCTGCTGGCGCCGTCCATCATCCGTCACGAGCGCGCGAGGACGCTCGATCCCCGGCGCTTCGTGTTCCTCGAAGGGTGCGTGCGGCGCGAGGCGGCGTACAGCGTTCCCCGCTTCGCCAGCCATAACGACGCGCCGCTGGTGCTCACCAGCTTCGGTTCGCTCGGCGCCATGGATGTGGGCATGATCCGGCGGATGATCGGCGTTTTCGCCGGCATGCCCGCGCGCTTCCTGGTGAATGCCGGGCACTGGCGGGAGGAGTACAGCCAGGTTCCCGACAATGTGCTGGTCGACAGCTGGTTTCCCCAGCCCTCCGTGGTGGCGCAGGCCGACCTCTTCATCCACCACGGCGGCAATAACAGCTTCTGCGAGGCGCTCTATTTCGGCGTGCCCTCGCTGGTGATGCCCTATTGCTGGGACGGCCACGACAACGCGACCCGCGCGCAGGAGGCCGGCGTCGGCCGGCGGCTCGACCGCTACCGCTGGGGCGAGGAGGAACTTGCCGGCGCCATTGCCGGGCTGCTCGGCGACCGTGGCATGCGCGACCGCCTGAAGGCGAACGCCGCGTTCATGCAGGGCGCCGGCGGTGCCGCGCGCGCCGCCGCCGAGATCATGAAGCTCGCGGCCGGCCCCCGGGCCACCGCGCGCCGGACCAAACCCGAGAGAACCGCCTGATCCCGCGAGGCCCCATGCAGACCCAGCTCTTCATCGACGGACAATGGACCGCCCCGGCCGGGGGCGGCACCTTTCCGGTGGTCGATCCCGCCACCGAGCGGGTGATCCACCACGCCCCCGCCGGCACCGCCGCCGACATCGACCGCGCGGTGGCGGCGGCCCGGCGCGCCTTCGACGAGGGGCCGTGGCCGCGGCTGAGCGGCACGGAGCGGGCGGCCTATCTGCGTGCCATCGCCGCCGCGGTGACCGCGCGGCGGGAGGAGCTGGCGCGGCTGGAGGTGCTGGACAACGGCAAGCCGCTGCCGGAGGCGCTGTGGGACATCGACGATGTCGCCGGCTGCTTCGGCTTCTATGCCGGGCTCGCCGAGAAGCTGGACACCGATCCCGACGAGGTGGTCGCCCTCGCCGATGCGCGCTTCTCGTCCAGGGTCGTGCTGGAGCCGATGGGGGTGGTCGGCGCCATCGTGCCGTGGAACTACCCGCTGCTGATGGCGACATGGAAGGTCGCGCCGGCGCTGGCGGCGGGCTGCACCCTGGTGCTGAAGCCCTCCGAGCTCACCCCGCTTACCGCGCTGGAGCTGGGCGTCATCGCGCAGGAGGTCGGGCTGCCGGCGGGCGTGCTCAACATCGTCACCGGGCTCGGCCCGGAGGCGGGCGCGCCGCTGACCATGCATCCCGCGGTCGACAAGCTGGCCTTCACCGGCTCGGTGCCGACCGGCCGCAAGGTGATGGCCGCCGCCGCGGCCGACATCAAGAAGGTCAGCCTCGAGCTTGGCGGCAAGTCGCCCTTCATCGTCTTCGCCGACAGCGATATCGGCAAGGCGGTCGAATGGATCATGTTCGGCATCTTCTGGAACCAGGGCCAGGTCTGCTCCGCTACCTCGCGGGTGCTGATCGAGGCTTCCGCCTATGACGCGGTGCTGGAGCGTCTCGCGGCGGAGGCGGCGCGCATCCGCATCGGCAGCGGGCTGGAGGAGGGCACGCTGCTCGGACCGATCGTCTCGAAGGGCCAGTACGACAAGATCCTCGCCGCCATCGCCCGCGGCGTCGAGCAGGGCGCGCGGGTCGTGACCGGTGGCGGCCGCCCGGCGGATCGCAATGTCGGCTATTTCCTCCAGCCCACCGTGCTCGCCGACATGGAGGAGAGCAGCGAGGTGTGGCGCGAGGAGATCTTCGGCCCGGTGGTGTGCGTGAAGCCCTTCACCGACGAGGCGGATGCGATCCGCATGGCTAATGACAGCCGCTTCGGCCTCGCCGGCGCGGTGATGTCGAACGACCTCGACCGCTGCGAACGGGTCGCCCGGGCGCTGAAGGCCGGCATCGTCTGGATCAACTGCTCGCAGCCCACCTTCACCGAGGCGCCATGGGGCGGCTACAAGCAGTCCGGCATCGGCCGCGAGCTCGGCCGCTGGGGCCTGTCGAACTACCTCGAAGTGAAGCAGATCACGCGCTACGACGCCGACGACCCGTGGGGGTGGTATATCCGGTGAGGCGATGCCGCCTTGCCCTGTCCCGCTTGCCGGAGGCCCGATGTCGACGCTGCATGACGGCTATTTCACCGCCGGCCTTGATGCCGATCCCGAGCTCGCCGCCGCCATTCGCGGCGAGGAGCGCCGGCAGGCCGACGGCATCGAGCTGATCGCCTCCGAGAACATCGTCTCCCGCCTCGTGCTGGAGGCGCAGGGCTCGGTTCTGACCAACAAGACGGTCGAGGGACCGGCCTATGGCCGCTACTATGGCGGGGCGGAATTCGCCGATGCCATCGAGGCGCTGGCGATCGAGCGGGCGAAGCGCCTGTTCGGTGCGCGCTTCGCCAATGTCCAGCCCCATTCCGGCTCGAACGCCAATGCCGGCGTGTTCCTCGGACTGCTGAAGCTGGGCGATACCGTGCTGTCGATGAACGTCGCCGCCGGCGGCCATATCAGCCACGGCCATCCCGCCACCCTCACCGGGCGCGACTATTCCATCGTCCGCTACGGGGTGAACCGCGAGACCGAGCGGCTCGACCTCGACGAGATCCGCGACCTTGCGCGGGAGCATTCGCCGCGGATGATCGTCGCCGGCGGCTCGGCCTATTTCCGCGCGATGGATTTCGCCGCGCTGAGGGCCATTGCCGACGAGGTCGGCGCCTATCTCATGGTCGACATGGCCCATTTCGCCGGGCTGGTGGCGACCGGCCTCTATCCCGATCCGGTGCCGCACGCCCATGTCGTCACCACCACCACCTACAAATCGCTGCGCGGGGCCCGCGGCGGGCTGGTGCTGTGGAACGACGCGGCGCTGAGCGACCGCATCACCTACGGCATCTTTCCCGGCGTGCAGGGCTCGGTGATGCTGCACGCGGTGGCCGGCAAGGCGGCCTGCCTCGGCGAGGCGCTGCGGCCGGAATTCCGCGCCTATAACGAGGCGGTGCTCGCCAATGCGCGGGCGCTGGCGCAGGCGCTGGCGGCGCAGAATGTGCGGATCGTCTCAGGCGGCACCGACATGGGGCTGATGCTGGTCGATCTCACACCAAGCGGCCTCACCGGCGAGGTCGTCGCCAAGGCGCTGGAACAGGCCGGCCTCGCCGTGAACAAGAACCAGATTCCGTTCGACCCCCGCCCGCCCGAAGCGCCGTCGGGCCTCAGGCTTTCCAGCAATGCCGGCACCACGCGCGGCTTCGGTCCCGCCGAGTTCGCCACCATCGCCGGCTGGATCGAGCGGGTGATGCAGGCGCCGCAGGAGGAGGCGGTGCTGGCCGCGGTGAAGGCGGAGGTCACGGCGCTGTGCCGGGCGTTCCCGATCTATCCCGGCTGACCGCGACCCAGCCCGCGGCGGCTCAGCCCGGTGGCAGGCTTGCGAGGCGCTCGGCGGCGAGGCGTGCCACCATCGCGACATGGTCGGCGCTGGCGCGCCAGGCGGCCTCGCCATCGCGGCGGCGGATCGCCTCGTGCAGCGCGCGCATCTCGGCGATGGCGTGGGCGTGGCGCTCCGGCGTCACGATGGTCATGCCGCGCAGATGGTTGATCCGGGCATTGAGCGAGCGCACCACCTCCCACGCCACCGGCTTGCCGGCGGCACGGAACAGGATCTCGTAGAAATCGGTCGTCGCCTTCAGCACGGCGCGCGGGCTGCCGGTCTGGAAGGCGGCATCGATGCGGTCGATGGCGGCGGCGAGCTCGTCGATCGCGGCGTCGCTGGCGTGGACCGCGCAGGCGCGGGCCGCCTCGCTCTCCAGCAGGCCGCGTATCTCATAGATCTGCGCCGCCTGCGCCGGGTCTGGCCGGGCGACGGCGGGGCCTTGATGGGGAATGGTCTCTACCAGCCCTTCCGCCTCCAGATGCCGGAGCACTTCGCGCACCACGCTGCGGCTGACCCCGAGGCGCTCGCACAGCGTGCGCTCCACCAGCCGCTCGCCCGGCCGGAAGCGGAAGTCGAGGATGGCGTCGCGCATCTTTTCCAGCGTCAGCCCGCGCAGCGTGGTGATGCTGCGGTCGACCCGCATTTCAGCCGTTTCCGGGGGCGTGCCCTGCGCCATCGCGACCATCGTGATTCCCATTCCCTGACGTTGTCGCCCGCAATCTCCCGCGAGGCAATTGACGCGATGGTCTTATGGTATACCATCATATCATAAGAAGCTCATCGATCCCTGTCGGAACCCGCCATGCCGCTCGTGCTGCGAAAGATCGTCACTTACGCCGAAACCACGCTGATCGAGGGCGGGCGCACGGCGCCGCGGCCGCTGCAGCTTTTTGCGGCGGCGGCGGTGCTGCGCAATCCCTGGGCGGGGCAGGGCTTCGTCGAGGACCTGAAGCCGGAGATCCACGCCGTCGCGCCGGAGCTGGGCGCCACGCTGACGGCGGAGATTCTTCGCCTCGCCGGCTCGGGCGAGGCGGTGGAAGGCTATGGCAAGGCGGCCATCGTCGGCACCTCCGGCGAGATCGAGCATGCCTCGGGGCTCATCCACACGCTGCGCTTCGGCAATCACTACCGCAAGGCTGTGGGCGCGAAGAGCTATCTCGCCTTCACCAATACCCGCGGCGGCCCCAACACCCCGGTGGTCATCCCGCTGATGGACAAGCTCGACGAGGGCCGCCGCTCGCATTACCTCACCATCCAGTTCTCCATTCTCGACGCCCCGGCCCCGGACGAGATCGTGGTCGCGCTCGGCGCCTCCATTGGTGGGCGGCCGCACCACCGCATCGGCGACCGCTACCAGGACCTGAAGGATCTCGGTGGCACCGATGTCTGAGCCCGCCATCGCCTGGGTGCCCGGCCGGGACGGGGCGCGGCTGCGCACCCGCTATCTCAGGCAGGGGCGGGGCCGGCCGGTGATCCTCATCCACGGCGTCGGCATGGCGCTGGAGGCGTGGGAACCCCAGCTGGCTGCCCTTGCCGCCGATCATGAGGTAATCGCGCTCGACATGCTCGGCCATGGCGGCTCCAGCCTGCCGCCGGCCGACGCCCGCCTGTCGGACTATAGCGGCCAAATGGTGGGCCTGATGGACGCGCTGGACCTGCCGGAGGCGGTCGTCATCGGCCATTCCATGGGCGCGCTGGTGGCGCTGGACGTGGCGCTGGCGCATCCCCGCCGGGCCTGCGGGGTCGTGGCGCTGAACGCCGTCTACTGCCGCAGCCCGGAGCAGCGGGCAGCGGTGGAGGCCCGCGCGGCCTCGCTGGCGCAGGAAGGCGCCGGCGCCTCCCACGCCGCGGCCGTCGACCGCTGGTTCGGCACGCCGGTGCCGCCGGCGCTGGCGGGCCATGCCGCCACCGTGCGGCGGCTGCTGCAGGCGTGCGATCCCGTCGGCTATGCCCGCACCTACCGGCTGTTCGCCACCTCCGACGAGGCGCACCGCGCCAGCCTGCCGGGGCTGGCGGCGCCGGCGCTGTTCATGACCGGGGACGGCGATCCCAATTCGACGCCGGCCATGTCGCAGGCCATGGCGGCGGCGGCCCCGCGCGGCCTCTGCGAGGTGCTGGCCGGGGAGCGCCACATGATGAACCTGACCGCCGCCGCGGCGGTGAACGCCGCGCTCGCGCGCTTCCTTGCCAGCCTTTCGGCGCCCGCCACGCCTGTCGTCCACGCCTGACCTGTTCCGCCTCAGCCAACCCGCCGCCGCCACCCGGGAACGGACGCCGATGAAATTCTCCCTCTTCGTCCACATGGAACGCGCCGATCCCGCCATTCCGCACCGGCGGCTCTTCGAGGAACTGGAGGAATTGGCGCTGCTGGCCGAGGAGGCCGGCTTCGAGACGGTGTGGATCGGCGAGCACCACGCGATGGAATTCACCATCGCGCCGAACCCGTTCATCCAGCTCGCCCATCTCGGCGCCCGCACCTCGCGCATCCGGCTCGGCACCGGCAATGTGGTGGCGCCGTTCTGGCACCCGCTGCGGCTTGCCGGCGAGGCGGCGATGACCGACGTCGCCACCAATGGCCGGCTCGAGCTGGGCATCGCCCGCGGCGCCTACATGTTCGAGTATGAGCGCATGCTGCCCGGCCTCGACGCCATGGGCGCGGGGCTGCGCATGCGCGAGATCATCCCGGCGCTCAGGAAGCTGTGGGAGGGGGACTACGCCCATGAGGGCCAGTTCTGGTCGTTTCCGACCTCCACCGCCAGCCCCAAGCCGGTGCAGCCGGGCGGGGTGCCGATCTGGGTGGCGGCGCGCGATCCCAGCAGCCATGATTTCGCGGTGGCGCAGGGCTGCCACGTGCAGGTGACGCCGCTCGCCTCGGGAGACGGCGAGGTCGCGATCCTGAAGGAGCGCTTCGAGGCCGCGGTGGCCAACCACCCCGAGGTGCCGCGTCCCAGGATCATGCTGCTGCAGCACGCCTTCGTCGCCGACAGCGAGCCGGAGGCGCAGGCGCTGGCGGAGGACCTCTCGCGGTTCTACGCCCTGTTCGGCGCGTGGTTCGCCAATAAGCGGCCGATCCACCAGGCGATCATGGAGCCGCCGACCCCGGAAGAGCGCGCCGCCATGCCGCACTACGCGCCGGAGCTGGTGCGCCGCAACCTCGTGATCGGGCAGCCCGACGAGGTGATCGCGCGGCTGAAAGGCTATGAGGCGATGGGGTACGACGAGTTCTCGATCTGGATCGACAGCGGCATCAGCCATGCGCGCAAGCGCAAGTCGCTGGAACTGTTCATCCGCGACGTCCTGCCGGCTTTCGCGTGAAGGGGGCCGGCATGAGCGCCGCAGACGATTTCAGGCTCTACATCGACGGCGCCTTCGTGGAGGGCGGCCGCCATTTCGAAAGCCTCGATCCCTCCACCGGCCGGCCCTGGGCCACCATGCCCGCCGCCACCGCGGCCGATGTCGACCGGGCGGTGAAGGCGGCGCACCGCGCCTTCACCGATCCCGGCTGGGCCGGGCTCACCGCCAGCCAGCGCGGCCGGCTGCTGATGCGCCTCGCCGATCTGGTGGCGGCGAACGCCGGCCACCTCGCCGAGCTGGAAACCCGCGACACCGGCAAGATCATCCGCGAGACCCGTGCGCAGATCGGCTATGTCGCGGAATATTACCGCTATTTCGCCGGGTTGGCGGACAAGGTGGAAGGCGCCCACCTGCCGGTGGACAAGCCCGACATGGAGGCGTGGCTGCGCCGCGAGCCGATCGGCGTGGTGGCGGCGGTGGTGCCGTGGAACTCGCAGCTTTTCCTGTCGGCGGTGAAGCTCGGCCCGGCGCTGGCGGCCGGCTGCACCGTGGTGCTGAAGGCTTCGGAAGAAGGGCCGGCGCCGCTGCTGGCCTTCGCCCGGCTGGTGCACGAGGCGGGCTTTCCTCCCGGCGTGGTCAACATCCTCACCGGCTTTGGCGAGGAGTGCGGGCGCACCCTCACCGCCCATCCGCTGGTGGCGCGCGTCGCCTTCACCGGCGGGCCGGCGACCGCCCGCCACGTCGTGCGCAACACCGCGGAGAATCTCGCCTACACCACGCTGGAGCTGGGCGGGAAGTCGCCGGTGCTGGTGTTCGCCGATGCCGATATCGAGAGCGCCGCCAACGCCATCGTCGCCGGCATCTTCGCCGCCAGCGGACAGAGCTGCGTCGCCGGCTCGCGCCTTTTCGTCGAGCGTGCGGTGCACGACCGGCTGCTGGCGCGGCTGGTCGAGAAGGCGCGGCACATCCGCATCGGCGATCCGCAGGACCCCGCCACCGAGATGGGGCCGCTCGCCACCGCGCGGCAGCGCAGCCACATCGAGGCGACCATCGCCGCCAGCCTCGCCGCCGGCGCCCGTCTCGTCACCGGCGGCGGCCGGCCGGAGGGGCTGGACGACGGCATCTATTTCGAGCCGACCATCCTGTCCTGCGCCGGCAATGAGGTTCCCTGCGCGGCGGAAGAACTGTTTGGTCCGGTGCTGAGCGTCATCGCCTTCGACGGTGAGGAGGAGGCGGTCTCGCTGGCCAATGACAGCCCGTTCGGGCTGGCTTCCGGCCTCTTCACCCGCGACCTGACCCGGGCGCACCGGCTCATCCGTCGGCTGCGGGCCGGCATCGTCTGGGTGAACACCTATCGCGCGGTCTCTCCCATCGTGCCGTTCGGTGGCTACGGCCAGTCCGGCCTCGGCCGCGAAGGCGGGGCCGAATCGATCCGCGACTACACCCGCACCAAGTCGGTGTGGATCCGCACCTCCGACGAGCCGATCGCCGACCCCTTCGTGATGCGCTGAGAGGCCCCGCCATGATCTACGAGATGCGCACCTACCGGCTGAAGACCGGTGCCGTGCCGGCCTATGTGAAACTGGTGGGAGAGGAGGGCATCGCCATCCAGAAGGGCCATCTCGGTGTGCTGGTGGGCTATTTCACCAGCGAGATCGGGCCGCTGAACGAGATCGTCCACATCTGGGCCTATGCCAGCCTCGACGACCGCGCCGCGCGCCGTGCCGCACTCGCCGCCGATCCGGCGTGGCAGGCCTTCCTGCCGAAGATCCAGGCGCTGATCGAGGTGATGGAGAACAAGATCCTGCTGCCGACAGCATTCTCGCCGCTGGGCTGACCTCGGCACTCCGGCGCCGAGCGGCCGGCATGCTTCATGTGGGCATGGCGGGACGCGCCGAGCAAAACCGCTTGACAAAAGCGGCGGTGCGAGCGAGCCTAATTTTGAAGCGCGGGGCAAGGCTGCCCATAATCGCGCCACTCTGGTGAACAGTTCCAACGACGACGCGGCTCTGCCGCGTTGCAGGTTGGTGGCAAAGACGCCCACAGCCATGACGGCTGGCGGGCGTTTTTTATTTTGGATCGGACGAATGGCCGCGAAGTCCTATCGCGTCGGCGTGATGTTCTCGACCACCGGGCCCTACAGCGTGGTGGCCCGCTCGATGCTGAACGGCGCGCTGCTGGCGGTGGCGGAGAATGCGGCGCCGGACCTTTCGGTCGAGCCGGTGGTCGTCAATCCCGGCGGCGACCTCGCCCGCTATGCCGCGCTCAGCCGGGAGCTGATCGGGTCCGGCATCCGCCACGTCGTGGGCTGCTACACCTCCTCCTCCCGCAAGGAGGTGATCCCCTGCTTCGAGAAGCACGACGCGCTGCTGTGGTATCCCTCGCATTATGAGGGCTTCGAGAGCGCCAGCAATGTCATCTACACCGGCGCCTCGCCCAACCAGCATGTTCTGCCGCTGGTGGACTACATGCTGGCCCATGCCGGGCGCCGCGCCTTCTGCGTCGGCTCCAACTACATCTGGGCCTGGGAGAATACCCGCATCTTCCGCGAGGCGATGACCGCGCGGGGCGGCGAGGTGCTGGCGGAGCGCTATGTCGCGGTGGGCGACACCGAGGTCGAGCAGATGGTCGACGCCATCCTCGAGGCGCGGCCGGCCTTCGTCTTCAACAATCTCATCGGCACCAGCGCCTACGCCTTCTTCCGTGCCTTCCGGGCCGCCTGCACGGCGCGCGGCATCGACCAGGCCCGTAGCTTCCCGGTGGCGAGTTGCACCCTCTCCGAGCCGGAGCTGGAGGAGATCGGGCCGGAGGCGGTGGACGGCCATCTCTCCTCCAGCGTCTATTTCTCGTCGCTGGATACGCCCGCCAATGCCGCCTTCACCCGGGACTATCGGCAGGCCTTTCCGGAGGGGCCCTCCACCTCGGCGGACGCGGAAGCCTCCTACATCGCGATGAAGCTGCTGATCGGCGCCCTTGCCGAGGCCGGCACCGACGATCTGGACGCGGTGAAGGCGGCCGTCACCCGCCGGCGCCTCGCCGCGCCGCAGGGCGATGTCTGCATCGATCCCCAGACGCTGCACGCCTTCCTCACGCCCCGGATCGGCCGCTCCAATGCCGAAGCCCGCTTCGACCTTCTGGTGGAGGCGCCGGGGCCGGTGCGGCCCGACCCCTATCTCGTCCAGTCTTCGCCGCGCTACGCGGTCGCTTCCCGCACCCCATCCTTGCGAGTGGTGAAATGACGGCACCTCGACTGCTCCAGAATTTCAATGGCGGCCGGGCCTGGATCGTCACGTCCAACGCGGCGGCGGTGGAGGCCCTGCAGACAACGCTCGGCAAGCTGGGCGTGACCGCGCTGCTGCCGCCGCTGGTCGAGGGGCGGGCGGAGATCGACCTCGCCGGCCTTCAGGCCGAGCGCGACATATTGTTCATCGACGGCGATCTCGACGGCGCGGTGGCGCTGGAGGTCGACGCGGCGTCGCACCAGCCGCCGGTGCCGGTCATCGGGCTGGTGGGCGTCGAGGCGCCGAGCCGGCTGAAGCACCTGATCCATCTCGGCGCGACGGCCTTCCTGCGCAAGCCGGTGCAGGGGGCGGCGGTCTACACCGCCCTTTTCCTCGGCATCAACCAGTTCCTGTTGCGGGGCGAGCTCAGGGCCCGCCTCGACGACATGGATCGCCGCCGGCGCGGTCGCCGCGCCGTGGTCAAAGCCATCATCGCCCGGATGAGCGAGGCCGGGCTCGATGATGACGCGGCCTATGACGGGCTCCGCCGCGAGAGCATGCGATCGCGGCAGAGCCTTGAGGATTACTGCGAAGCCTATCTGACACGACGGGCGCCCGCCCCCGACCCGGGGCTGCGCGCGAACGGCGCGGGGCTGCGCGCCGAAGGACAATAAACCTTCCACCAGGAGACGACACATGACCGGCAAGACCATCCGGGGGTTGCGTGCCGCAGCCCTCGCGGGGACGCTTTTGCTCAGCATCGGCCAGGCTTTCGCCGCCGATCCCATCAAGCTCGGCGTGCTGGAGGACCAGTCCGGCGACTTCGCCGCGGCCACCATCGGCAAAGTCCACGCCATCCAGCTCGCGGCGGAGGAGATCAACAAGGCCGGCGGCATCGACGGGCGCCCGCTGGAACTCGTGATCTACGACACCCAGTCCGACAATACCCGCTACCAGGAGTTCATGCGCCGCGTGCTCCAGCGCGACAAGGTGGACGTGGTGTTCGCCGGCTTCTCCTCGGCCTCGCGCGAGGCCTACCGCCCGATCGTCAACCAGTTCGACGGGCTGGCCTTCTACAACAACCAGTATGAAGGCGGCGTCTGCGACGCCAACATGATCGTCACCGGCGCCGTGCCGGAGCAGCAGTTCTCCACCCTTATCCCGTGGATGATGGAGAAGTACGGCAAGAAGGTTTACACGCTAGCGGCCGATTACAATTTCGGCCAGATCTCGGCCGAGTGGGTCCGCAACATCGTCAAGGAGAATGGCGGCGAGATGGTCGGCGAGGATTTCATCCCGCTCGGCGTGTCGCAGTTCTCGCAGAACATCCAGAACATCCAGAAGGCGAAGCCCGACTTCGTGGTGACGCTGCTGGTCGGCACCGCGCAGGCCTCCTATTACGAGCAGGCCGCCTCCGCCAATGTCAACCTGCCGATGGCCTCCTCGGTCAATGTCGGCCAGGGCTATGAGCACAAGCGCTTCAAGCCGCCTTCGCTCAAGGACATGTACGTCACCACCAACTACATCGAGGAGATCGACAGCCCGGCTTCCAAGGCGTTCTTCGAGAAGTTCAAGGCGAAGTTCCCGAGCGAGCCCTATGTGAACCAGGAGGCCGAGAACTCCTACCTCGCGGTCTATCTCTACAAGCAGATGGTGGAGCGGGCGAAGTCCACCAAGCGCGAGGACCTGCGCAAGGAGATCGCCAAGGGCGACGTCTGCATGGACGCGCCGGAGGGCAAGGTCTGCCTCGACCCCAAGAGCCAGCACATGTCGCACACCATCTACCTCGCGCATGTGAACGCCGACCACTCCATCGACTTCCCGAAGGTCTGGCAGGACATCAAGCCGTACTGGCTCGGCGAAGCGGGCTGCGACCTCACCAAGAACGACCCCAGCGCGCAGTACACCCCCTCCAACCCGCCGCCGAAGCCCTGACCGGCGTGCGCGACTGAGAGGCGTGCCGGCTACCGGCGCGCCCGCCACTGCCCGGAAGCCCGCGCCCGCGCGGCTCTCCCGGCCTGCCCCGGCCCGAGACCCCCTCAAGGGCCGGGGCATCCCCTTCTCCCGAACCGCAAGGCCCCTGCCGATGGATGTCGGAACCCTCGCCTTCTCCGCGCTCTACCAGTTCGGCGACGCCTTCGCCTTTCTGGTGCTGTCCGCCTGCGGGCTCGCCGTCATCTTCGGCATGATGGGCGTCATCAATCTCGCCCATGGCGAATTCATCATGTGCGGAGCCTATGTCACGGTGTCCGCCACCCATGCCGGGCTGCCGCTGCCGCTCTCCATCGCGCTCGGGGCGCTGGTCTCGGCGCTGGTGGGGGCGCTGGTGGAGCGGGTGGTGATCCGCCATCTCTATGCCCGCCCGCTCGACACCATCGTCGCGACCTGGGGGCTGAGCCTCATCGCGACGCAGGGCACGCTGATCCTACTGGGGTCGACGCTGGCCGGCGTCGGCACGCCGTTCGGCAGCTTCCAGGTCGGCGGCTATTCCTACTCGGTGTACCGGCTCGTGCTGTTCGGCGCGGCGGTGGCGGTGCTGGTGGCGCTCTATGCGCTGTTCAACGCGACCCGTTTCGGCGTCATGGCGCGGGCGACGATCCAGGTGCCGCACATGGCGGCGGCGCTCGGCGTCGACACCCGCCTCGTCTACAGCCTCACCTTCGCGCTCGGCGCCGGTCTTGCCGGCCTCGCCGGCGGGCTCTACGCCCCGACCATGACGCTGGTGCCGACCATGGGCACCACCTTCATCATGGAAGCCTTCGTCACGGTCGTGGTGGGCGGGGCGGACGTGTTTCTCGGCACCGCGCCGGCGGCCGCGGTGCGGGTGACATCGCACAGCGAGCCGCCCGGCCCGGCGGCCACGGTGACCAGCTGCAGGAAGTCGTCCGGCAGCGTGAGGCCGTTGCGGGTGACCAGCTCGAACACCAGACCTTCTTCTTCGGCGTAGGTGTGG
>CAZIXP010000015.1:32706-46057 GCA_964543245.1 uncultured Starkeya sp.
GGTGCTGGCGGTGGTGAAGGCCACCATGACCTCGCTCTACGGCCAGCTCTTCGGCCAGATCGGCCTGCTGCTCGCCGTCATCATCGTCATCCGGGTCCTGCCCAGGGGCATTTCCGGCTTCCTGCTGCGCGAACGCGCCTGAGCCGGGGAACAACAGCCATGAACGCTCTTCTCCGCTTCTTCCGCCGCCTCGAAGGCCCGCAGACGCTCGGCCGCGGCCCGGGCTTCTGGACCGGCTTCCTCGTCGTGCTGGCCGGGGCCTGCGCCTATCCTCTGTTCAGCGACGGCTACACCGTCGGCAACACGGTGTACTTCTTTACCTGGATCTTCATGGCGCTCGGCCTCAGCCTCATCTGGGGCTATGGCGGCGCGCTGAGCTTCGGGCAGACCGCCTTCTTCGGCATCGCCGGCTACAGCTACGGCATCCTCACCATCAATTTCGGCGCGGCCTATGGGTTCACGCTGGTGGCGGTGGTGCTGGCCATGGCGGTGGCGGCGCTGTTCGCGGTGCTGCTGGGCTATTTCCTTTATTTCGGCCGCATCTCCGGCGTGTTCCTCGGCATCGTCACCCTGTCGGTGACGCTGGTGCTGGAGCGCTTCATGGCGCAGACCGCGGGGCCGGAATGGAAGATCGGCACCGCCCGGCTCAACGGCTTCAACGGCATGAGCAACATGCCCCCGCTCACCCTGCCCTGGCCCGGCGGCGCTATCGTCCTGTTCCCCGACGTGCAGCTCTATTATGTCGTGCTCGGCCTGCTGGTGGTGGTGTATCTCGGCCTGCGCATCCTGGTGAACTCGCCTTTCGGCAATGTTCTGGTCGCCATCCGCGAGAACCCGGAGCGGGCGGAGATGCTCGGCTACGACATCCGCAAATATCAGCTCGGCGCCTTCGTCATCGGGGCGGCGCTGGCGGGGCTGTCGGGGGTGCTCTACACCAGCTGGGGCCAGTACATCACGCCCTCCAGCATGGGGATGACGGCGGCGGCGCTGCCGATCGTGTGGGTCGCGGTGGGTGGGCGGTCCGATCTCACCACCACGCTGGTCGGCACCGTGGCGGTGCTGTCGGTGTTCCAGGCGCTCACCATCCATGGCAGCCAGTATGCGCTGGTGGTGATGGGCGTGCTGCTGGTCCTCACCGTGCTGATCGCGCCGAACGGGCTCGCCTTCGCCGCCGCCGGCCTCATCGCCCGGCTGTTCCGCGGCCGCGGCGCCACCTCGCCGGCAGGAGACGCCTGATGCCGATCCTTGAAACCCGTGCCCTCAACAAGCGCTTCGGCGGCCTGCACGTCACCAACAATGTCGACCTCGCGCTGGAGGCGGGTGAAGTGCACTGCCTCATCGGGCCGAACGGGGCGGGCAAATCGACCCTGTTCCGGCTCATCCTCGGCGAGCATGCCCCGAGTTCGGGCAGCATCCTGTTCGCGGGGGAGGACATCACCGCCTTCAAGCCGTTCCAGCGCATCCGCCGCGGCATGAGCGTGAAGTTCCAGGTGCCCGGCATCTTCAAGGCGCTCAGCGTGCGGCAGAACCTCGAAATCGCGATGCAGCACCATTACGCGCCGGCGGCGCTGCCGGTGGAGATCGGGCGCCTGCTCGATTTCCTCAACCTGGCCCCGGAGGCCGGCCGCCTCGCCGGCCATCTCAGCCATGGCCAGAAGCAGTGGCTGGAGATCGGCATGGCGATCAGCCTCAAGCCGCGCCTGCTGCTGCTGGACGAGCCCACCGCCGGCATGTCGCCGGAGGAGACCCACGCCACCGGGGACATGGTCAAGCGGCTGAACGCCGAAGGCATGACCGTGCTCGCGGTGGAGCACGACATGGCCTTCGTCCGCCAGGTCGCCCACAAGGTCACGGTGCTGCATCTGGGGCAGGTGTTCGCGCAGGGTTCGATCGACGCCATCGTGGCCGACGAGCGGGTGGCGGACATTTATCTCGGCAAGGCCCCCGACCACGCTACGCCGGAGGGCGCCCATGCGTAAGGAAGTGATGCTCGCCACGCTCGGCCTGCGCGCCGGCTATGGCGGCAAGCCGGTGCTGCAGGGCCTCGATCTGGAGGTGCGCGAGGGCGAGATCGTCGCCGTCATCGGCCGCAACGGCGTCGGCAAGTCGACCCTGATGAAGAGCCTGATCGGCCTCATCCCGGCGACCGACGGCTCGATCGTCTACAAGGGCACGGCGGTGGAGCGGCTGGCGGCGCACCGCCGTGCCCGGCTGGGGGTGGGCTATGTGCCCCAGGGCCGGGACGTGTTTCCCCGGCTCACGGTGGGCGAGAACATCGCGGTGGGCGGCATGCGCGCGGGCGGCGTCTCGGCCGCCGACCGCGAGCGGGTGCTCGGCTATTTCCCCATCCTGCGCGAGCGCTGGAACCAGCGGGCCGGCACCATGTCCGGCGGCCAGCAGCAGCAGCTCGCCATCGGGCGGGTGCTGGTCGCCAACCCCTCGCTGATCCTGCTGGACGAGCCTTCGGAGGGCATCCAGCCCAACATCGTGCAGGACATCGCCCGCATCATGGTCGATCTCAACCGCGCCACCGGCACCACCATCGTGCTGGTGGAGCAGAACATCGACATGATCCGGGCCATGGCGCAGCGTTGCTATGTGCTCGACAAGGGCCGCATCGTCGCCCAGCTCGACCGCGAGGCCCTCGCCGATGGCGAGGCCATGCGCCGCCACCTCGCCGTCTGATCGACGCCACCACAAGGAGACGAACATGTCCTGGCTCGAGACTTCCATCATGGCACGCAAGGGCCTCGCCAAGGGCCGCGCGGGCGACACCCACGCCATCACCGAGGCCTCGCAGGGCACGTACCATTATGTGTACGGCCCCTATGTCGAGCCGGTCCTCACCGTCGATCCCGGCGCGGTCGTTTCCGCCGAGACCCACGACGCCTTCGAGGGCAAGATCAGGCACGAGACCGACAACCCGCTCGAAATCCTCAACTTCCCCTATCTCAACCCGCAGAACGGCCCGATTTTCGTCAATGGCGCGGAGAAGGGCGACACCATCGCGGTCTACATCAAGAGCATCGTGCCGCGGGGCGAACAGCCGGTGGGCACCACGCTCATCATGCCGGATTTCGGCGGGCTTGTGCCCACCAAGGACACGGCGATGCTGAACGCGCCGCTGCCGATCAAGGTCAAGAAGCTGCATGTCGACGCCGAAACCGGCACGAAGTGGAGCGACCGCCTGACCCTGCCCTATGCCCCCTTTATCGGCACCATCGGCACCTCGCCGGAGATCGAGGCCATCACCTCGCTGCAGCCGGATTATTACGGCGGCAACATGGACCTGCCGGATGTCGGCGTCGGCGCCGTGATCTACCTCCCGGTGAACACCCGGGGCGGCCTCGTCTATCTCGGCGACTGCCACGCCACCCAGGGCGATGGCGAGCTGTGCGGCGTGGCGCTGGAGCACCCCACCGTCACCACCATCCAGATCGACCTCATCAAGGGCTGGACGCTGTCCACCCCGCGGCTCGAAACCGCAGACCTCATCATGTCGATCGGCTCGACCCGGCCGATGGAGGACGCCGCCCGCATGGCCTATCGCGACCTCATCCGCTGGATGGCGTCGGATTACGGCTTCGACGAGATCGAGGCCTATATGCTGCTCACCCAGTGCGGGCGCGTGCGGGTCGGCAACATGGTCGACCCGAAATACACGCTCGGCGCCTCGATCCTGAAATCCTACCTCGTGCCCTGACGCTGCCGCGCGGGGGGAAGCCACGGCCTGCCTCCCCGCGACGCCGGCCTCTCGCTTTCCAGCGGCACCCGCGGCCAGCGCCCGGGCGCCGATCGCCCCCGCATGTCCGGAGCCCGCCCATGACGCACAAGGTCGCCACCATCCAGTTCGAGCCCACCCTCGGCGAGAAGGAGCGCAACGTCACGCGCCTCCTGGAGCTCTGCGGCGAGGCCGCCGGCGCCGGGGCGAAGCTCATCGTGACCCCGGAGATGGGCACCACCGGCTATTGCTGGTTCGATCGCGCGGAGGTGGCGCCGCAGGTCGAGACGGTGCCGGGGGCGACAACGGCGCGCTTTGCCGCGCTGGCGAAGGCGCAGGACTGCCACATCGTCATCGGCCTGCCGGAGGTCGATGCCGAGACGGGGCTCTATTACAATGCGGCGGTGCTCATCGGGCCGGAAGGCGTCGTGGGCACCCACCGCAAGACCCACCCCTACATCTCCGAGCCCAAATGGTCGGCGCCCGGCGATCTCGGCCACCGGGTGTTCGACACCCCGGTCGGGCGGATCGCGATGCTGATCTGCATGGACATCCATTTCGTCGAGACCGCCCGGCTGGTCGCGCTGGAAGGGGCGGACATCATCTGCCACATCTCCAACTGGCTGGCCGAGCGCACCCCGGCGCCCTACTGGATCACCCGCGCCTTCGAGAACAGCACCTATGTCATCGAGGCCAACCGCTGGGGTCTGGAGCGCACGGTGCAGTTCTCCGGCGGAAGCTGCGTGATCGGGCCGGACGGCGCGATCGAGGCGGTGGTGGATGCCGGCGACGGCATCGCCTATGCCCAGATCGACCTGGAGAAGGCCCGCGCCCGCCGCGTGCTTGGCGAGCCCGCCTTCGCCCAGCGCCGGCCCGAGCTCTACATGGAACTGCCGACCAGCACCTACAGCTGGAACCCGCTCGATTTCTTCGGGCTCTACGGCCACCGCCCGCTGCCGCCGGGCGGGCGTTCGCGGGTGGCGGCGGCGCAGTTCGCGCCCACCAGTGACATCGAGGCCAACCTTGCCCGGATCGGCGAGCTGGTCGCCGCGGCGCGGGCGGATGGCGCGGAGATGGTGGTGCTGCCCGAGCGCGCCCTCACCGGGCTCGACGCACCCAACCCGGTGCCGCGGGCCGGCGCGGCGGTGGCGCGGCTCGTCGCGCTGGCGGTCCGCCAGGGTCTCTACATCGCCGCCGGCTTCGCGGAGGAGGAGGGCGGCACGCTGTACAACAGCGCGGTGCTGGCCGGGCCGGAAGGGCTGGTCGGCTGTTACCGCAAGCTGCACCTTGACGCCTCCGACCACAACTGGGCCAGCCCGGGTGCGGAATGGGGGGTGTTCGACACCCGGATCGGTCGCATCGGCCTCCTCATCGGTCACGACGCCGCCTTCCCCGAGGCCGGCCGCGTGCTGGCGCTGCGCGGCTGCGATGTCATCGCCTGCCCCGCCGCGCTGCGCGGAACGCTGAGCTTTGGCCATGCCGGCACCGCGGTAGCGCAGAACTACCCGATTCCCACCGGCGCCGACCCCCACCACTGGCACCTGATGCGGGCACGGGCGGGCGAGAACAACTGCTTTCTCGCTTTTGCCAATGTGCTGGACGAGGCCGGCGGCTATCACGGCAAGAGCGGCGTCTTCGGGCCGGACACCTTCGCGTTTCCCCGCCGCGAGGCGATCCTCGCCGAGGGGGAGGGGGTCGTGGCGGCGGAGGTCGACACCACCAATCTCGACAGTCGCTATCCCACCAATGTCGTGCGCCGCAAGGACCTGATGGTGATGCGCCAGCCGCACCACTACCAGCCTCTCGTGGCCCGGAACGGCTGAACGCCTCACCCGCGCGCCAGCGCCGCCACCGGGTCGAGCCGGGAGGCGCTGCGCGCCGGCAGATAGCCGAACACCACGCCGATCACGGTGGAGCACAGCACCGCCGCGACGATGGAGGTGGTGGAATAGACCAGGCTGAAGCTGGTGCTCAGCCGGCTGAACGCCACCCCGAAGCCGAGCGCCAGCGCAATGCCGAGCACCCCGCCCAGCAGGCAGACCAGGATCGCCTCGATGAGGAACTGCTGCAGGATGTCGGCCCGGCGCGCGCCCACGGCCATGCGCACGCCGATCTCGCCGACGCGCTCGGACACCGACACCAGCATGATGTTCATGACCCCGATGCCGCCGACGACCAGCGAAATCACCGCGATCACGGCGATCAGCACGGTCATGGTGCGGGTGGTGGCGGTGATGGTCTGGCGGATGTCGTCGGTGTTGAGGATGAAGAAGTCCCGGGTGCCATGGCGGCGCGCGAGGAACTGCGTCACCGCCTGCTCGGCAAGATCGGTGGCGACCGTATCGCTCACCCGCACGGTGATGCTGCGCAGCGAGGTGGAGCCGAGCACGCGGGTCTGCACCGTGGTGTAGGGCAGATACAGCGAAAGGTTCTGGCTGGAGCCGAACCCGCCCTGCTGGGGCTGGGTGACGCCGACCACCCGGGCCGGCACGTCGCCGACGAAGATCACCTGTCCCACCGGGCTGCCGGCGAAGCTGCCGAACAGCGCCTTGCGGGTGTTCTCGTCGATGACGACCTCCTGCGCCCGGCTGCGGGTGGCTTCGGCGTCGAAGAAGCGGCCCTGCGCCAGCTTGGTGCCCTTGGCGCGGAAATACTGCTCGCTCACCCCGGTCACCTGTGCGCTCGCCTCCTTGCCGGCGAACCGCGCGGTGCTGGAGGTGGAGACGGTCGGAGTGACGGCGGCGACATAGTCCTGCCGGGCCAGCGCCTCGGCGTCGGCCACCACCAGCGTCGTGATCTTGGCCGAGCGGACGTCGCCGAAGTCGCGGCCGGCGAAGATCTCCAGCGTGTTGGTGCCGAGGCTGGAAATATTGGCGAGCACGCGCTGGCGCGAACCCTCGCCGAGCGCCACCACGCAGACCACCGAGGCAATGCCGATGATGATGCCGAGCATCGTCAGGAAGCTGCGCAGCCGATTGGCCTTCATCGCCAGCAGCGCCATGCGGAAAGCCTCGCCGAGCCGTCCGGCAAAGGCCCCGGCACGGCCCGCCTTCCGCTCCTCCGGCCGGGGGGCATCCCGCTCGTTCCCGCGCGGTGCCATGGTCCCGGCTCCCGGGGCACGTTCCACCCGGCGGTCGGCGATGATGGCGCCGTCGCTGATCTCGACGATACGCTCCGCCCGGCTGGCGACCGTCATGTCGTGGGTGACGATGACGACGGTGCGGCCTTCGGCGTGCAGCTCCTCCAGGATGCGCAGCACCTCCTCGCCGCTGTGGCGGTCGAGCGCGCCGGTGGGCTCGTCCGCGAGGATCACCTCGGCGTCGTTCATCAGCGCCCGCGCGATGGAGACGCGCTGTTGCTGGCCGCCGGAAAGCTGGCCCGGCCGGTGGACGGCGCGTGCCGCCATGCCGAGCCGCGCCAGCAGTTCGGCGGCGTGACGGCGGCGGCCTTCCGGGGCGCGGCCGGCATAGATCGCCGGGATTTCGACATTGCCGAGCGCGGAGAGCGCGCCGAGCAGATGGTAGCGCTGGAAGATGAAGCCGAAATGCTCCCGCCGCAGCGCCGCCAGCTCGTCCGGCGCCAGCGTGCCGGTCTCCCGCCCGCGAATCTCGTAGCTGCCGGCGGTGGGACGGTCGAGGCAGCCGAGCAGGTTCATCAGGGTCGACTTGCCCGATCCCGAGGCGCCGACGATGGCGACCATCTCGCCGGCCTCGATGGTGAGGTCGATGTCCTTGAGCACGGCCAGCGTGCCCTCGCCGGAGGGATAGTCGCGCCGCACGGCGCGCAGGCGGAGAAGCGGCTCGGCCATGGCTCAGAATCCCATCGGTCCCGGCGGCGGCCCACCGGGACCACCCGCCATGGGGCCCGCCGCGGCGCTGGCTTCGCCAATCACCACCCGTTCGCCCTCGCTCAGCCCCTCGCGCACCTCCGCCGTCGCCTTGTCGTCGAGGCCGATCACCACGGTGCGCACGCTGGCCGTGCCGTCGGCGCCGACAACGCGGACGGTGCGGCGGCCATCGGCGGCGGTGTCGATGGCGGCGGAGGGGATGGTGAGCACATCGCGGGCGGCGCCGAGCACGATATGCACCTCGGCGGTCATGTAGGTGCGCAGCCGCCCTTCCGGATTGGGCACGTCGAACAGGCCGTTGTAATAGATGGCTTCCGACGAGGTGGTGGAGCTCGACGAGCTGGAACTGGACGAGGTCGTCGACGAGCTGAAGCTGGAATCGCTGCGGACCGATTCCGGTGCCGGCTCGATGAAGCCGAGCGTGGCGTCGTAGCGCCGTGCCGGCTCGCCGAGGATGGTGAAATAGAGCTTCTGGCCCGGCTTCACCTGCACCACGTCGGCCTCGGAAATCTCGGCGCGGATGGTCATCACGTCGAGCCGGCCGAGGATGACGATGGTCGGCGCGCTCTGCGCCGCGTTCACCGTCTGCCCCTCCTGGCTGACGATGGCGAGCACGGTGCCGTCGATGGGGGCGGTGATGCGGGTGTAGCCGAGATTGGCCTGCGCGGTGGCGACGGACACCTGGGCCTCGTCGATCTGCGCCTCCAGCGCCGCGATCTGGGCCTTCGTCACCGCGACATCGGCAACGGCGGTGTCGTACTCCGCGTGCGACACCGCGTCCTTGGCGAGCATCTTCTCGCTGCGCGCGAGGGTGGCCTGCTTCAGCGTGAGGGTGGCCTGCTTTTCCGCGCGCTGGGCGCGCACATTGGCGAGGCCGGCCTCCGCGGTGCGCAGCTCGTTTTCCTGCGTCACGGAGTCGATCTCGGCCAGCAGCGCGCCTTTTTCGACCGTGTCGCCGAGCGCGACCCTCACCGAGGTGATGCGGCCGGAGACCTGCGCGCCCACGGCCACCAGCTTGGAAGGCTTGAGCGTGCCGGTGGCGAGCACGGTCTGCTCGACATCGCCGCGCCGCACCTCGGCGGTGATGAAGCCGGGTGCGGCAGGCGCGGCGAGGCGGGCCTGTGCCAGCCAGCCTCCGCCGGCGAGGGTGAGGGCGAGAAGAAGGGCGAGGCGTCGGGAACTGAGGCGCATCATAGGGTGGGGCAAGACGATGTCCGGTGTCGGGGCGCCCGTCGCCGGCCCGGCCCGGTCCTGCGGCGGTCGGTGAGCCGCACCATGGACCGCCTGCGTTTCAGCCGTCGCTCCGAGTGTTGCCGAAGGTTTCCATGTCGGATTTGTTTCCCGGCTCGCCGCCGCCGACCCGGCCCCGTTCGCAGCGGAGCCGGCGGACGCGGAACGAGGCCCCTTCTCTCGCGCGCGGGGCTGCGCTACCAGCGTGGTATATGCGGGGCAGCCGCGCGGCGGGCGACGGCCCATTTCGCCGTCGCGCTGTAACATCGGGCAGTGGTCGGTCGTAGGGAGTGCGGGAACGTGCCGATGGACGACCGCGAGCGGCGTTGGTCAGACTGGATGCGGGCCGGCCTTGCCGGCGACGCCGCCGCCTATGAGAGCCTCCTGCGCGAGATCGCTCCGGCGCTGCGGGCGGTGGTGCGGCGGCGGCTCGCCGTCTATGGTGCCGGCACCGGAGAGGCAGAGGACATCGTGCAGGAGACCCTGTTGGCGGTCCACCTCAAGCGGCACACCTGGCGGCCCGAGAGCGCGCTCGCGCCGTGGCTCTGGACCGTCGCCCGCAACAAGCTGGTGGACCATCTGCGCCAGCGCGGCCGCCGGGTGCATGTGCCCATCGAGGATTTCGCCGAGCTCATCCCGGCCGAGCCGGAGCGCCCGGGAACCGACGCCGCAGAGGTCGAGCGGCACCTCTCGCAGCTGCCGGAGAAGCAGCGGGCGGTGCTGTCGGCGATAGCGGTGGACGGGGAGTCGATCGGGGATACCGCCGCCCGCATGGGCATGACGCCCGGTGCCGTGCGGGTGACGCTGCACCGGGCCTTCGCGACGCTGTCGGCACGGCTGCGGTCGCAGACGTGAGCATGGAATGAGGAGCCTTGCGCGGTGAAGACGGACGAACTCATACGCGGCCTCGCCCGCGACGAGCGGACCGCGCGCCCGCCGGAAGCCCTGCTGGCTGTGGTGCTGCCGGTCGGCCTGCTTGTTTCGGTGCTGCTGTTCGCCGGCGTGCTGCATCTGCGGCCGGAGCTGCCGCAGATGCTGGCGGAGCCGCGCGTGCTCCTGAAGATCGGCGTCAGTTTCGCGCTCGGCGCCGCCGCCTGCGTGCTGGCGTTGCGGCTGTGCCGGCCCGGCGCCGATGTGCGGCCGGCAGTGCTGCTGGCGCTGGTGCCGCCGGTGATGCTCGCGGCGGGAGTGGCCGGCGAGATGCTGGCGACGCCGGCCTCGAGCTGGATGACGGGGCTGATCGGGCGCAACCCGGGGGCCTGCGTCACCTTCATCCCGCTGCTGGCGGCCCCGCTGCTGGGGGCGGCGCTGCTGGCGCTGCGCCAGGGCGCTCCCGCAAACCCGGCGCGCGCGGGGGCCGTGGCCGGGCTGATGGCGGCGGGCTTCGGCGCGAGCCTCTATGCGCTGCACTGCCCGGACGATTCCCCGCTGTTCGTGCTCACCTGGTACACGCTGGCGACCCTGATCGTGGCGGCGCTGGGCGCGGTGCTGGGGCGTCGCGTTCTAGCGTGGTAAGCGAGCCTCGCGCCGCCTCCGGCCGGGCTCAGCCGGCGCGCGGCGCGGTGGAGCCGCGCGCCACGCAGGTGCCGGACAGCACCACCTTGCGGGTCGGGGCATCCGGGGTCTTGAGGCGCTGGAACAGCAGCGCCATCGCTTCCCGCCCGATGGTCTCCACCGGCTGCTCGATGACGGTGAGGCCCGGCTGAACCAGGCCGGTCCAGCTCTCATTGTCGAAGCCGGCGAGGCCGATGTCGTCGGGAATGCGCAGGCCGTGGGCGCGCGCCGCCTTCACCGCGCCGGTCAGCAGCAGCCCGTTGGAAAGCACCAGCGCCTCCGGCCGGTTCGGGCTCGCCAGCCAGGCCAGCGCCTCGGCCTCCGCGGCGGCGGCGTTCGGCGCCACGAAGCGGCTTTCCCCCGCCAGCCCGCAGGTGGCCAGCGCCGCGGTAAAACCCGCCTCGCGCTCGAGGCCGGTGGTGCTGGTGCCGCCGAACAGGCCGCCAATGCGGCGATAACCCTGCGCCGCGAGATGCTCAACCAGGGCGGCGCTGGCGGCGTGGTTGTCCAGCACCACGGTGTCGAACTGCCCGTCCGGCCCGGCACGGTCGATCAGCGCCACCGGGAAGTCGAACGCGGCGGCGCGGAGCTGGCCGATCGTGGTGCGGGTCGGCGCGAAGATAAGGCCGGTGACGCGCTCCTCCTGCATCAGCCGGACATAGAGCGCCTCGCGGGCGGGATCCTCGTCGGTGTTGCAGAGGATGACGCGCATGCCGGCCTGGTAGGCGGCATCCTCCACCGCCCGGCTCACCGCGGTGAAGAAGGGATTGCGGATATCGGCGACGATGAGGCCGACCGTCAGGGTGTGCTGCGAGCGCAGCCGCCGGGCCGACAGATTGGGCCGGTAGCCGGTGGCGCGGACGGCGGCCTGAACCTGCTCGCGCACCTCCGCGCTGACAGGGCCTTTGCCGAGCGCGCGTGACACGGTGGAAATGGACACGCCGGCGGCCCGGGCGACGTCCTTGATATTGACGGTCATGGGTGCAATCGATTGCAGTTCATCCGCTTCATGCTAAAGCGTTTTTTGCCGCATTCAAGCCGCGCTCCGGCCCAAGTTGTTGCATTTTTGTGAATTTCCTTTGACATCTTTTGTGGAAACGATACCACTACGGCAACAAAGAGATCGAGCTACAAAAGTCAGGGAGGTGTCGCATGTCCTTCGCTGCTGAAGGCGACCTGCTGCCGCGCGAGCTGATCCGCCTGGGCGCGAGCCCGGCCGACAAGGCCGCTGCCATTGCCGAGGCCGCGCAGATGCTCATCGCCGCCGGCTGTGTCGATCCCGGCTATGCCGGCAGCATGGCGAGGCGCGAGCAGGTGGCGAACACCTTCCTCGGTAGCGGCGTCGCCATTCCCCACGGGCTCGGCGAGGACCGCAACATGGTCCGCCGCAACGGCATCGCCATCCTCCAGGTGCCCGCGGGCGTGGTGTGGAACGAGGGGCAGACCGCACGTCTGATCGTCGCCATCGCCGCGCAGTCCGAATCCCACATCACCATCCTGCGCCGCCTCACCCGGCTGCTTCAGGACCCCGACCATCTCGGCCGGCTGATGATGACCTCCGATGCCGGCATCATCGCCGCGGCGCTCGGCAGCGACCTGCCGGCCGGCGCGCCGGCCGCGGCGGCCGAGGATCTCGGTCCCGGCCTGCGGTGGACGGTCGACTATCCCACCGGCCTCCATGCCCGCCCGGCCACCGCCTGGGTCGAGACCGCCAAGCGCTTCTCCGCGCAGCTGCGGGTGCGCCACGGCGGCGAGGCGGCGGACGCCAAGAACCTCATCGCCCTGCTGCAGCTTGGCCTGCGGCCGGGGGACGAGGTGGTGCTTTCCGCCGCCGGGCCGGATGCCTCCGCGGCCCTTGCCGCCCTGCACCAGACCGTCGTCAGCCTCAGCGCGCAGGAAAAGGCGGATGCCGCCCTCGCCGCCAGCCGCGCCCGGCAGGCCGCGCGCGGCGGCTGGACGTCGCCGGGGGCCGCCCCGGCGCTGTCCGGCGTCGCCGCCGCGCCGGGGCTCGCCATTGGGCCGCTCCATGTGCTGAAGGGCGGTGCGCCGACGGTGCGGGACGTGCCGGTCGGCCTTGCCGAAGGCGCCACGCTGCTGGACCGGGCACTGACCCGCACCCGCGAACAGCTTACCGTGCTTGCCGACGACACCGCCCGCCGGCTCGGCGCCGCCGATGCCGGCATCTTCAAGGCGCAGGCCGAACTCCTCGCCGATACCGATCTCATCACCGGCGCCTGCCAGCTCATGGTGGAAGGCCACGGCGTCGCCTGGGCGTGGCACGAGACGGTCGAGGCCATGGCTGGCCGCCTCGCCGCGCTCGGCAATCCGGTGCTCGCCGGCCGCGCCGCCGACCTGCGCGATGTCGGCCGCCGGGTGCTCGGCAACATCGACCCGGCCCTTCGTGCCGCCTCGCTGCGCGATCTGCCGGCGACGCCGTGCATCCTCGTCGCCCCGGACCTCTCGCCGTCCGACACGGCGGGGCTCGATCCCGCGCGGGTCATCGGTCTCGTCACCGCGCAGGGCGGGCCGACCTCGCACACCGCCATTCTCGCGCGCACGCTCGGCCTGCCGGCCGTCGTCGGGGCGGGGGCCGAGGCGCTCGAGCTCGCCGCCGGCACCGAAGCCATCGTGGATGGCCAGACCGGCCGGCTCTATCTCGCCCCCGGCGAGGCCGAGCTTGCCTCGGCCAAAGCGTGGCAGGCCAGGAACGCGGCCGAGCGCGCCCGCGAGGCCGAGGCCCGCGCGCTGCCCGCCCGCACCCGCGACGGCACGCAGGTCGCCATCGGTGCTAACATCAACCTGCCGGACCAGGCGGCCTTCGCCCTCGCCCAAGGCGCCGAGGGGGTCGGGCTGATGCGCACCGAGTTCCTGTTCCTGGAACGCAGCGCCACGCCGAGCGAGGACGAGCAGTTCGAGATCTACAGCGCGATGTCGCGGGCGCTGGGCGGCCGCCAGCTCATCGTGCGCGCCCTCGACATCGGCGGCGACAAGCAGGTGGC
>CAZIXP010000016.1:0-26491 GCA_964543245.1 uncultured Starkeya sp.
GCGGGTGCGCGGGCCGGGGGGCGGCATCCTCGGGGCTTGGCGCCCGGGGGGCCGGCCCCGCCGCCTGACGGCCGCCACGCCCGGCCGGAAGCAGGCGGCCGCCGTTGTCGCCACCCCCGCGCGACCACCGCCGTCATGCCGGTCGCATCGGCTCTCCCGGTGCCGCTACCCCTGTCGACGCCCGGACCCCGCGCGGGTCGCGGGGCCCGGCGCGCCGGCCGGGATGAGGCGGCGGCGCGCCCTGCGGTGGCGGCGCCAGAGGCCGGCCGCGATCGGCCTCATCCTCCACCTCACCGCACCGATCGGCCACGCCCTGACGGCGGGCGAGGGCGGCCTCCCGGCGCCGTGCTGCGCTGCCGCGACGATTCTCGTTGACGGAAGGTGTATTGCATACCAGCATTCGACTTAAGACGAAGTCCGGTGCAACGGACCGCGGCCGGGTGCGATGAGATCGTCCCGGTTCCTGATGACTCTGCCGGCAACCGAGAGGGAGGTTCGCCATGCTGGTCGCGGATCTGATGAAGCTGAAAAGCGCGCGCGTGCCCACCATACGCATGCGCGAAACCGTTGAAATGGCTGCAACTTTGCTGAACCGGGAGCGCATCGGCGCGGTCGTCGTGAAGGACGCCTGCGGTTCCGAGGGCGACACCGTGGTCGGCATCTTCTCCGAGCGCGACGTCGTCCGCGCCATCGCCGAACGCGGTCCCGCCGCGCTGAAGACCCCGGTCGCCGACCTCATGTCGCGCAACATGATCTCCTGCGCCATGGACGACAGCGTCGACCATGTGCGCGAGCTGATGGAAACCCACCATGTCCGGCATCTCCCGGTGCTGCAGGACCATCAACTCGTGGGGGTGCTGAGCATACGCGACGTGCTCTCCCACGATGTGCGCAAGGCGCGGGACGGCGCCAAGTCCTTGGGAGATATGGGTTTTTCCAAGAGCGCCGGCGGCGGCGCGGCGCTGCCGCTCTGACGCGCCCATAGGCAAGCCCGCCCTGTTCGACGGGGCGGGCTGCCGGGAATGCCGGGGAGCCGGCGGTTCAGGCCGGGTGAGGCTCGCGGGCGGCGGGTGCCTCCATGCGCTGCACCCGGTCGATCACCGCCTTCTGCACCTTCTCGAAGGCGCGCACCTCGATCTGCCGCACCCGCTCGCGGGAGACGCCGAATTCGGCGGCGAGGTCTTCCAGCGTCATCGGGTCGTCCGAGAGCCGCCGCGCCTCGAAAATGCGCCGTTCGCGCTCGTTCAGCACCGAAAGCGCGCCGGAAAGCGCGGTGCGGCGGTTATCCATCTCCTCATGCTCAACGAGCGTGCTCTCCTGGCTGTCGCGGTCGTCCGCCAGCCAGTCCTGCCACTCCCCGCCGCCCTCGACGTCGCCGCGGATCGGCGCGTTGAGCGAGGCGTCGCCGGTGAGGCGGCGGTTCATGTCGATGACGTCCTGCTCGGTGACGCCGAGCTTGGTGGCGATCTGCGCCACCTGATCGGGCCTGAGGTCGCCCTCCTCGAGCGCGGAAATCTGGCTCTTCGCCTTGCGCAGATTGAAGAAAAGCTTCTTCTGCGCCGCCGTCGTGCCCATCTTCACGAGGCTCCAGGAGCGCAGGATGTATTCCTGGATCGAGGCCTTGATCCACCACATCGCATAGGTGGCGAGGCGGAAGCCCTTTTCGGGCTCGAACCGCTTCACCGCCTGCATGAGGCCGACATTGCCCTCGGAAATCACCTCCGAGATGGGCAGTCCATAGCCGCGATAGCCCATCGCGATCTTGGCGACGAGACGCAGATGGCTGGTGACGAGACGCTGGGCGGCTTCCGGGTCCTCGTGCTCGCGCCAGCGGCGGGCGAGCATATATTCCTCCTGCGGCTCCAGCATCGGAAACCGCCGGATCTCCTCGAGATACCGGGAAAGTCCGCCTTCGGCGGACGGAATGGTCATTGCGGAACGGGCCATGTGAGCGCCCTCCTTCCTTTCCTCTGGCCCCCTGGATCGGGCGGCCTGGACGCGGTCGCATTCAGCCAACCGCTGATGCATGATACAGCAACGGATACAAAACGGGAAAGCGCAACGGGTTCACGGTCACGTTGGCTTGAAAGCCTCGCGCGGTTGCCGGTTTCAGCCGCGAAGAGCGGCCTCGAGCCGGCTCAAATCTTCGGGAAGATCGCTGTCGAAGCTGAGGAACGCGCCGGTTGCGGGGTGCTGGAAGCCGAGCCGCGCCGCGTGGAGCGCCTGCCGGCCCAGCGCGGCCAGCGCCGCCTGGGCGTCCGGCCGCAGCCGGGCGGCCTTGGTCCGGTGCCCGGTGGCGTAGGTTTCATCGCCCAGCAGGGGATGCCCGGCATGGGCCATGTGGACCCGGATCTGGTGGGTGCGCCCGGTTTCCAGCCGGCATTCGATGCGGCACGCCACCGGCCGGCCGCCGGCATCGGCAAAGCTTGCCTGCCGCTCCCAGTGGGTGATGGCGAAGCGGCCGCCGGCGCGCACCGCCATGCGATCGCGGGAGATGGGGTGGCGGTCGATCGGGGCGTCGATCGTGCCGCGTGGCGCCTCCGGCACGCCCCAGGCGAAGGCGATATAGGCGCGTTCCAGCGGACCGGTGCGGCCATGGTCGGCGAACTGCGCCGCCAGGCCGCGATGGGCGGCGTCGTTCTTGGCGACGACGAGCAGCCCGGAGGTGTCTTTGTCCAGCCGGTGGACGATGCCCGGCCGCCGCACCCCGCCGACGCCGGAAAGGCTGGCGCCGCAATGGTGCAGCAGCGCGTTCACCAGCGTGCCCTCGGCATTGCCCGGCGCGGGATGCACGACCATGCCCGCCGGCTTGTCGATGACGATGAGGTCGTCATCCTCGTGGACGATCACGAGCGGTATGTCCTGCGCCGCCGGCGCCGCGGGCTCGGGTGGCGGCAGGGTCAGGGTGAAGCGGTCGCCGGCCGCCGTCCGTGCCGAGGCCGAAACCACGGGCCGGCCCTCCTGGCGCAGGTGCCCCGCGGCGATGAGCGCCTGCAGCCGGGTGCGACTCAGCTCGGGAAGCTGGCGCGCCAGCACCCGATCGAGCCGCTGGCCTTCATCCGAGGCCGCGACGGTGATATCGACGCGCGTGGCTTCCTCCGCGCCGGACGCGGAAGCGGCCTCGTCGATCTCATCCAGCGGTTCGTCCGGCGGTGCACCCATGACCTCTCCTGACCACGACGAGAAGCTCGACCCCGCCCAGGAGCGCGTGCTGCGCAAGCTGCGGGGTTTTGCGGCGTTCTCGGGCCTGTTGATGGCCTTCGGCTTTCTCGCCCTGTTCGGCGCTATCGGATACAGGGTCGTGATCGGTTGGAAAAGCGCCCCGGCGCAGATCGAGGCCACGCTGCGGCTGCCGAAGGGGGCGCGGGTGCTCGCCACGAGCGTGGGCGAGGGGCTTATCGCCGTCACGATCGACCGCGGCGGCACGGTCGAAACCCGGCTGTTCGACGTGAGGGATCACAGCCCGCGCGGCGTCATCGGCTATGCCGCGGAACCCTGAGGCCGTCGGTCCGCCGGGTGCCGGCCGGGCAGGCATTGGGGTTATCCCCAGAAGCAGCGCCCCCCGCATATTCCGCGCCGCCGCTCTTGATCACCCGACGGTTTGGTTCTAATAGCTCGCTCATACCGCGCACGCGCCCATCGTCTAGCGGTCAGGACGTCGCCCTCTCACGGCGAAAACCGGGGTTCGATTCCCCGTGGGCGCGCCACTTACGCAAAAAGCTGCGAACACCCGGCTCAGAACGAGCGGCTGACGGTGTCGCGTGCGGCTGCGTCATTGGCCGGAACAGCTCACCCTTTTCCGCCTCGGTCCGCGTTGAGTTGGGCTCCTAAAAATCGAGGATGCCAACGTGCTCCCGTGACAGCGACGATCTTCCGCTCCACCACCGAGAGGCCGGCTGCGGCGCGGTCGTTCAACGCCGCGGCCGGCACGCTTCGTCGCCTGTGCGGGCGCTGTCTCGTCGTTCGGCGCGATATCCTTCGTTCGTCGTTTGCCTGATCGACGATGCCCTGGTCCGACGGTTGTCGATAGAGCGGCTCTTTCGGTTTCGAGTCACTCCCGGCAGCGTCGGGAGATGGCGTTAGTGTCGCGTGGTGCCCTGAAGCGCCGACGAGGCCGTGCGGACCGGGGCGTAGAGCTCCCGCCATTGCGCGAAGGCCTCGCGATAGCTTTCCGCAAGTGCTGGATCCGGCTCGACGGTGCGCGCGATCCTGGGGCGGCGCAGCACGTCGCGCGGCGCCGCGTTGGTCGCCGCGATGAGGCCGAGCCGGGCCGCGCCGAACGCCGCCCCCAGCTCGCTGGCCTCCGGTATGTCGATGACGCGGTCAAGGGCGTTGGCCACCATCGACATCCACAGAAGCGAGCGCGAGCCGCCGCCGATGCCGAGCAGACGGTCGAAGCGCGCGCCATTGTCGTGAAAGCCATTGGCCGCATCGCTGAGCGCGAAGGCGACGCCCTGCAGCACCGCCTGGGTGAGCGCCTTCGCGTCGGTTCCATGGTTCAGCCCGACGAAGGCGCCGCGGATTTCCGCATCGTCCTTCGGGCTCCAGCAGCCATCGAGGAATGGCAGGAACAGGAGATGGCCGGCCGGGCGGGGCGTCTCGCCCAGATCCCGGACGAGGTCCCCCGCCGGTCGCCCCAGCAGGCCGGCGAGCCAGTTGAGGCTGGCGGTGGCCGAGAGGATCACCGACATCTGGTGCCAGACGCCGGGCACCGCGTGGCACAGGGTTTCGATCGCGTGATCGAGGCTGGGCCGCGCTTCGTTGGTGGCAACGAACAGGACGCCCGACGTGCCGAGCGACACCGTGCCGGCCCCCGGCTCGATGATGCCGCTGCCGCAGGCGCCGCAGGCATTGTCGCCGCCGCCGCCGGCGACCGCCGGCCGGCTCGCCATGCCCCATCGGGCCGCAAGGTCGGCGCTCACGAGGCCGCCCGGTTCCGTGCCCTCAATGAGGCGCGGCATCTGCGAGCGGTCGAGTCCGGTGGCCGCCAGCAGGCGGTCGGACCAGTCCCGGCGGCCGACATCCATCCAGAGCGTACCGGAGGAATCCGCCATGTCGGACACCTTGTCCCCGGTCAGCCTGAGCCGGACATAGTCCTTGGGCAGCAGAACGGTGCGGATGCGGGCGAAATTCTCCGGCTCGTGCCGCTGGACCCAGATCAGCTTCGGCGCCGTCACGCCCGGCGTCGCACGGCGACCGGCTAGGCGGCGCAATGTCGGCTCGCGCTCCTCGATCAGCCGGCACTCGGCGGTGGAGCGCGTGTCGTTCCAGAGAATGGCCGGCCGGATCGGGCGATCCGCCGCGTCCAGCAGCGTCGCGCCGTACATCTGCCCCGACAGGCCGACGCCGCGCACCGCCGCCATCGCTTTCGGATGATGGTGCGCGAGATGGTCGAGTGCCTCGCAGACGGCATCCCACCAGAGGTCGGGATGCTGCTCCGACCAGCCGCGCTGCGGCCTGTCCACCGAAAGCGGCCGGGACGCGCCCTCCGCCAGGATGCGCTGCTCGCCATCCATCAATATGGCCTTCACCCCGGACGTGCCGAGGTCGATTCCCAGATACATGTCGTCACCCGTTCTTACGGTGTGAGGTGACCTGGGTTTTCCCCAGGGGCGTCTTCTCCCGTGGCGCCGGTCTTTTGACCGTCCGCCGATGAGCGGCTGTGCCGCCCTTTCTTGGTTGCGGCACCGCTGGCTAGGCCGCGCCGTATGCGTCGTTCTCGGTCCTTTGTTCTGCGCTCCGGCGACCTGCGACAGGCTGTTCAGCTTTCTGTCCGTGTGCGCGACCTGTTGCGCACACCGGAACAGCACCACACCACGTCTTCAGCCATGGCCGCGTACCTCATCCACCCGCGCGCGGGCGGCGAGAACCATCTCGGCGACCTCGACGAACCCCGCGCCGCCCCGTCTCCCCGCCACGAAGGCCGGCAACTGCGTGGCGGCATCCTTGAAGTCGAGCACGTTGGCGACGCCGAAGGACAGCGGGAAGAAGTCGAACATGGGGGCGTCGTTCGGGCTGTCGCCAACGAAGACGATGCGCCCGCGGTCCTCGTCGAGATCGAGACCGAGGATGTCGCGCGCGAAGATGCGGCTCATCGCCAGCTTGTCATAGTCGCCGAACCAGCCATTGACGTGGATCGAGGAGAGCTTCGCGACGGCCCCGGCCGAGGCAAAGAGGTCGAGCACCCGGTCCACCGCCACCTTGGGAAGCGGCGGAACGTCCTCGCAGACATCGATGGCGAGATCCGCCTCGCGGTAGAGCTGGTCGGAAGCAATGCCGGTCCCCGGCACCTCGCGCAGGATCACCTCACGCAGCTCCGTGAGGCGGGCGCGGTTGCGCCGGCGCTCCTCGTCGGTGGCGAAGAAGCGCTGGATCATGCGCTTCTCCTCGCGACGATAGGAGAAGTAGAACGCCCCGTTCTCGCCGACCACGCCGGCGACAGGCCAGAACCGGGCGATCATATCGCACCAGCCGGCGGGTCGGCCGGTGATCGGCACCACCGAGAGGCCGGCGGCGTCGAGCCGTTCGAGTGCCGCATAGGCGGCGGCCGGCAGGCGCCCATCGCTGGTCAAGGTGTCGTCGATGTCGGTGAAGACCGCGGCAATATCGCAGAGCGCCGATGGGTCGAGCGTGGAGAGCGGGCGCAGGCTCATCGTCCTTCCTCCGCGATGAAATCGTCGAGAATGCCCATGCCGGCCGCCAGATCGAGGAACGAGTAGCGGTCGCGTATCTCCCGGCTGTAGCGGAGCGCATCGCGATAGAGATCGGGGTCGATGCCGAGTTCTTGCGCGGTCGCCGCGCCGCCCGCCGCGTGGATGTGCCCGGCGAGCACCGCCGAGGGCACCGCCATGTCGAGAAGCCGTGCCCGCAGGTCCGGCCACAGCACGGCGAGCCGGGCGTTGAACGCGTCGCAGGCCGCCGTGTCGAGCGCTTTGGCGCGGCTCGCCGCAAGGCAGGCCTCCACCGCCGCCGCCGGATAGCGTCGACGCAGCCCCTCTTCGTCGACGCGGACGGCGCGAATGACCGGGGCCTGTTTCTGCGACAGGATCAGCTCCTGCAGGCGGGCCATGGTGACGGAGGTCACGCCCACCTGCTGGCCATGCAGCGTGCCGGGGTGGCGGTCGCCGGCAAAGCTGTCGATCCAGTGGGAAATCTGGTGTTCGCCCATCGAGCCGGGATGGCTCATGCCCGCGACGCTGATGCCGAAGCCGGTGAGGGTGAGCAGGCGGTGCAGATAGCCCACCGCGTCGCGGTCGCCACGGGGGAGATCGGCAGAGCGCGCCAGCAGCGCCCGCTCGTCATCCTGCTGCAGGGCGTAGGGGGCCTCGCGGTAGATGGTGCCGAACATCCGGCTGGAAAAGTACCAGTCGACCAGCGCGGTCGAGCGGCACAGGCTGTCGCCCAGCCCGGCGGCGATCAGATAGGCCGGTGCGGCGGCGTTCACCGCGAGATCGATGAAGACCCCGCGCGCCGCGTGGGCGTTCTGCGTGGTCTTCAGACCCGAAGCCAGGGTGATCGACGCCGTCGTCGAGGTGTAGCCGTTCATCGAAGGTGCGGTGCCGAACACGCAATAGGGCCGGCCATCCCTCGCGGTGGCGTATTTGCACAGGTCGTTGATGGTGCCGGAGCCCACCGCGACCACCGCCTCGGCGCCACGCGTCTTTTCCTGCAGGTCGGCGACCTGCGCCTCGTCGGCATGGGGATGGTCGAAGACCACACCGAACGCCGAGGCCCCGAGGGCGGCGGCGACGGCGGCGCCCTGCGCCTCCCAGGTGTCACGATCGGCCACCACCGCATAGCTCGCCGCCGGCATGGTGCGGCGGACCAGATCGGCGTGGGCGCCGTCGAGATCGTCGGCGATCACGACGCAGGCGAACGGCACGGCGGCGGGACGACCGGTATCGGGACTGATCCACCGGCCGGCGATCACATCGTCGATCAGCCAAGTCCATGACGCGCCGTCGCTCTCGCGCACCATCACGGGGCGATTCATGCCGGTATTCCCTCCCAAGGACGTCTCTTATCGTGTTCTTGGCATATTTCAATTTAACATGACATTTGTCAATGTCGTTTTTCACCGTCGTCTGGCAAACGCAGCGAGGGTGTCGAAAGACCAGAACTCCGTTAGAACAGCGAGGGGAGTCGCGGTACCGCAGCCACCTGACGGGGGTATCCGCGCGCGATGAGACGAGGGAAGGGGGCGGCATGGGCGAGCCACACGAAACCCAGCTGCGCCGGCCGCGACGCCAACCCGCCGTTCCCGCGGAGTTCGGCCTCGACCCGGTGCTGTGGGCGGCATGGCTCTATTATGAGGAGGGCCTCAGGCAGGATGACATCGCAGAGAGGCTGGGCGTGTCGCGCGCCTCGGTCTTCAACCTGCTGCAGCGCGCGCGGGACGAGGGGGTCGTCAACATCAAGATCGACCCCGCGCGCATGGAGCGTGTCAGCCTGGCGCGGGACGTCGAGGCCGCCACCGGCATCGACGAATGCTTCATCATTCCCGACGAGGGCGCGGCCGAGCCGCTGCACGACCGGATCGGCCGATTCGGCGCGCGGCTTCTCGAACAGCGGCTGACCGGAGAGGACGTGCTGGGCGTCGCCTGGGGCCGGACTGTCATGTCGTTGTCGAAAGCGCTCGTGCCGTTGCACCTGCCGGGCGCCTCCATCGCGCAGGTCACGGGCAGCTCCATCGCCACCTATGATTTCTCGCCCGAGCTATGCACCTCGAACATCGCCATCCGCGTCGGCGGGCGCTGTATCAACCTGCACGCGCCCGGCATCGTCTCCAGTGCGAAGATGAAGCAGCTGCTCATGGAGGAGCCGATCATCGAGCAGCATTTCAAGCTTCTGCGCACCTGTACCAAAACGCTGTTCGGCGTCACCCATGTCGGTAGCGAGACGCTGCTCAAGGACAGCGGCTTCATGTCCGAGCCCATCCTCGCGGACTATCAGCGCCGCGGCGCGATCGGCTTCGTCTCCGGCTATTTCTTCGACCCGGAGGGCAATCCGGTGCTGACCGAGATCGATGCCCGCCACATCGTCATGCCGCTCGAGGATTTTCTGAGGGTGCCGGAGCGCATCTGCATCGGCGGCGGCGCGGAGAAGGTCGAGGCGATCGCCGGCATGCTGAAGGGCGGCTACGCCAACATATTGGTGACCAATGCGGCGACCGCGCGCAGCGTCCTGAAGCTGTATTGAACGACGTGCGCGGCCCGACTTATGGCGAGGCCGGCACCTGTGGACCTCGGCCATCCGGAAACGCTGCGGCCCGTCCGGCAGGCGCCGTTTCGTGCCGGTCGTTGCGCCCGCCGGCGGCATCTTCTCGCCCGCATGGTCTTGAAGGCCACGATGAATGCGGCTTATGAACCCCCGCGCCCGGGCTGGCTGTGAGCCCATGGGCGTGGCGCCGGCGGGCGGCGCGGTTCCACGCTGCGGGAGCTTGACGGACATCCGCTTTACCCTCGTCGAGCGCGTCACGCGCCAGCAAGAGATCAGGAAGAGCCGCTTCATCGCGATCGCGGCGCCCGTCGCCGACGAGGCGGCCGCGAAAGACTTCGTCATGAGTCAGGCCGACCGGACGGCCAACCACAATTGCTGGGCATGGCGCCTCGGCCAGAACTACCGCTTCAACGACGATGGCGAACCCAGCGGAACCGCCGGCAAGCCGATCCTTGCCGCCATTGACGGGCAGGGGCTGGATCGCGTCGCCGTCGTGGTGACGCGCTGGTTCGGCGGCGTCCTTCTCGGCAGCGGCGGCCTCATCCGGGCCTATGGCGGAACGGCGAGCCTGTGCTTGCGCGACGCCGGGAAGATGGCGCTCGTCGAGAGCCTTTCCGGGACCGTGGCGTGCGGGTTCGGCGATCTGACCCTGGCGCAGGCACGCTTGGCCGCGCTTTCGGGTGTGCAGGTGGGGGTTCAGGCGTTCACGGACAGTGGCGCGATCCTGGCGGTATCGGCGCCGAAATCGGAAGCGGATGGCGTGGAGCGGCTGCTAACCGACCTGACCAGTGGCCGTTCGGTGATCCGCTGGGACGCGTAGCGCGGCGATGCGGCACCAGAGAGGGGCACTCCCCTCGTCGGTATCCGCGGCACCCGCGAAGGTCACGGCGTGTCGTCGCGGCGCGCTGCGAGATACAGCGCCGAAGGCAGCGGGAGACTGTCCAGGCTGGCGCTGCGCAGCTCGGGGTGCGCCTCGCTGACGAGATCGGTCAGGACGCTGCCGGGCGGCGCCTGAAGGAACCGCCGCACCCCCCGTTCGACCAGCAGTTCCGTCGCTTCCCGCCAGCGCACGGGCTGGGCGACATTTCGCGCGAGATCCTCGGCAATGGCGGCGGGGTCGCTGATCATCCGGGCGCGGCTGGCGCTGGCATAGCCGAGGCGCGGCGCTTTCACCTCGACGTCGCGCAAGGCTTCCAGGAGGTCGGCGGCCACCGGTTCGAGGAGCGGGCAGTGCGAGGGCGTGGCGACGCGAAGCCGCTCCGCCTTGCGCGCGCCGGCCGCCAGCGCGGCGCGCGAGGCCCGCTCCAGCGCGCCGTCGGCGCCGGAAACAACCTGCTGGAGCGGAGCATTGTCGTTGGAGAGGTAGAGCGGTTCGCCCTCACGGGATGTTTCGACCAGCGCGGCCACGCGGCGCGCTGTAAGGCCCATGATCGCCACCATGCCGAAGCCCGCGGGATAAAGCCGCGCCATCGCGGCGGCGCGCCGCCGCACCAGCTCCAGCGCGTCGCCGAAGCCGAGGCAGCCGGCGGCCACGGCGGCCGGAAAGGCGCCGACCGACTGGCCCAGCACCACGTCGATCCCGGCCCCTTCGGCCGTCAGCATCCGTGCGGTGGCGACCCCGGCGATCAGCAGCGCGAGCTGCGCGGCCAGCGTGCCTTCCAGCGCCTGTGGGGCTTCAAGGTCGCGCCAGTCCTGGGCGAGCCGGTCCGCGGCCTCCTCCCGGGTGTGGCTCACCGCCGGATGGTCCGGCAGGGCGGACAGCATGCCCGGCCGCTGCGCGCCCTGGCCGGGGAAGAGCAAGGCGACCTTCACCGGCATCACCCCAGTTCGTTGAGCGCGGCGCGCGGGACGAGGCGCGCCCCATCCGGCCGGCGCAGCATCACGCGTGTGGTGGCGGTGGCGAACTCCGCCAGCACAAAGGCGCCCTGCGGCGTTTCCACCAGCACGTCGATACGGCACGGCGCCGCCCCCGCCACGCCGGCAAGATTGAGCAGCGTGGCCTCGGGCAGGGGGATGTCGCAGCGCAGCACGAGGTCGAGATCGCTGGTGGCCGTCAAGACCGCCGTGCCGGTGGCGAGCTCGAAGCCGGCGCCGCCCGCGACGCCCCAGACCAGGCCGCTCTGCCGGAACAGGGGGGCATGTTCGGCCAGCGCCTTGAGCACCGGCACGCCCGGGCGCCGCGCCTGCCGCCACGCTTCGCGGGAGACGAGGTCTTCCGGCGCCACCTTCTCGCGAAGGATGGCGGGATCGACATAGGCGGCGCAGCGCTGGTCCCGGAAGGCGCCGCGTATGCCGACCGCAACGTGTCCCTGCCGTGGCGGTGCCCGGCGCACCACCACCCATGGGGCGGATTCCAGCGCGCCGGCGAGCCAGAAAGGCGGGTCCACGACCGAAACGGCAGCCGGGGAAGGAAGCCGCAGCAGGTCGTGGACCCGAAGCTCACTCAGTTCCATTCCGCCGCCAGCCGCTCGCGCACGAGAATGGAAGCGGCCCGGTTCTCCCGCGCCTCGGGCGAGCCGCGCCGGCTGGAGAGATCGCGCGGGCCCTGCCGGGCATCGGCAATTGCCGCGACCAGCCGCTCGCGCACCCGCGCCGTATCGTCGGCGGTGGGCGCGTCGGCAGTCGTTCCCGCGATGAGCTCATGCAGCAGGCCCAGCCTCGCGAAGGAGGCCACGTCATAGGCGAGCGGCAGGATGGTCTCGCCGAGGCGTTCGAGATCGGCCACGCTGCGGCGGGTGACGCGGGCGGCTGCCGCCTTGCCCATGGCGTGGATGGACACACCCGGGTCGTCCAGCGCCAGGACGCGGTTCGCCTGATAGCCATGGGCGAGGAAGGCGCCGGAGAGCGCATGGCCGACCACCAGCGCAACCACCGGGTGGCCCTCCAGCCGCGCCGTGGCATAGGCATCGACCGCCGCCGCGCAGGCCAGATGCAGGCCGAGCAGTTCCTCCATGCGGCCATAGGCCTGGCTCGGCACATCGACAATGGCGAGGATCGGGCGGCGGGAGCCGTCGATGGCGGCGCGCACATGGGCCGCGATGGCCCATCCCTCGTCGAGGCCGATCTCGCCTTGCCGGGCACGGGGGAAGCGGTTCTCCGCATCGGGGACGACGGCGATGATCCGCGCGGTCTCGCCGCCGAGAGGCGCGTCGGCGGCGAGAACCGAGGCCGGGCCTCCCGGAAGCAGCGGGGCGTTGCCGGCGATTGCCTCGAACCAGCGCCGGCCGCGCCGGCTTGCCGTGTCGCTCATCACGCGTCTCCCGTCCACAATTGGCGCAGCAGCGGACCTTCCGCACGGGCGGGAAGGCGGGTGAGCCGGGCCCGCCATAGGTCGACATCGGCGCTGCGCGGGGTCGCGGGGACACCCGCGGCGAAGGCCGCGCGCACCGCCTCGCCTATCGCGCCGACATCATCCTCCACCAGCGCGTCGGCGAAACCGGTGGCGGCGCGCTGCTCCCCGCCGGTGAGGCTCCAGATCAGCGGCCGGTCACGGCTGTCGAGCTCGGCGATGCCGGCATTCTGCTCGATCACTTCCGGCCCGTTGAGGCCGAGCCGCGCCTGACGCGTCATGATGAGATGGCTCACCAGCCCGGCTGTGATCGACATGCCGCCGAAGCAGCCGACCATGCCGGCGATGACGCCGACCACCGGCGCGTGGCGGCGCAGCGCCACCAGCGCGGCGTGGATGTCGGCCATGGCGGCGAGCCCGAGATTGGCCTCCTGCAGCCGCACGCCGCCGGTTTCGAACAGCAGGACCGCGCGGATCGGCCGACCGGCTTCGGCATCGGCCGCCGCAAGCTCCAGCGCCCCCGCGATCTTGGCACCGGACACTTCCCCGGTGCTGCCGCCCTGGAAGGCGCCCTCGATGGCGAGCACGACGGCGGACACACCCTCAAGGGTGCCGCGCGCCACCACCACGCCATCGTCGCTCTGCGGCACCACACCCTGGGGCACCAGCCAGGGCGATTCGACATGGGCGAAGGGGCCGAGCAGTTCGCGAAACGAGCCGGGGTCGAGCAGCGCGCGCGCCCGTTCGCGCGCGCCCATCTCAATGAAGCTGTTCCGGGAGAGCAGTCGTTCGGCAAGGCTCATGATCCGCTCTCCTGTGCGTTCTCCTGCGAGGCCGGGCCGGTTTCCTCCAGTGCCTGGGCGAGGCGCAGCGCGACCACGCCGGGCGTCGCGCCGGCATCGTTGATCTCCACCCGCATGGCGACCGGGTGGCGGGCGAAGAAGCGCTCCAGCGTGGCGCGCCAGACAGGGCCGAAGCCGTCGACGCTGGTGCGGATCGTCACCGTCGTGGTCTCGGCGGGCGAGAGCAGCACTTCCAGGTCGCCGGAGGCGACGACGCCGACATGGGCCCGGCCCGCGATGCGGCGGGTGCCGGGAAAGGCGAGTTGCAGCGTTTCCATCCGTTCACCCCTGTGTTTCGAGGGTGTCGAGCAGCAGGGCGGCGGCGAGCATGTCCGCGGCCCCGCCGGGCGAGGCGTTGAGGGCGAGAAGCCGCCGGTCGAGCGCCAGAAGCGCGGCGCGCCCCTCCGGGCTGCCGGCACCGCCGGCTGCCAGGACGGCCCGGGCGCCGAGCCGCGCCACCTTCAGCGCGCGACGTCCGCCCCGGTGGAGCAGGCAGGTATCGTCGAGGCTCGCCATCACCGCCATCAACGCATCGAGCCGGGCGCTCGTCGGGTCACCATTGTGCTCCCGGGCGCGGCGCAGCGTGGCGAGGGCGAGGCGGGCATGGGGGAAGCCTGCGACAGCCTCACCCCGGGCACCGGCGACACCGTAGCTGCGGCAGGCGCGGGCGCCGTTGGTGTCGGCGGCGGGCGCCCCGCGATCGGCAAAACGCGCGAGCGCCGCTGCACGGGCGCAGATCATGTCGGCCGGCGCAGCGGGCCGCATGGCGGTGGCCGCGACCAGCAGGCCCAGCGCCCAGATCGCGCCGCGATGGGTGTTGGCGCCATGGGTCACCGCGAACATCGCCCGTTCGCCCTCGCGGCCGATGCGCGCCAGTTCCTCCCGCAGCTCCTGCGAGGGCGCTGTTCCCGCCGCCGCCCGCACCATGTCGCGGAAGCAGCCGCGCAGCGCCTCGGCCGACGTCCTGAGCGTCTCGATGTCGATATCGGCGTGGGCGCCCGGTCCCCGCGCGTCGACAAGGCCGGGCTTCGGAGTCAGCTCGGCTTCGGCCACCAGCGCGGCGGCGGCGGCGGCGGCGAGGGCATCGGCGTCGGGAAGGACCGGCACGCCGGGCGGCGCGAACGGGACGAGAGCGAGCTCAATCATGCTCAGTTGCTCCTGAAACGCGCGGGCGGCTGGTAGAGCCCCCCGGACCAGGCGACGAGATCCTCGATGGTGCGGGCGGCGAGCAGCGAGCGCTTGGCCTCGGTCGGCCGGACGCCGAGGTCTTCGGGATAGGCCACGAGGCCGCGGCGGCGCAGCTCGGTGGTGCGCGCGGCCTCGTGCCGAAGGCCGATGGGGCTCACGCCCGCCACCGCCGCGAGCGCCGCCCGGCGCTCCTCCGCGTCACGGGCGAGGTAGAGATAGGCGACGCCCTCTTCGGTGACGACATGGCTCACATCGTCACCATAGATCATGACCGGGGCGATGGGCATGCCGGCGGCCTTGCCGACCCCCACCGCATCGAGCTCCTCGACGAAGGTCGGCACCCCGCCGGACTGGAACGTCTCCGCCATCTGCACCACCAGCTTGTGGCCGCGCGCCAAAGGCGAAGGGTCGGTCTTCATGGCGAGCCAGGCCTCGCTGGCGTGGCGCCGCCCGCCGGGGTCGTGGCCCATGTTCGGCGCGCCGCCGAAGCCGGCGAGCCGACCGGCGGTGACGGTGGAGGAGTTGGCGTCGCCGTCGATCTGCAGCGTGGCGCCGATGAACATGTCGACGCCATATTGCCCGGCGAGCTGGCACAGCACGCGGTTGGAGCGCAGCGAGCCGTCCGGCCCGGTGAAGAAGACGTCGGACCGCGCCTCAATGTAGCGTTCCATGCCCACTTCGCCGCCGAAGCAATGCACGCTCTCCACCCACCCGCTCTCGATGGCGGGGATGAGGGTGGGGTGTGGGTTCAGCGTCCAGTGGCGGCCGATCTTCCCCTTGAGCCCGAGCTGCTCGCCATAGGTCGGCAGCAGGAGCTCGATCGCCGCCGTGTTGAAGCCGATGCCGTGGTTGAGCGAGACCACGCCATGGCGCTCGTAGATGCCGCGGATCGCCAGCATCGCCATCAATATGTGCTGCTCGGTGATCAGCCGCGGATCGCGGGTGAACAGCGGCTCGATGGCCGCCGGCCTGTCGGCTTGCACCACGAAGTCGATCCAGGAGCCGGGGATGTCGACACGCGGCAGGTCGTCGACGATCTCGTTGACCTGGGCGATGACGATGCCGCCGCCAAAGGCGGTGGCCTCCACGATGGTGGGCGTGTCCTCGGTGTTGGCGCCGGTGTAGAGGTTGCCGTGCCGGTCGGCCTTTTCCGCCGCCACCAGCGCCACCCGGGGCGTCAGGTCGACGAACATCCGGGCGTAGAGCTCGACATAGGTGTGGATCGCTCCCACCTCCAGCTTCCGGTCTTCCAGCAGCTGCGCCACGCGCAGGCTCTGCGGGCCGGCATAGGCGAAGTCGATCCGCCGGGCGATGCCGCTCTCGAAGATGTCGATCTGCTCGGGCCGGGAGATGCTGGACACCAGCATGTGCAGATCATGCACCCGCGCCGGATCGACCTTGGCGAGGGAGCGGGAGAGGAAATCGGCCTGCTTCTGGTTGTCGCCCTCGAGAGCGACGCGGTCCCCGGGAACGAGGATCGCCTCCAGCGCCGCGACCATCGAGGCGGGGTCGAGGACGCGCCCCCTGGCGAAGGCCGCCGCCCGCTCCAGCCGGCGCTGCTTGTCCTCGCGCCGGCTGGACCAGGAGCGTCCGGTTGCCGGCGCGTCCGCGTGACTCATTGTTCGCTCCTTCACAGCACGACGAACAGGAACCACACCACGAAAGGTGCGATAAGGGTGACAAGGGCGCCGTAGCCGAGCAACTGCTTAAAGAAGCCGTCGCGCGACGCCTCGGGTGCATTGGCCAGCACCAGCGCGCCATTGGTGGAGAAGGGGCTGACGTCGACGATGGTCGAGGATACCGCCATGGCGGCGATGAAGCCGATCGCCCCCACGCCGGTGCCGGCCTGCAGGAACGGCACGGCGAGCGGGATCAGCGAGCCCAGCACCGCGGTCGACGAGGCGAAGGCCGAGACGACCGCGCCGATGAGGCACAGCACCAGGGCCGCCATGAGCGGCGAGGCGAGGCCGGCGACGCTGTGGGCGGCGTAGTCGATGGTGCCCATCGCCTCCATCACGCCGACATAGGTCGACACGCCGGTGATCAGGACGATTTCCGGCCAGGTCACCTGCGCCACCGCCTTGCGCTGCAGCGTGGGGGCGACCAGCGAAAGCCCGAGGCCGATGGTCACGGCGCAGAAGCCGATGTCGAGCTTGAAGACCAGCGTCAGCACCGCGAGCAGGATAATGCCGGCGAGCGTCAGCATCTGGTAGGGACGGTTGTTCGCCATCGGGTCGTTGCTGGCAACCCCGCCCTCGGCGATGCGCCGCTCCAGGGTGATGGCCTCGGTCTCGGCGTCGCCGTAACGCGGCGGGGTGGCGGCGGGATAGCCCGCGCCGGCCGGCGCGCCCGCCATTTCGACCGTGCGCCCCAGCAGCTTCATGCCGCCGAGCGCGAGGAACAGCAGCACGGCAACGCCGCCATTCACGAAGAAGCTGGCGAGGAAGGTGACGATCGGGTCGAGCGGCAGGCCGGCCTTCGCGACGACGCCGTTGGTGATGCCGCCATAGATGCTGATGGGCGAGAAGCCGCCGGCCTGTGCGCCATGGATGACCATGAGGCCCATCAGCAGCGGGCTGATGCCGTACTTGACGGCGAAGCCGAGGGCGATCGGGGCGATGATCGCCACTGCGCCGGGGCTCACCGCCCCCACCGAGGTCAATGCCGCGGCGATGAGGAACATCACCCACGGGATGGCGATCACGTGGCCGCGCACCGCCCGCACCGCGAGGCGCACCAGCCAGTCGATGGTGCCGTTGTTCTGGGCGATGGCGAAGAGATAGGTGATGCCGACCAGCGTGAGGAAAAGCCCGGACGGGAAGAAGGACAAGATCTTCGCGGTCGTCAGGCTGGCGAGAAGGGTTCCCACCAGAAAGGCGCCGGCAAACGCCAGGATGCCCATGTTGACCGGCAGAATCGTCGCCACCACGAACATGGCGGCCAGTCCGAAAATGGACAGCAGCTCATGCGACATGAGCGCCCTCCCGGGTGCGGCACCACTCCACGCGCTGGGCGTGTTTCATCCACCACCGCCCGCCACCGCGGACAGCCTCCTGCTGTGTCTTCATTGGCGTTCCCCATGCAGGCGTTGTGTTTGTCCCTGCTGCGCCGAATGATGGACGGCCTGAATATTATGTCAATCTTTTCGTATACAAGAATTCTCATATCGTATCGTTCAGGCGTGGCGGCGCGCTCTCGGCGAGGGGGATTGCATCCCGGATCATTGACAAAGCGAGGTCCGGCTCTTTGACTCCGCTGCACTCTTCGCCCGCGTCGGCGCAGGGGCGGCGGGTGAGGACGGGCAATGAAAGCGGAGCAGGGCATGGTGGAGTCCGGCCCCGTGCGGCAGGCGGACCGGCTGTGCCGCGCCATCGAGACCGACATCGTCACCGGGGTGTTCCGGCCAGGCGAGCGGCTCGACGAGCAGAGCCTGGCGGATCGCTTCGGCGTGTCGCGCACGCCGCTGCGCGAGGCGCTGGTGCAGCTCGCCGCGAACGGGCTGGTAAAGCTGCTGCCGCGGCGCGGCGCCTTCGTGGTCTCGCTGACCTTCCAGGAGATCGTCGAGCGTTTCGAGACGATGGCAGCGCTGGAGGGCATGTGCGCGGCCCTGGCGGCCCGCCGCTTCGACGAGCAGGACCGCCGGGCGCTGCTGGACTCGCTGGCTGAGTGCGAGCATGAGGCCGTCCACGGCGACAGCGACAGCTACTATCTCGCCAATGAACGCTTTCACCAGCTGATCTACGCCGCCTCGCGCAACAGCTTTCTGGCGGAGCAGGCGCGGCAGCTGCAGACGCGTCTCCAACCCTATCGGCGCCTGCAACTGCGGGCCGGCCGGCGCATCGCCGCTTCCTTCGCGGAGCATCAGCGCATCGTGGGGGCCATTCTGGCGGGCCGCGAGGAGGAGGCCGCACGCGAACTGCGCGACCACGTCATGATTCAGGGCGATCGTCTGCGCGATTTCTTCGCCAGCCTCGCCCACGCCGACAGCCCGGCCATTTAGGGCATTTGCGAGCGACGCGCACTTAGCCAGAGCGTTGCCGGTGCGGCAGCGGGGGGAGGCGTGGGTTTCCGCAACCTGTCAGCCCTGCTCCCGGGGGATGGCGACCACCAGCCCGTCATGGTCCGCGGTGAGGGTGAGCTGGCAGGAAAGGCGGCTGTTCGGGGCGCGCCTGCCGGCGAGGCCGTCCAGCATTTCGGCCTCCGGCGTCGCCGGCGGCGGAAAGCGGTCGAGGCCGCGCTTGACATGGACATGACAGGTGCCGCAGGCGAGCGAGCCGCCGCACTCCGCCTCGATGCCCTCGATGCCCCGGGTCACGGCGAGCCGCATCAGGCTGGAGCCGGCGGCGGCCTCGATCGTCGTCGCGGTGCCGTCGGTCAGAAGGAAAGTCACGCGGGGCACCGTAAGCCCTCCTGGAGCGGGATCGCCGTTCGCCGCCGGCGGCGGATCGGAGCGGGCATCCCGGGGGGTCTCGGGATGCCCGCCGGCCGACATCCGCCGGCGGCAGCCGGCGCTGTCGCGGCCGGGCTTACTGCCGGCTGGCATTCTCGGGCAGGTAGGGGCTCCAGGGCTTCGGCGCGATCGGGTCGCTCTTGAACACGATGTCGAACTGGCCCTTGCTGTTCACCTCGCCGATCAGCACCGGCTTGGTGACGTGGTGATTGGCGTTCATGGTGACGGTGTTGCCGCCCGGCGAGACGATGCTTTCGCCGATGATGGCCTTGGATACGGCGTCGGGACTGGTGGTGCCGGCCTTCTGCACCGCCTTGGCCCAGAGGTTGAAGAGGATATAGGCCGACTCCACCGGGTCGTTGGTCACCTGCTTCGGGTTCTTCATATAGGCCCGCCAGTCGGCGATGAACTTTGCGTTTTCCGGCGTGTCGATCGACTGGAAATAGCTCCAGGCGGCGAGGTGGCCGACCAGCTGCGAGGTGTCGAGCCCCTTCAGTTCCTCTTCGCCCACCGAGAAGGCGATGACCGGGATGTCGGTCGCCTTCACGCCCTGCGCGGCGAGTTCCTTGTAGAAGGGCACGTTGGCGTCGCCATTGACGGTGGAGATCACCGCCGTCGGCTTGCCGGCGGCGCCGAAGGCCTTGATCGCGGTCACCTCGGTCTGCCAGTCGGAGAAGCCGAAGGGGGTGTAGTTCTCACGGATGTCTTCCGGCGCCACGCCGACCGATTCCAGATAGGCGCGGATGATCTTGTTCGAGGTGCGGGGATAGACGTAGTCGGTTCCTTCCAGCACGAAGCGCTTGATGCCGCCGCCTTCCGGGCTCATCAGGTACTTGACCGCCGGGATCGCCTTGTTGTCGGGCACCGACGAGCCGTAGAAGATGTTCTTCGACTGCTCTTCGCCCTCATATTCGAGGGGGTAGAACAGCAGCCCGTTCAGCTCCTCGAACACCGGCAGAACCGACTTGCGGGACACCGAGGTCCAGCAGCCGAAGACCGCCACCACCTTGTCGCGGGCGATGAGCTCGCGGGCCTTTTCGGCAAAAAGCGGCCAGTTGGAAGCGGGATCGACAACCACCGCCTCCACCTTCTTGCCGAGCAGGCCGCCTTTCGCGTTCAGCTGCTGAACCTGCCAGAGGATCATGTCCTTGAGGATGGTTTCGGAGATCGCCATCGTGCCGGACAGCGAGTGCAGCACGCCGATCTTGATCGTCTCCTCTGCAAAGGCGTTCCGGGTGAAGGGGGTCGTGAGGGCGGTGGCCACGGCGAGGGCGGCCATGGCTTTGCCAAGGGTGCGGCGCGTGAACGTCATGAGTCGCTCCAGGTTGAGGTACGACCGAGCTGCCGTTCGTCGCCGGGGGCCGGCAGGCGTCGTCTCGGTTCCTTGCGAGCATGTCGCGGCCGCTGCCGCCGCATGAGAGCCACGCCATGAATTTTGCGCGCGTCCAGGGCGTCCGCCGGGCCTGCGGCCTCCGCGCCGGCCGGCTGCATAGCGAATGGGCGCGGCGGTCCTGTCCCGGGCAGGGATGTGCCGTGAGAAGCGGCGGGCTTCGGCCGCGTCTTAGCCCGATGGGTCCAGTTGCTGGGAATGTGCGGGTGCCAGCGCGCCGACCACTGGACCCATGCGCGGCGGACTGGTCCCATGGCGGGGAAGGGAGCATCCGGCCATGGGTTCCGTGCCTGCCAGGGAGGAGAGTGTCGATCTCGGCCGCCGCAGCTATGCCGCGCAGATACCCATCCTTATCGACCGCAGCCGGACCGACGGCCTCACCCGCCAGATTGTCGAGCAGATGCGGGAGGGCATCGCGAGCGGGCGCATAGCCGGGGGCACGCGCCTGCCCTCGTCGCGGCGGCTTTCCGAACAGCTCGATGTCGCGCGCAATACCGTGGTGCGGGCTTATGAGCTGCTGGAGGATGAGGGGGTGATCGAAGTCCGCCCCGCCTCCGGCATGTTCGCGCGGGCGCCCGCCGCGCCCATGGCGGCGCCGTCCGCGGTGACGGAACCAGCGCCGGGCGGCCAAGCGATGCCGCGGCCCCGGGCGCCGGCCCGGGTGCCACGGCTGGTCAACGACCGCGCCGGCCGGCTGTCGTTCGATTTCTTCCCCGGGCGACCCGATCCCGCGCTGTTCCCGATCAAGACCTGGCGGCGGTTGATCCAGTCCAGCCTCTCCCGCGGGGCGGCGCCGGGGCTGGTGCAGTATTCCGACCCCGCCGGCCTGCCGGTGCTGCGCGCCGCGGTGGCCAGCCATCTCGCGAACTGGCGGGGCATAACCGCCGATCCCGGGCGGGTCGTCATCGTCAACGGCATACAGGAGGGGCTGAGCATCGCGGCGCGGCTCCTTCTCGGGCCGGACACCGCCGCGGTGGTGGAAAATCCCTGCTATCAGGGTGCCAGCTTTGCCTTCGAGGCGGCGGGCGCGCGGATCGTGCGGGTGCCGGTCGACGAGGAGGGGCTGAGGGTCGAGGATCTGCCGGCGGGGCCAGTGGCGCTCGCCTACGTCACCCCCTCGCATCAATATCCGACCGGTGCCGCCCTGACGCTGGAGCGCCGCCGCGCGTTGATCGTCTGGGCCCGGCGGACCGGGGCCTATCTCGTCGAGGATGATTACGACAGCGATTTCCACTATGACGGCTCGCCCCTTCCGGCTGTCGCAGCGCTGGCGCCGGACTGCACGCTCTATCTCGGCACCTTCTCGAAGTCGCTCGGCGCGGGGCTGCGGCTCGGCTACATGGTGGTGCCGCCGGCGCTGGTGGACGCGGCGATCGCGGTCAAGACGCTGCTCAACAATGGCAGCAGCTGGCTCGAGCAGAGCGTGCTGGCGGAGTTCGTCCGGTCGGGCGGCTTCGTCTCCCACCTGATGCGGGCACGGGCGCATTACCGGGAAAGCCGCGATGTGACGATCGCCGCGCTCCGGCGCCATTTCGGCGATGTCGAGGTGGAGGGCGCGGCCAGCGGGCTGCATCTATGCTGGCAATTGCCCTCCGGCGTGCCCTCGGCCGCGACGCTGGAGGCGATGGCCCGCAAGGCGCGGGTCGGCATCTATTCCCTGGCCTCGGGCGGCGCCTTCGACGGGCTGGCGACCCCGCTGTCGATGCGGGGCATCGTTCTGGGCTACGCCTGCCTGTCGCCGCGGCAGATCGAGCAGGGCATAGCCCGGCTGTCGGACGTGGTGGACGACACGCTGGATGCCCACCCCACCTTCCTCAACGAGCTGCTCGTGCACGAGCCGCTGGGACGCGGCCGGCGGCCGGAACCGGCTCCCCGCAATCGTCAGAGACCGGCCCTACGCGCCGCGCCGCCGCGTCCGGCAGTGTCGAGCCCGGATGACCTGTCGGAGAGGCCGATGCAGCGCGTGCGTGGAATCTATCGCTACCCGATCAAGGGACTGAGCGCCCAACCCGTCTCCGGCATCGAGCTGGAGCCGGGCCGGCCCTTTCCCTTCGACCGCCTGTTCGCGCTGGCGCGGCCGGGCGTGCCGGTGGACCCTTACGATCCGCAATGGGCCAAGAAGGGCCTGTTCGTCATGCTGATGCTGGACGAGGGGCTGGCCGAGGTGCGCACCCATCTCGACCCCGAGACCATGCTCCTGCGGGCCTGGTCCGGAGCGGACGAGGTGCTGTGCGTCGATCTCGAGACGGCGAGCGGCCGCCGTGAGCTGGAGACCTTCATCCACCGGCGCGTGCCCTCGCTCAGCCAGCCGCCGACGCTGGTGCGCAGCCGGACCGGCCACTTCATGGACAAGCCGGACAATGTGCTGTCCCTCATCAACCTCGCCACGGTGCGCAGCCTCGAGGAAAAATGGGGCCAAACCATCGATCCCCTGCGGTTCCGGGCCAATTTCTACATAGACGGCGTCCGGCCATGGCAGGAGTTCGACTGGATCGGCAGTGACATCCGGCTGGGCGATGCCGTGTTCCGGGTGGACCGCCGCAACGGGCGCTGCGGCGCCACCAATGTGAACCCGGCCACCGGGCGGCGCGACCTCGATATCCCCGGCAGCCTGCGGGCGGCCTTCGGGCACAAGGATCTCGGGGTCTATCTGGTGACGAAGAAGGGCGGGAAGGTGGTGGTGGGCGATCCGTTCGCAGCCCCGTCGGTCGGAGCGCACGGCCTCGCGCCGGAGGCCGCGACCCGAGCGGCGGCCGCCGCGCCCTCGGCCCGTCGCTTCATCTGCCGCGGCTGCTACTACATCTATGACGAGGAGAAGTCCGGCCGGCCGGATGGCGTGCCGTCGGGTACATCCTTCGCCGCGCTGCCGAGCGGCTGGCGCTGCCCGGACTGCGGCACCGACGTCTCGGCCTTCCGACCCTATATGCCCGCGTGACGCCGCAGGCAAAGCGTGCCCGCGCCCGCACCCGCCGGCAGCGCATCGCACGGTCGGGAGCTGTGCTTTCGCGGCGTCACCTGACGTTGCGGCATCGGTTGAAATCGCAAGACCCGGCTTGCGGCTGCCGCCCCGGCGGGTAAACACAGCGGCGTGGGGGCATAGCCGCCTCTCCGCGCCGGCGGAGAGCGCCAACGATCGGAACCGAACATCGATGGCGACGTCCTCCACGCTGGGCTCTGCCCGGTCGGGCATGCTGAAGGCGTTTCTGGCCTATTACCGGCCGCACCGCGCGCTGTTCCTGCTCGATTTCGGCTGCGCAGTGCTCTCCGGGGTGCTGGAGCTGTGCTTCCCCATCGCGATGAAGGCGTTCATCGACGTGCTGCTGCCGCAGGGCGATCTGCAGCTCGTTCTGCTGGGCGCCGCCGGGCTTCTCGTCGTGTTCGTGGTGAATGCCGGCCTCATGGCGGTGGTGACCTATTGGGGCCATGTGCTCGGCATCAACATCGAGACGGAGATGCGCCAGCGGGCGTTCGAACACCTGCAGAAGCTCTCCTTCCGCTTCTACGACAACTACAAGACCGGCCATCTGGTGGCGCGCGTCACCAAGGATCTCGAGGAGATCGGCGAGGTTGCCCATCACGGCCCGGAAGACCTGTTCATCGCGGTGATGACCTTCGTCGGTGCCTTTGCGCTGATGCTGTGGGTCCACCCCCCGCTCGCCTTCCTCACCGCGCTTATCGTGCCGCTGACGGCGCTGCTGGTTGCCCGCTATGGCAGCCGCCTGACGCGCAACTGGCAGGCGCAGTTCAGCCGCGTCGGCGCGTTCAACGTGCGGCTGGAAGAGAATATCGGCGGCATCCGGGTGGTGCAGGCCTTCGGCAACGAGGCGCATGAGCGCGCGCTCTTCGCCCATCACAATGCCGGCTACCGCGCCACCAAGCTCGATGCCTACCGGCTGATGGCCGGCAGCCAGGCGCTCAACTACATGGCGATGCGGCTCGTGCAGATCGTCGTGCTGGTGGCGGGCGCGTGGTATGTCGTGCAGGGCGGCCTGTCGATCGGCGGCTTCGTCGGCTTCCTGCTGCTGGTCGCGGTGTTCTACCGTCCGCTCGACAAGATCGCGGCGGTGATGGAAACCTACCCGAAGGGCATCGCCGGCTTCCGCCGCTATCAGGACCTGCTGGCCACCGAGCCCGACATCGCCGACCGTCCCGGCGCCCGTGATGTCGCGCATCTCCGTGGCGATATACGTTTCCAGGGCGTGCGGTTCGGCTACACCCCGGATCGCCCCATCCTGAGGGACGTGGATCTGGCGGTGCGGGCGGGCGAAACGGTGGCGTTTGTCGGCCCTTCGGGGGCGGGCAAGACCACACTGCTCTCTCTGCTGCCGCGTTTCTACGAGATCGACGCCGGCCGCATCACCATCGACGGGATCGACATCGCCGACATGACGCTGGCCTCGCTGCGCCGCCAGATCGGCATTGTGCAGCAGGATGTCTTCCTCTTCGGCGGCACGATCCGCGAGAACATCGCCTATGGCCGGCTCGACGCCGGCGAGGGGGAGATCGTCGCCGCGGCACGCGCGGCACGGCTGGACGGCATGATCGCTGCGCTTCCGGAAGGTCTCGACACCATCGTGGGGGAGCGGGGCGTGAAGCTTTCCGGCGGGCAGAAGCAGCGTCTCGCCATCTCCCGCATCTTCCTGAAGAACCCGCCGATCCTCATCCTCGACGAGGCGACATCGGCGCTGGACGTGGAGACGGAGCGGGAGATCCAGCAGTCGCTGGACGAACTCTCGCGCGGCCGGACCACGCTGGTCATCGCCCACCGCCTCGCCACCATCCGCAACGCCGACCGCATCGTGGTGGTGACGGCAGAGGGCATCGCCGAAGAAGGCCGGCATGAGGAATTGCTGGCGCGCGGTGGCCTCTACCAGAGGCTGCACCGCGCCCAGTTCGCCGAGGCCGGGCGGGGCGCAGGCGCGGGGGCCGATGCCCCCGCCGCCTGAGCCGGCGCCTCAGCGCGGCGTATCGGTGGGTTCGGTGCGCTCGCCGCTGCTCAGCGGGTTGCCCGCGGGCACGGATTTCGGCGGCTTGCTGCCAGCCTGCTCCTGCGACGGACCCGGCTGAGCCGGCTTCTTGTCATCGGTAAACGTGCCGGCCTCGCCCTTGTGGCCGTTATACGCGTCGTTCATTTCACCTCTCCTCGGGTTCAGTCATCCGCCTTCACGCCGGTCGTGCCGGTGTAGGAAGGCGGGTCGCTGGCCGGAAAACTGTCTTCGATGGTGTCGTCGATCTCGGCTTCGCTACGCTCTTCCTTCTCGTCCTCCGGCGGCTTCGGCGCGTCCTTGGACGGCACCTTCGCTTCGGAGGGGAAGGGCGAGCCGGCAATCGGCGGGTTCTCGTCCGCCGCGAGGTTCTGCAGGTTCCTGGTTGGAGACGGGGCGGACATGGCGCTCTCCTTCTGTGCCGCGCGCGGTGCCGCGCCGAGGACAACGCGCCGGACGCCGCATGTTTCCCGGAAAGTTTCCGCGAGGGGGAGCGATGCCCGGTTCGCCGCCTGACCCGGCGGCACGGTAGAAGGTCTTAGGCCGGAAGGCTTATCTTGGCTCCGCCGATCGTCTATCTTGCGCCGATGCAGGAACAGGGCCGATGCAACGGCCCGGGCGGTCATGAGGGGGGATGCCGGAATGGGAGCGCTGCTCGCCATCAGTCGAGCCATCGACTGGTTCAACGAACGTTTCGGCCGTGTTGCGGATTACTGCGTCCTCGCTGCCTGCCTCATCAGCGCCGGCAATGCCACCGTGCGGTATATCTTCAGCTACAGCACCAACGGCCTGCTGGAGATCCAGTGGTACCTGTTCGGTGCCGTGGTGTTGCTGGGCGCCCCCTACACGCTGAAGATGAACGAGCATGTGCGGGTCGACCTCGTCTATATGATGCTGTCGCCGCGGGGCCGGCTGTGGCTCGACGCCGCCGGCTTCACGCTGATCCTGATCCCGGCCGGCATCTACCTCACGCTGCTGAGCTGGCCGTTTTTCTGGCAGGCCCTCATCTCGGACGAGGTGTCGCAGAATGCCGGCGGCCTCATCCTGTGGCCGGCCAAGCTGCTGCTGCCGCTGGGCTTTGCCCTGCTCACGGTGCAGGGCATCTCGGAGCTGATCAAGCGCATCGCC
>CAZIXP010000016.1:26501-45828 GCA_964543245.1 uncultured Starkeya sp.
AGGCCTCGGCAGGCAGCGCCTCCGGCTCGGTGGTCGCCGCCTTGCGCGGGCTGCTGGAGATCGAGACCGACTACGAGAAGCCGCTGCAGTAAAGCGCTCCCGTCCGCCGCGCCCCTTCATCTCCTGAAAACCCGACGAGCTGCGCATGTTTTCTCACGGCATAATGCCCCCGCTCATGTTCGGCGGTATGATCTGCTTCATGCTGGCGGGTTTTCCCGTGGCGTTCTCGCTGGTGGCGGTGGGGCTGTTCTTCGGCACGCTCGGAATCCTGACCGACCACTTCCACCCCAGCTTCCTGCAGGCCCTGCCGTTCCGCTTCTACGGCATCATCTCCAACGACCTGCTGCTCGCCATCCCGTTCTTCACCTTCATGGGCGCGATCCTCGAGCGCTGCGGGCTGGCGGAGGACCTGCTGGAGGGAACCGGCAAGCTGTTCGGCAAGGTGCCCGGTGGCCTCGCCTACGCCGTCATCATCGTGGGCGCGATCCTCGGCGCGATTACCGGCACGGTGGCCGCCTCGGTGATCGCGATGGGCGTGATCTCGCTGCCGGTGATGATGCGCTACGGCTACGACCAGAAGCTCGCGACCGGCGTCATCGCGGCTTCCGGCACGATCACCCAGCTCATCCCGCCCTCGCTGGTGCTCATCGTGCTGGCCGAGCAGCTCGGCAAGCCGGTCGGCGACATGTATCTCGGCGCCATCGGCCCCTCGATTCTGCAGGTACTGCTCTTCCTCGCCTATGTGCTGGTGCTGTCCTTCATCAAGCCGGCCTCGATGCCGCCGCTGCCGCCCGAGGCGATCGGGGAGGGCGGCTGGCCGCTGATCCGCCAGGTGCTGTGGGGCATGGTGCCCTCGATCGTGCTGATCGCGCTGGTGCTCGGAACGCTGGCGCTGGGCCTTGCCACCCCGACCGAGGCCGGCGCCATGGGCGCGGTCGGCGCCATCGTGCTGGCGGCGCTGCACCGCCGGCTCACCTGGCCGCTGATCCGGCAGGCCATGGCCTCGACCATGCGGCTCACCTCGATGGTGGTGTTCATCCTCATCGGCGCGACGGTGTTCAGCCTCGTCTTCCAGGGCATGGACGGCTCGCGCTGGATCGAGCACCTGCTGGCTCAGCTGCCCGGCGGGCGCGTCGGCTTCCTGATCTTCGTCAAGGTCTTCGTCTTCTTCATCGCCTTCTTCCTCGATTTCTTCGAAATCGCCTTCATCATCATCCCGCTGCTGGTGCCGGTGGCGGTGAAGCTGGACATCAATCTCATCTGGTTCGGCGTACTGCTGTGCGTGAACATGCAGACCGCCTTCATGCACCCGCCCTTCGGCTTCGCCCTGTTCTACCTGCGCGGCATCGCGCCGCCCTCGATCAAGACCTCGCAGATCTACTGGGGCGCCATCCCGTGGCTGGCCATGCAGCTGATCCTTGTGGTCATCGTGATCATGTGGCCGGAATCGGTGACGTACTGGATCGGCGGCGGTCCCACCGTCGACCCCTCACATATCGAGCTAAACCTGCCTTCCGCGGATCTCCCCCCGCTCGACATGGAGCCGCCGAAGTTCTGATCGCGGGAGAGCCGCGCCGATCAGAGGGCTGCGCGCTCTGATCGGCCACGCGCCGGGGCGAGAGAGGGCTTCACCGGGCAAACGTCTTCGCCTTGCCCGGATCGCGCTCTGGTTCACTGTCAAGGCGCATGTTGGTCGCGCGAAGCGCAGCGCGCTTCGCTCGCCAATTTTCTAGCGTGCCGGGCTGAGCGTGGACCGGAAATGGCGCACGCTCAGGAAGCCGATGGCGCCGAACACGACCAGCACCACCCCCTGCGCGGCGCCGAAGGCGGGGTCTGCGGGCGTCGGCGCCAGCGCGTTGAGCGCGGGAATCTTGGCGAAGGCCTGCGCCACACCGACAAAGACCAGCAGATAGAGGCTCACCACCAGGCAGGCCGCATAGATGCCGCGCCAGAGGCCCGCCAGCCGGAAGGCGAACCGCGCCGCCAGCGCCACCGCCAGCACCACCAGCGCAAGCGCGCCGACGATGTGCGAGGGCAGCACCATGGTGAAGGGCAGCAGGAAGCCCGTGACGCTGGTGCCGATGGCGGTGATGAGGAAGGCGGCGGTCCACCCCGCCGCCGTCCGGTTGGCCAGCAGGGCCGCGACCACCGGAATGCCGGTGGCGATGCCGATCAGGCTGAGCCAGGTGTGAAAGCCTACAAGCGTCGTCGGGTTGAACATGGCCGCGTCCCCCTTGTCCCGTGCCGGTTCGACACCAGTGTCGCCTATTTGGGGCTGAACGCCAGAGCCTTTGCTCGTGTCGAGCGTGCGCGCGGGCAAGAAGAATGCTGTGGCCCCGCCTTGCCGGAGAAGGTCAGCCTCTGCCAATCTGACGCGCACGCCCAAATCGGCGGCAGTGACGCTCAGGAGTTCCGAAATGCCCGTGCCCAGCGACAATCTCCGCATCCGCAGCGAACGACTGTGGGACAGCCTGATGGAGATGGCGACGATCGGGCCGGGCCTGCGCGGCGGCAACAACCGCCAGACCCTGACCGACAGCGACCGCGAGGGCCGCCTGCTGTTCGCCCGCTGGTGCGAGGAAGCCGGCCTCGTCCTCGGGATCGATGCCATGGGCACCATGTTCGCCCGCCGCGAGGGAACCGACCCCGAGGCGCTGCCGGTGATGCTGGGCTCCCATCTCGACACCCAGCCCACCGGCGGCAAGTTCGACGGCGTGCTCGGCGTTCTCGGGGCGCTGGAGGTGGTGCGCACCCTGAACGATCTCGGCATCCGTACCCGCCGCCCGATCGAAGTGGTGAACTGGACCAATGAGGAAGGCGCCCGCTTCGCTCCCGCCATGGTGGCCTCCGGCGTCTATGCCGGTGTCTACGACCTCGCCTTCGCCTATGGCCGCACCGATGCCGAGGGCAAGGTGCTGGGTGACGAACTGGAGCGCATCGGGTTCAAGGGCGAGGAGCCGGTGGGCGCCCGCAAGGCCCACGCCTATTTCGAGCTGCACATCGAGCAGGGGCCGATCCTCGAGGATGAGGGCCTCGACATCGGCGTCGTCACCCATGGCCAGGGCCTGCGCTGGATCCAGATCACCCTCACCGGCCGCGACGCCCACACCGGCTCCACCCCGATGCCGAAGCGGGTGAATGCCGGCCTCGGTGCCGCGCGGATCCTGGAACTGGTGGATCGCATCGCCTGGAGCCACCCGCCGCTGGCGGTGGGGGCGGTCGGCAAGCTCGACGTCTATCCCAATTCCCGCAACATCATTCCCGGCAAGGCGGTGCTCACGGTCGATTTCCGTCACCCCGATCTCGCCGTGCTCCTCGCCATGGAGGCGGAGCTTCGCGAGGGCGCGGCGGCGATCGCGGCCGAGATGGGGCTCGGCCTTTCGGTCGACGAGGTGCAGGGCTTCGACCCGGTGGCGTTCAATCCGGCGCTGGTCGGACGCGTGCGCGAGGCCGCCGCCCGGCTCGGCTACACCCACCGCGACATCGTCTCCGGGGCCGGCCATGACGCCTGCTGGATGAACCGGGTCGTGCCTTCGGCGATGATCTTCTGCCCCTGTGTCGACGGGCTCAGCCACAATGAGGACGAGACCATCACCCCGGCATGGGCGGCGGCCGGCACCGATGTGCTGCTCCATGCCGTGCTCGAAACCGCAGAGATTGTGTGAGGGACCGCATGAGCGTCGTCATCAAGGGTGGCACCATCGTCGCCGCCGACCGCTCCTATGACGCCGACGTGCTGATCGAGGGCGAGACCATCGCCGCGATCGGGCCGGACCTTTCCGGCGACACCGTGCTGGACGCCGCCGGCGCCTATGTCATGCCCGGCGGCATCGACCCCCACACCCATCTGGAGATGCCCTTCATGGGCACCCATGCCGCCGAAACCTGGGAGAGCGGCACCTTCGCCGCGCTGTCGGGCGGCACCACGCTGGTGGTGGATTTCGTCATTCCCGATGGCGAGGACCTGATGGGCGCGCTGGCGGCGTGGGAGGCTAAGGCCACGCGGCAGGCCTGCGCCGACTATTCCTACCACATGTGCATCACCGGCTGGTCCCGCGCCATCTTCGACGCCATGCCGGAGGTGATCGCGCGCGGCATCAACAGCTTCAAGCACTTCATGGCCTATAAGGGCGCGCTGATGGTCAATGACGACCAGATGTTCGCCTCGTTCCAGCGCTGTGCCGCGCTGGGTGCCCTGCCGCTCGTCCATGCCGAAAACGGCGACATCGTCGCCGCTCTCCAGCAGAAGCTGCTGGCCGAGGGCATCACCGGGCCGGAGGGGCATGCCTTCTCGCGTCCGCCGGAGGTCGAGGGGGAAGCCACCAACCGCGCGATCATGATCGCCGACGCCGCCGGCGTTCCGGTCTACATCGTCCACACCTCCTGCGAGCAGGCGCATGAGGCGATCCGCCGGGCGCGGCAGAAGGGCATGCGGGTCTATGGCGAGCCGCTGATCCAGCATCTCACCCTCGATGAAAGCGTCTACAGCCACCCCGACTGGGACCACGCGGCACGCCGGGTGATGTCGCCGCCCTTCCGCGACAAGGCGCATCAGGACGGGCTGTGGGCGGGGCTGGCGAGTGGTTCGCTGCAGGTGGTCGCCACCGACCATTGCGCATTCACCACCGCGCAGAAGCGCATGGGCCTCGGAGATTTCACCCGCATTCCCAATGGCACCGGCGGGCTGGAGGATCGGCTGCCCATGCTATGGACCCGCGGTGTGGAAACCGGCCGGCTGACGCCGAACGAGTTCGTCGCCGTGACCTCGACCAACATCGCCCGCATCCTCAACATCTACCCCCGCAAGGGCGCGATCCTGCCGGGGGCGGATGCCGACCTCGTGGTACTGGACCCCGCCCTGTCCAAGACCATTTCGGCCGCCCGGCAGAAATCCATCATTGACTACAATGTCTTCGAGGGCATCGAGGTGCGTGGGCTGCCGCGCTACACGCTCTCGCGCGGCGAGGTGGTCTATGCCGAGGGGTGCAACCACACGCCACGTCCGGGCCGCGGGCGCTTCGTGCCGCGGCCGGCCTTCCCGGCGGTGAACCGGGCGTTGTCGACCTGGAAGGAGATCGTCGCTCCGCGCGCGGTCAGCCGCAGCCCGGAGCATATGCCGATCGGGGTGTGAGCGCCGCCGACGGGTCCCCGCGGTCGCGGCCTCAGTCGTCGTTGGAGGCGTTGAGAGCCGCCACCTCCAGCCCCTCATCCGCCTCGGTGCGGGCGCGGCCGGCCTCGACGAAGGCGGCGAAGTCGTCGCCATGGTCGGGGTGCCAGCGCGAGAGCGGCGGGCGGTTCTCGACGATGTCGCCGGCGGCCCACAGGATGCGGCGTTCGTCGAGCGCCCGGTCGACCTCGTTGTCCGGGCACAGGATGTAGAAATCCCCGGCTTGCAGGGCCGCCATCATGAAATCGACCGTCTGCTCGGCGGTCCAGGCGCCCGCCGGCTTCTCCGCGCGTCCGTTCGCGGTGAGGGGGGTGAAAACAAAGCCGGGGATCAGCAGGTGCGCGCTGACCCGGCAGCCCGGCCGGTTGCGCAGCTCGTGCTGCAGCGCTTCGGTGAACACCTTCACGCCCGCCTTCGAGACGTTGTAGGCGGGATCGCCGGGCGGGGTGGTGATGCCCTGCTTGGAGCCGGTGTTGATGATGAGGCCCGGCGCGCCGGAGGCGGCCATGTCCGGCGCGAAGACCTGCGCGCCATGGACGACGCCCCACAGATTGGTGGCGATGACCCGTTCCCAGTTCGCGGTCGGGCCGAAGACGTTGCTCCCGGGCTGGGTGCCGGCATTGTTCATGACGATCTGCGGCGGGCCGAAGGCGGCGTGAACCTCGGCGCGCAACCGCTCGACATCGGCGCGGCGGCTGACATCGGTGGGAACGGCGATGACGGAACCGGCGCCCCCCGGCGCCAGCGCCACCAGCTCCGCGCCCGCGCTCTGCAGCCTTTCGCCGGGAAGATCGGCCACCGCGACCCGCAGCCCCATCCGGGCGAAGCGCGCGGCGGCGGCGAAGCCGATGCCGGAGGCGCCGCCGGTGACGACGGCAACATTCGAAGCGGCGAAGGCGGGGTGGGGCATGGAACTCTCCGGTCGAGCGGGCTGATATCGCAGGCATATAGGTAGCACCGTCGCCGGCGGCGAGCCGGCCATGCGGCGGTGGATGCATTCATTCATCCGGCGGGGGTAGGGATCGGCCGGGAATTGGGGCATAACGCGCTCGGCGCCGTGCGGCGTTTCCCGCCAGCGCTCTTCGAACCTTTCCAAGCCTCTTCGAAAGTTCCCAAGCCTCTTCGAAAGTTCCAATGTCCGCTCCGGCTTCCGTCTCGTCTTCCCCGGCCGCCGAGGCCGCACCCCTTCACGGCATGTCCTTCGGTGTCTTCGTGGCCTTCATCGCCTCGCTGATGGCGACCAACGCCATGGCGATCGATTCGATGCTGCCGGCACTGCCCGGCATCGGCGCCGCGCTCGGCATCGAGGCGGGCAATCATGTCCAGCTCGTCGTCACCGCCTATCTCCTCGGCTTCGGCGGGGCCCAGATCATCTACGGCACCTTGTCCGACCGTTATGGCCGGCGGCCGGTGCTGATCGTCGGGCTGGTGCTCTACACCGTGGCCTCCGTCGCCGCGATGTTCGCGCCGAGCTTTGCGGTGATGATGGTGGCGCGCGTGCTGCAGGGCGTGGGCGCCGCGGCGACCCGCGTGCTCGCCACCTCCATCGTGCGGGACTGCTATTCCGGCCGGCAGATGGCGCGGGTGATGTCGCTGGCCTTCATCGTGTTCCTGGCGGTGCCGATCCTCGCCCCGAGCATCGGGCAGCTCATCCTGCTGTTCGCGCCGTGGCGCGGCATCTTCGGGCTGCTGGTGCTGTTCGGGGTGGTGACGCTGAGCTGGGTTCTGCTGAAGCTGCCCGAGACGCTGAACCCCGCGGACCGCACGCCGATCTCGCTCGCCGGCATTCGCCACGCCGCGGGCACGGTGCTCGGCAGCCGGGTGACGGTGTTCTATTCGCTGGCGATGACGATGGCGATGGGCTGCCTGTTCGGCTTCATCAACTCGGCGCAGCAGGTCTTTGCCGACGCCTTCCACGCACCGCACCTGTTCACCACGGTGTTCGCGCTGATCGCGTTCTTCATGGCGCTGTCGTCGCTGCTGAACGCCCGGATCGTCGGCCGGCTGGGCATGCGCCGGGTGTCTCACGCCGCGCTGCTCGGCTTCATTGTGGTTGCGATGGTCCACGGCCTCGCGGCGGCGACGGGCCATGAGTCGCTCTGGGTCTTCGCGGCTCTGCAGTCGGGATTGATGTTCTGCTTCGGCCTGATGGCCTCGAACTTCAATGCCATCGCGATGGAGCCGGTCGGCCATGTCGCGGGTACCGCCTCCTCGCTGATCGGCTTCGTCAGCACGGTCGGCGGCGCGCTGCTGGGCTTCGCGCTGGGCCAGCATTTCGACGGCACCACGCTTCCCCTCGCCACGGGCTTTGCGGTGCTGGGCTGCGCGGCCCTGGTGCTGGTGCTGATCGGCGAGCGCGGACGGCTGTTCCGTTCCGGCCAGCCCGCCGCCCACGGCGCCGACTGACGCGTTTTCGCGCGACCCGGCTGACGGGTCGCGCGAGCCGGCCAACGTCTACGTTGCTTGCTCACTCAAGTGCTGTGGCGTTTCCGTGGCAGGAAAGCGCCGGGAAGAAGCATGCGTCGCCTCCGAGATCGAAAGGGAACGAAGAAGAAGAGCCGACGTTGAGAAGCACATCCGGGTCGGCGGATAAGAGGAGACGAACATGATACGCCAAGCCATCTTTGCCAGCGCGATTCTTCTAGCCATTCCCGCCGCGGCCAGTGCGCAGGACGGCGCTGGAGTCGCCGCGGGTGCCACCACCGGCGCGGTCGGAGGTGCGCTTGTCGGCGGGCCGGTCGGGGCGGTGGTCGGCGGCGTTGCCGGCGCCGTGGTCGGCGGCATCTCCGAGGACCAGCGCTCCCGCTTCCACACCTATGTGGTGGAGGAAGAGCGCGTGCCGTCCTATCGCTATGACCGCGACGTCGTGGTCGGCTCCGAACTGCCGGCGACGGGCGTGCGCTACTACGAGGTGCCGGCCGAATATGGCGACACCCGCTATCGCTACACCGTGGTGAACGAGCGCACCGTGCTGGTCGACCCCCAGACCCATCGGGTGGTGCAGGTCATCGACTGACGGCCCGTCATCGACTCGCGGGCGTCGTCGGGGGCAACCTTCAAGGGCGCTCCCTGACGGCTCGGTGGTCTACCGTGTCACCACCATGAGCATCCCGAATGAGACTCAGCCGGCGCCCCGGGCTGGCTGGGGCGGCTGAGGCGGGGCATCCGCTCCCGGTGACACGGCCTTTTTCCGAGGCGCGGCTGGTCCAGCCTTGGCTTCAGCGGACGTCCCACCTGCCAGCCCCGCCGCGACATCGAGAATTACCCCTGCGAGGTCCGGCTCGTCGACGAGCCGGGCCGCGTCGTCGGGGGCGAGCCATTTCTGCACGCGCTCATGGCGCTCGGGCCAGTCGGCAAGCTGGCGGCGCACAAGCAGCGGATAGACCGTGACCCTGACGAGGGCGAACACGGCATCGAGCCGTTTCCAGTAGACGAACTCGCCGCATTTCTTCCGGCCGACCGTCCCGATGACGCCCGCTTCCTGGCGGGCCTCCACCTCGGCGGCCTTCCAGTCCTTCAGGCCCTTCATCGGCCATCCCTTCGGGATGACGGCACGCCGCGTCTCCCGCGAGCTGAGAATCAGAATCTCGATCCGGCCGTTTTCGTCGCGACGATAAGGCAGCGCGGCGACCTGCCGGAGAGGACGGCCATTCGAGAGCTTCCGCAGCTTCGCCTTCGTTGTCGCCATCTTTCGTCTCTCCCTGCCGGATCCGCGGCAGGGGACCAGACGTAACTAGTTAACGCGGAATCAGGGCGAGACAAGGCGGAAGGCCGAAAAAGATGACCTTTGAACTCACAATGCTGGGCTGGGCGCTGGTTTTGGCCATTGTGCAGATCATGTTGCCGGCTCTTCTTCGAAACCGCGAAACAGGCATGGCCTACAATGCCGGCCCGCGCGACGAACCCGCACCGCCGCCGGGAAAGCTGACGGCCCGGCTGGAGCGGGCCAAGGCGAACCTGCTGGAAACCTTGCCGGTCTTCATCGGCGGCATTCTCATCGCCCATGTCGCCGGGCGGGAGGGTGCGCTGACCATGGCCGGCGCCGCGCTCTACCTGCTGGCGCGGCTGATCTATGTCCCGCTCTACGCGCTGGGCGTGCCTTATCTGCGCTCCTGCGCCTTCCTTGCCGCGCTGACCGGCATAGGCCTCATCCTGCTGGCGGTGCTCATCCCGCAGTGAGGTGGGCCCGGAAGCCGTGGAGCCGTGGTAAGGTTCAGTGCGTCACGCCGGCCATGGCGAGCACGGCGCGGGCGACATCCTTGGTCACCCGGCGCTTGTACTTGCGATGCACCAGCTGGCCATTGTGGTAGATGTCCTGCTCGACATAGAGCACGTCGCCATCCCAGCGCAGGATGTTGTCGGATTCGACCGTTTCGATGACGCCCATTTCGGCGATGAGGAGCCCTTCGGGCGCTTTTTTGGTCATTGCTTTCCTCCACCCATGCGCCGGCTGACGCGACGCGCCGCTGATCATAGCGCCGGCGCGGCGTGCGACAACTCTACTTCGCGGTGGCCCCGCCTCGGCCTTCCGTCGGGGTTGAGGCAAGCGCGGGGGTGACAGGCTCGCTGTCCGGGGTGCCAGTTTCCGGCTCGATCTCGCCGCGCCGCTGCAGCCACAGCGCCGTCATCCAGCAGATCAGCGCCCAGGCACTGCCGACGCACCAGCCCGCCAGCACATCGGTCGGCCAGTGGACGCCGAGATAGACCCGGCTCGATCCCACCAGAAGGGTCAGGAACAGCGCGACCCCGACGATATAGGCCCGCAGCCGCCGTGAGCGCTGGGTGCGGGCGAGCAGCGCGCCAAGCGTCAGGAAGGTCACGGCAGTGAGCATGGCGTGCCCGCTGGGGAAGCTCAGCGTATGGACGTCCACGAGATGGGCGACGAGATCGGGGCGCGGCCGGTCGAATCCGGATTTGAGCGCGAGGCTCAGCGCGGTGCCGCCGGCGATCGACAGCGTCACCAGAAGCGCCGCCCCCCGCCGTCGCGCCATCAACAGAAAGCCGACCGCGATGAGCGTCACCAGCGTCAGCACCGAGGTGCTGCCGAGCGCGGTGATGTCGCGCATCATGATCTCCAGCCAAGCCGGCCCGATCGGGTCGGCGTGGTCGGCGGGGTTTCGGAAGGCGAGCAGCAGGGCCTCGTCGAAGCCGTGGGTTTCTCCTTCGAGCACCTCGTCGGCAATGGCGGCGAAGCCGACCAGCGCCGCCGCCGCAGCGAAGAGGGCGAGCAGGGTGCCCATCTCCCCGGGAAACGACATGCCCAGGAAGGACGGATGGCTTGGCTTCCGCTGCACGTTCTCTCCTCGTCTTTGGCCGGCCGTGATGGCCGACTCCGCAGCCATATCTGGCGCCTCGTGCGGCTTTTGCCAGACGTCCGGAACCAATCACCACCCGGCCGGTTGAGACGCCATCAGCAATGGAGGCGATCATGTTCAAGGGTGGACTTCTCTGGCTCATCGGCATCCCGCTGCCGATCATCATCGGTCTGTGGCTGCTGGGCTATCTCTCCTGACCTGAGGAGGCTTCCATGCCGGCCAAGTCGAAGGCCCAGCAGAAGGCGGCCGGTGCGGCCCTGGCGGCCAAGCGCGGCGAGCAGAAGGAATCGGATCTGAAGGGGGCCTCGCGCTCCATGTATGAGTCCATGAGCGCCCGGCAGCTCGACGAACTGGCCTCGACCAAGCGCAAGGGCAAGCCCGAGCACGCCGACGACGACACGTCGTGACCGCTGCGCGCGCGCGGGTTCCCAGTGCTGGCGAATGGGCGCATTCTCGGACACGATAAGGGCAGGGGCTCGGAGGGCTGCGGCTCGGAGGGCGGGGGCTCGCAGGATCTGCGCGCCCCCGCGTGTGCGTTGCCAATGTGGGAAGGTCGGCTGGCCGTGCTGGCAGCGGGTGTGAAGTCATGAATGCGGTGGCAGGGCACGATCCGCTGCTCGTCGTGCTGTCCGCCGTTATCGCGGTGGCCGCCAGCTATACCGCGCTCGACCTTGCGGGACGCATCCGTGGCTCACGCGGCCTCACGCGGCTGGTCTGGCTGGTTTCAGCCGCTGGCGTGATGGGCGGCGGCATCTGGGTGATGCATTTCGTGGCGATGCTCGCCTTCCGGTTCGAGGGCGGCGTGACCTACGATCCCGGCCGCACCCTGCTGTCCTTCCTCATCGCGGTTCTGGCGACGTCGGTCGGCTTCCTCATCGCCGGCCGCAGCTCCGGCCGGCTGGCCTATCTCGCCGCCGGTGGCGTGTTCATGGGGGCCGGCATTGCCGGCATGCACTATCTCGGCATCATGGCGATGCGGCTCAACGCCAGCGTGCAGCATGACCTCGCCCATGTCGTCGCGGCCCTGCTGATCGCGATCGGCGCCTCGACGGGCGGGTTGTGGCTGGCGTTTCATGCGGAGGGCTTGCGCCACCGGCTGCTGGCCGCCGCCGCGCTCGGTGCCGGCGTCGCCGGCATGCACTACACCGCGATGCACGGCACTGTCTTTGCCGCGCCGCATCTTCCCGATTCCACGGCCGGAAAGGCCGCGCTCGGCCTCGACCACCTGTTGCTGGGCATGGCGATGACCGGGGCGACCCTCGTCATCCTCGGCGCCGCCATCATGGCTTCGATGTATGATCGGCGGTTCGCCGTGCTGGCCGAGCGCGAGGCCGAGGCGCTGCGCCGCAGCGAGGAGCATGCCCGGCTGCTCTACCAGCGCACGCCGCTGCCGCTTCACACCCTCAATGCCCAGGGCCGGATCGAGCAGGTGAGCGACCATTGGCTCGGTCTTCTGGGGTATCAGCGGGCCGAGGTGCTGGGCCACGAACTCACCGATTTCATGACCGCGGATTCGGCGCGCCGCCGCAACGAGGAGCACTGGCCGCGGCTGCAGCAGCAGGGCGAGCTCAGCGAGGCGGAGTACCGCCTCGTCGCCAAGGACGGCCGGGTGCTGGATTGCGTGCTGTCCGCCATCGCCTTGCGCGACGCCGATGGCCGCATCCTCACCACGCTGTGCGGGCTGGTCGACGTGACCGCCCGCCGCCGGGCCGAGGCGGCGCTGCGGCAAGCCCAGAAGCTGGAGTCCGTCGGCCAGCTCACCGGCGGAATCGCGCATGATTTCAACAATTTGCTGGCGGTGATCCTCGGCAATCTGGAACTTGCCCGCAAGCGTGCGCCCGACGATCCCCGGCTGCTTCGGCTGATCGACAACACCATTCAGGGCGCCCAGCGCGGCGCGGCCCTGACCCAGCGCATGCTTGCCTTTGCCCGTCGCCAGGATCTGAAGCCGGAGCCGGTCGACGTGCCCGACCTCGTGCTCGGCATGGCGGACCTTCTGCGCCGTTCGATCGGGCCCAGCGTGCGCATCGAGACCCGCTTTCCCCTCGGCCTGCCGCTGGCCCGGGTGGACGCCAACCAGCTCGAACTGGCCCTGCTCAATCTGGCGGTGAACGCCCGCGACGCCATGCCGGGGGGCGGAACCATCGTCATCGCCGCGCGGGAGGAGGAGATTGGCGCCGAAACCACCGATTCCGAGAGCGGCGCCCTGCCGCCGGGACGCTATTTCTGCCTTTCCGTCAGCGATTCCGGGGCGGGCATGGATGAAGAGACGCTGGCGCGGGCGACCGAGCCGTTCTTCACCACCAAGGGCGTCGGCAAGGGCACCGGGCTCGGCCTCGCCATGGTGCATGGGCTCGCCGCGCAGTCCGGCGGGCGGCTGCTGCTGAAGAGCCGGCCCGGGGAAGGCACGACCGCGGAAATCCTGCTGCCGCTCGCCGCCATGGTGCCCGCGGCGCAACTGCCGGCGCCTCCGCCGGCTCCCGAGACTGACGGCGACGGCAGGTCCGGCATCGCCGTGCTGGTCGTCGACGATGACCCGCTGGTGCTCAGCTCCACCGCCGCCATGCTGGAGGATCTCGGCTTCATCGTCACCGAAGCCATTTCCGGCGCGGCCGCACTGGAGGCGCTGGATTCGGGCGCGCCGGTCGACGTGGTGCTGACGGATCAGGCCATGCCCGGCATGTCCGGCATCCAGCTCATCGCCGCGATCCGCGCGCGGCAGCCGCAGATGCCGGTGATCCTCGGCACCGGCTATGCCGAGCTCCCCGAAGGGGCGGACCCCGAAATTCCTCGTATTGGCAAGCCCTTCGGCCGCGAGACGCTGGAGCACGCCATCCTTGCGGCGGCGGGGCGGCGGCGGGACAATGTGGTGATGCTGCCCGCCAAGGCGCGGCGCGGGGAGTGAGATTGGCGCGCCAGCGCCGCCATGCCGCAGTCGCCCGGGCACATCCGCGCCGCAAACATGATGGCGCGCGGGTGACAGCGGGCTGGCGACGCACTATATCCAATGCGTCCAGGGGAGCCTCGTCAGGAGGCTGAGAGGCCATCGGCGCGGCACTTTCCGCGGCATGGCGACCCTTTGAACCTGATCCAGCTTGGACTGGCGGAGGGAGGAGCGGATGACGTCTCCAGAACAGGCCCATGACAGATCGACGACCGCGGCCGGCGCGGCGAATGCCCCGCGCGTGACCGTCGTCGGCGCGGGCGTTGCCGGGCTGACCTGCGCCCACGCCTTCGCCCTGCGCGGCGCCAAAGTGACGATTGTCGAGCGTAATCAAGGCACTGGGCAGGGCTGCTCGTGGTTTGCCGGCGGCATGCTGGCGCCCTGGTGCGAGCGCGAGAGCGCCGAGCCGCTGGTGGCCGAGCTCGGCTTCGAATCCCTCGACTATTGGCGCCGCGAGGTGCCCGACGTGCCGAAAGAGGGCAGCCTCGTGCTCGCCCCGCCGCGGGATCTGCCCGATCTGCGCCGTTTTGCCCGCCGCACCGAGGCGTTCGAGTGGCTCGACGGGCCGGCGCTGGCGGCGCTCGAGCCGGACCTTGCCGGGCGCTTCGACCAGGGGCTTTTCTTCCCCACCGAGGCCCATCTCGAGCCGCGCAAGGCGCTCGCCGCGCTCACCGGAAAGCTGGTGGCGGAGCATGGCGTCGAGATCAAATTCGGGTGCAGTGTGGTGGATGATGAGTCCGACCCGGCGACCGATGAGGCCGACATCGTGGTGGACTGCCGCGGCCTCTCCGCCCGCGACCGCCTTGCCGACCTCCGGGGGGTGAAGGGGGAGATGCTGGTGCTCTTCACCCGCGAGATCGCGCTGAAGCGCCCGGTGCGGATGCTGCACCCCCGCATCCCGGTCTATGTGGTGCCGCGCGGCGACGGGCACTTCATGATCGGGGCGACCTCGATCGAGAATGACGAGCGCGGCCGCGTCACCGGCCGCTCCATGCTGGAGCTGCTCTCGGCAGTCTACCAGCTCCACCCCGCCTTCGGGGAGGCGGAGATCGTTGAGATCGGCGCCGATGTGCGCCCCGCTTTTCCCGACAACCTGCCGCGCATCCGCAAGCGGGGCCGCACCGTGTTTGTCAACGGCTTCTACCGCCACGGCTTCCTCGCCGCGCCGGCTCTCGCCCGGCGCGCGGCGGAGGTGGCTCTCGATGGCGCCTATTTCCCGGAGGTCATGGATGAAGATCGTCGTGAATGGTGAGGCCTCGCAGACCACGGCGCGCACCCTCGCCGGGCTGCTGGCGGAGCTGGGCTTCGCCGACGCGATCGTCGCCACCGCGGTGAACGGGGCGATGGTGCGGGCGGCCCGGCGCGAGGCCACCCCGATCGCCGATGGCGACCGGGTCGAGATCCTGGCACCCATGCAGGGGGGATGAGATGGACGCGATGAACGTGAAGCCGGGCCTCGCCCCGGACGTGCTGGAGGTCTATGGCGCGCAGCTTTCCTCCCGGCTGCTGCTTGGCACCGCGCAATATCCGTCCCCCGCGATCCTGGCGGACGCGATCCGCCTCAGCGGGGCGGAGATCGTCACCGTGTCGCTGCGGCGGGAATCCGGCGCCAGCCTTGCCGGGCAGAGCTTCTGGAAGATGATAAAGGAGCTCGGGGTGCGGGTGCTGCCCAACACGGCGGGCTGCAAGACGGTGAAGGAAGCCGTCACCACCGCGGAGATGGCCCGCGAGCTGTTCGGCACCCCCTGGGTGAAGCTGGAGGTGATCGGCGAGGACGACACCCTCCAGCCCGACGTGTTCGGGCTGGTCGAGGCGGCGCGCCTGCTCTGCCGCGACGGCTTCGAGGTGTTTCCCTACACCACCGAGGACCTCGTGGTGGCGGAGAAGCTGCTCTCCGCCGGCTGCGAGGTGCTGATGCCGTGGGGGGCGCCGATCGGCTCCGGCCGGGGCCTGAACAACCCGTATGGCCTGCGTTCGCTGCGGGCGCATTTCCCCCGCGTGCCGCTGGTGGTGGATGCCGGCATCGGCCTGCCCTCCCACGCCGCCGCGGCGATGGAGATGGGCTATGATGCGGTGCTGCTGAACACCGCCGTCGCCAAGGCCGGCGACCCCGCGCGGATGGCGCGGGCCTTCGCCCGGGCGCTGGAAGCGGGCCGCGAGGCGTTCCTCGCCGATCCCATGGAAACCCGCGACATGGCGGCGCCCTCCACGCCGGTGATGGGGCGGGCGGTGCTGGGCTGATCGCGCCCGCCACCCGGCCCCGCCTCTCCGCAGTCGCCAACCCGCCTCCCGGCCTCCCCGGGGGCGTTCCCGCCGCCGTCCCTGCCGCGTCGCCTCCGGCCCGCGCCGCTGAAAGCCCCGAGCCCATGGCCCTCGATCCGTTCTACCTCATCGTCGACCGCGCCGCCTGGCTGCCCCGCCTGCTGCCGCAGGGGGTGAAGCTGGTGCAGCTTCGCGCCAAGGGCATGGAGGAGCCGGCGCTTCGCGCGGAGATCGCGGAAGCCCGCGCTTATTGCCAGCGCTATGGGGCGCAGCTGGTGGTGAACGACTATTGGCAGCTCGCCATCGAGGAGGGCTGCGATTTCGTCCATCTCGGGCAGGAGGACCTCGCGGTGGCCGACCTGCCGGCGATCCGCCGCGCCGGGCTGCGGCTCGGGCTTTCCACCCATGACGAGGCGGAGCTGGAAACCGCGCTGGCCTGCGCGCCCGATTATGTCGCGCTCGGCCCGGTCTACCCCACCATTCTCAAGGCGATGCGCTGGGCGCCGCAGGGGCTGGAGCGCATCACCGCCTGGAAGGCGCGGGTGGGCGAGGTGCCGCTGGTCGCCATTGGCGGGCTGACGGTGGAGCGCGCGGCGGGCTGCTTCGCCGCCGGCGCCGACACGGTGTGCGCCGTCACCGACGTGCTGCTGAACGACAATCCCGAGCAGCGCGCGCGGGACTGGGTCGTGGCGACCCGCCGGCCCGGTTGAGGCGGCGCCGTTCCAAAGGGCGCCGTCCAGAGAGGCGCCTTCTCGAAGGGCGCCGTCTCGAAGGGCGCCGTCCCGACAGGCGCAACCCGCGGCGGGGCGAGCCGCGGTGCCATCCCTCTACCTCCTTCATTTTTCAGCCTTTTCAGGCGCGGCGGGGAACGATCGCCCGTCGCGCCGGTTGACCTGCGACACCCCGTCGGCGCCCTGGCCCTGTGAGCCCGGCGCCCGGCCCGCCCGCTCCGCGGGCGCAGCGCAAGGAGGTCGACCACCATGTCCAGCAAGCTTCCCCCCGTGCCGCCGGAGAACCGCTCCGACAAAGGTCCCGCTTTCACGGGTCCCGCTTCGACGGGGCCTGCCTCTGCCGGGCTCGCCGAGGCCGCCGAGGCCCGCACCGACGGCCCCGCGCGTGAGCGGGCCCGCAACCCCGACCAGCAGGGCCAGACCGCCAACACGAAGCAGAACACCACCCATCAGGGCTATCAGCAGGACCGCTGAGGCAGCACCGCTGAGGCAGCGCCGCTGAGGAGGCGTCCATGTCGACATCGACCAAACACCCCGCGACGATCCGCCAGGGCGGCCCCGGCGCCTCCCATGAGAACGCCAAGGCGCCGCTGGAGGTGAAGAAGCCGCCATCCGACGACGAGAAGCCGCACCGCAGCGCGGTTTCCGGCGGCGGGGGCGAGAATGACAGCCACCACACCCATGAAGCGAAGAAGAAGGGCGGCGGCAGCCGGCCCGCGTGACATCGGGCGACAGCCAGCCCGCGTGAAAGGAGGATGCCATGGCGCATGCCAGCAGGAAGCATGTCGGTCCCGGCGCGCAGGGCAAGCATGACGGCTCCGGCGCGCTCACCGAGGCCGACCCCGACCGGGTGCCGGAGCACATGACGCTCTCCAACCGGGACAAGAAGCAGCATGGCGAGGGCCGCGGGCTGGATGGCCGCGAGGTGATGAGCGCACCGCTCAACGACAGCGTCGCCAACCGCCTGCCCGAGGAATAGCTGCTGCCTGCGCGAGACATGAACCGCACAGCGGCGATGCCCGGCGGCCTGCCGGGCATCGCCGCTGTGGCTTCAGCCGGCCGGCGTTCCGGGGGCGGGGGCGAAGGCGGCCTCCATCTCCCGCCGCAGCCGGACGATATCGCTGTCGGCGATGCGCACATCGGACCAGCCGACGATCTCACCCGCGGCGATGTCGCGGGTGAGGGATACGCCATGGGCGAGCCCGATCGGCAGCCCGCCGCGCGCCAGTGAGGTGGCCGCCGGCAGCGTTTTTCCCCACACGGTGAAGCCGCCTTCGCCGTCCAGCATCTCCCCCGCCTTCAACGGGCGCTTGGCCACCGCCACCACATCGGCATTGAAGGCCTCCGCCACCCCCGTGGGTTCGCCCCGCAGCGCGGCGCTGGCGACGCTGATGCCGAGTTCCAGCCCGATGAGGTGATAGGGCCGGTACAGCGCGGTGTAGCGGCCGGAGGGATCGGTGAGGACGCCATATTCGCGGAAGCAGGCGCGGGCATAGTCGCCGGGCGGACCTTCCTCCGCCTCGAACACCACATAGACCCCCCAGCGCAGGTCGCGGAACACCGGGCGGCCGTCGCGCTCCAGGCTGGAGACGGTCTCCACCATCCCCGCCCGCTCCAGCAGCCCGCCGGCGGCGCGCGGCCGCAGCACCCGGGCGAGGTCATCGACCCCGCAGGGCGGAAACAGCAGCCCGTCGGCGGGCGCGGCGAGTCCGGCGGCGTTGGCGATGGCCGCCATCTCGATGGAGGACTTGGTGCCGTCGAGGAAGGAGTTGAACATCTGCGCGTTCATGCCGCCCTGCGCCGCCTGCTCCGGCGTCAGGCCGTAATGCTGCCACACCGTGTCGGGGGTGGAGGCGTGGAAAGCCGGCAGGTATTTCGTCCCCTTGCCGGCGGCGACCACGCTGAAGCCGCAGGCGCGGGCCCAGTCCACCATCTCGCAGACCAGGGCGGGCTGGTCGCCATAGGCCATGCCATAGACCACGCCGGCCTCGCGCGCCCGCCGCGCCAGCAGCGGGCCGACCAGCACGTCGGCCTCCACCGTCACCATGACGACGTGGCGCCCGGCGGCGATGGCGGCGAGGGCATGGCGCGCCCCGGCGGCGGGGCTGCCGGTGGCCTCGACCACGACGTCGAGCCCCTCCGCCGCGATCAGCGCGCCGGCATCGTCGGTCAGCATGGTGGTGCCGTCGCGCAGCGCCGCGGTGAACGATCCGGCCCGCGCCGCGTTCACGTCCCAGCCGGTGCGCGCGAGCGCGGCGGCGGCGCGGTCGACGGAGAGATCGGCGATGCCGATGAGGTGCAGGCCCGGCGTGGTGCGGAGCTGGGCGAGAAACATCGAGCCGAACTTTCCGGCTCCGATCAGGCCGACCCGGACGGGGCGGGCGCTGTCGGCGCGCTGCTTCAGCAGGCGGGCGAGATTCATGGGCATTTCCTTGGCGTTGCCGGTGCTCCGGCGGCTGCGTTTCCTCGGGGGTCCGGCCGGGCTCTGCGGCCGCGCCGGGCGGCGCAACGGTTCGGACCGACCCAGCCTAGAGCCCTTTCTTCCGCAACGGAAATGCCGCCCCCGCGGCGCCGCGCCGGGGCGCTGAGGGTAGGAAGGCCGCGGGCTCCGGTTTCCCGCGGCCGGTTTTGGGGTAAAGAAGGGGGCTTGCCGGGTGAACAGCATGAGCGTCAGGATCGCGCGACTTCTCGGGGTGACGGCCTGTTGCGCCGTCCTCGGCCTTTCCGCGGGCGTCGCCCGGGCCGAGAACCCCTTCCTCAATTTCCTGCGCGGTGACTGGCTGCGCGGCGGCGGTGGCGGCGGCGCGCCGCAGGGCGGACCGGCGCGGGAAAACTCGCGCGGCGGCGGATTCTATGGCCGCGGCGGCAACAATGCCGGGCAGGTCGCGCCCGACGATGGCAGCTATCC
>CAZIXP010000017.1:0-19225 GCA_964543245.1 uncultured Starkeya sp.
GCCGCTGCCGCGGTGGTCGCTGCCGCCACGGTGCCGCTGCCAGCACCGAAGCCGAGCCTGCCGGCCGCCGAGGCCGCTCCGGTGGCCGTCGCCGCGGCCAATGTGCCGCTGCCGGTCGCCCATCCCGGGCGCGAACAGGCTCTCAGCGTGGCGGCCGCCGAAGCCGCCGCGCTCGCCGCCGCGGTGCCGACCAATATCCCCACCCCGCCGGCGCGTCCGGGTGCTGCCGGCGTGCAGGTCGCCGCGGCGACACCGGCCGCCGGGCTCCCGGCCCTCATCACCACGGGCGGCCCGATTGCCGCCGCGCCGACGGTCGATGTCGACCGCACCACCCTGTCCTACGCCTCCGCCGGCAGCTTCGTCGCCCCGCGGGCACAGCCGGGGCAGGCGCCGGTCGCCCCGGTGCTGCCGGCTGCAGGGGCGTTCGCCCACGCCCCGGCCCAGCCCGCCGCTCACGCCCGTCCGGCTGCCGCCCATGCCACCGCACGGCCGCAGACGGTGGAGGCGCAGGCGGAAATCCGCCGGCTGTTCTCCAGCCCGACGGTGGCGCGGGACACCACGCTGCGGACGCCGGAACTCCGGCGCTTCGCCGCCTTCGTCGCGGCCCCGCGGCAGGTGGTGGATGGCGGCTTCGGCCGCGACGCCTCCGGCGGGCTCGACACCGCCCGCTTCAGCGGCGCCGCCGTGGTCGCGGTGCCGGTGGTGACCCTCGCCAGCGCCACCCCGCTGCCGCCGCGCCGCTACTGGACCGCCAGCAACTGATCAACGGCCGGCTTTCTCTCAACCGGCATCATCTCCAAACGCATGACGGGTGGACCATGGTCCACCCGTCATGCGTTTCAGGGACATGCGCGGTGCCGCCGGCTCAGCCGACCATGCCGAGCGCCTGCAGATACAGATCGACGATGGCCTCGTGCTCGGCGCGCTGGTCAGCGTCCTGCTTGCGGATCTTGAGGATCTCGCGCAGCGCCTTCACATCGAAGCCGGTGCCCTTGGCCTCGGCGAACACGTCCTTGATGTCGTCGGCAATGGACTTCTTTTCTTCCTCGAGGCGTTCGATCCGCTCGATGAAGGATTTCAGCTGGTCCTTGGCGAAGCCGGCGGCAGCGTCGGACAGCGGCTGGTCGTTGGGGATATCGGACATCTGGTCTCCCGCGGGCGCCGCCCGGCCAAGCGGCCGGCGGCTCCGTTCGTGAAAAAGGGTCAGGAAGAATCCGTCTGCAGCGCGCCCCGTCAAGCGCCGCGGACGGATCGTCCACGGCAGAATGCGCCGGGCGGCGCCGGCACGGCGTTGTAGCGCGGCGGGCGGCGCGGCGGCGGTATCGGCTTAAGCGGCGTCTGCCTCAATGCGGGTCCTGGCGGCGGGAGGCGAAAGCTGCCTGCTGCTCGGCGCCGGCCTCGGACTGGTAGCGCGCCTTCCAGTCCTCATAGGGCATGCCGTAGACCACCTCGCGGCTGGCCTCCTTGGCGAGCGGGATGCCCCGCTCCCGGGCCGCGTCGAGATACCAGTTGGCGAGGCAGTTGCGGCAGAAGCCGGCGAGATTCATCAGCGCGATGTTCTGCACGTCGGTGCGGGCGGAAAGATGCGCGACCAGCCGGCGGAACGCCGCCGCTTCGAGCTCGGTGCGGGTCGCCGCGTCGAGTTCGGCGGCGGGCGCGGGGGTGGTGGTGTCGGACATGCCGTCCTCCGGGCGATGAGGGAACCTCAGGTGAAGATGGGGGCGACCGGGCCGGTGCGCGAGCCGAAGGCGCTGACGCGGTGCAGCTCCGGCTCGGCCAGCAGCGCCGGCAGCACCCCGGCGAGGCGGTCGGCCCAGCCGATCTGCCCTGCCGGCTCGGCGATGAGGTCCTGCCGGATCTCGATGAGCGCGTGGGGCAGGCCGCGCGCGGTGCCGTGGCGGTACAGGCAGTCATTGCGCAGCGCGCCGTCATAGGGCTCGTTGTCGCCGACCACGAGGTCGCCGGGCGCTGCCAGCGCCTCGATCAGCGGGCGGGCGAAGCGCGGGTCGAGGTCCCACAGCAGGGCGGCATGCCAGGGCCGGGGCACCCCGCGCCACACCGGGGTGAAGCTATGGATGGAGAGCAGCGCCGGCACCACCCCGGCACCCAGCATGCGCTCGATCTCCGCCTCGATGGCGCGGTGATAGGGCCGGTGGAACCGGGCGATGCGCCGGGCGATCTCGGCATCGTCGACCTGGCGGTTGCCGGGCACGACGGCGCCGTCGGACAGCCGCATCACCAGGGTCGGGTCGTCCTCGCCGCGGTTCGGGTCGATCAGCAGGCGGGAAAAACGGGTGAGCACCGCCGGGCAGCCGAGCTGCGCGGCGAGGGCGCGGGTAACCCCGGCCGCGCCGATGTCGTAGCCGATGTGGCGCTCCAGCTCGGCGCGGGGCAGGCCGAGGTCGCCATATTCCGCCGGCAGGTCATTCGAGGCATGGTCGCACAGCAGGATCAGCCCGCTCTCCGCCGCGCCGGCGATCCGCTCGAACGGCGCATAAGCCTCGGCTTCCGCTGCGGCGGGCGGCTGCGGGGCGGATTCGGGCGTGATTTCACCGGGGGTGCGACGAAGCATCATCTGGGCTGTGACGGCGATAAGGGCAGGGGGTATGGTGACGAGGGGCTTCCGGTGCCATAGGAATACGCCGGTTTCGCGTCGCCTCGCCTACCGGGCCGGCGCTCACTATAAGACAAGGGGCACCCGCGTGAAGCGGGGGGACGGGGAGTAAAGATGACGGATCGTTCGCCGCGCGCGTTTCTCGACGAATTGTTCAAGGTGGCCGTCGCCGCCGCTCATCCCTCGACCTGCCTGCCGCCGGTCCTGCCGCCGCCGCCCACTGATGGCCGGCTGATCCTGCTGGCCGCCGGCAAGGCCGCCGGCTCCATGCTGGAAGTGGCGGAGCGGCATTACCTCGACACGCTGGGCTTCGACCCCGCCCGCCTGCTCGGCATCGGCGTGGCGCGCCATGGCTATGGCCGGCCCACCCGGCAGCTCGAGATGGTGGAGGCCGGCCATCCCGTGCCGGACGCCGCCGGCCTTGCGGGCGCGCAGAAGGCGATCGACCTTGCCGCCAGCGCTGGCGCCGATGATCTGGTGCTGGTGCTGCTCTCGGGCGGCGCCTCGGCCAACTGGATCGCCCCGGCGGTCGGGGTGGAGCTGGACGACAAGCGCGCGCTGACCCGCGCGCTGCTGCGCTCGGGGGCCAACATCACCGAAATCAACACCGTGCGAAAGCACCTCTCCCGGATCAAGGGCGGCCGCCTCGCGGCGCTGGCCCAGCCGGCCAAAGTGGTGACGCTCGCCATTTCCGACGTGCCGGGCGACGACCCGGCGGTGATCGGCTCCGGCCCGACCGTGCCCGACCCCTCGACCCTTGCCGAGGCGCGGGACGTGCTGACCCGTTTCCGCATCGATCCTCCGGCCTCCATCGCGGTGGCGCTGCGCGATCCCGCCAACGAATCGCCCAAGCCCGGCGACGCCGCCTTCGACAATGCCGAGTATCTGCTGATCGCGCGCCCGGCGGATTCCTTCGTCGCCGCCGAGAAGCTGGCCCGTGACTGGGGGGTGGAGCCGATCCTGCTCGGCGACAATCTCGAGGGCGAGGCCCGCGAGGTGGCGGCCGCGCACGCGGCCGAGGCGCTGAAGCTGAAGGCGGCCGGCACCCGCGCGGTGCTGATGTCCGGCGGCGAGCTCACCGTCACCATGCGCGGCCAGGGCCGCGGCGGGCCGAACCAGGAATTCGCGCTGGCGCTGGCCGCGGCGCTCGATGGGGCGGAGAACATCCACGCGGTGGCCGGCGACACCGACGGCACCGATGGCGGCGGCGGCGACGCCACCGACCCGGCCGGGGCCTTCGTCACCCCCGACACGCTGGCCCGGGCCCACGCGCTCGGCCTCGATCCGGCCGAGTTCCTCGCCAATAATTCGACCGGCTTCTTCGAGAAGATCGGCGACCTGCTCACGCCCGGACCCACCTGCACCAACGTGAATGATTTCCGCGCCGTCTTCATCGATGTCTGACGCTCCGGCCGGCCCCGGATCGCGCCCCCGCGCGCCGTGTCTGCCCGTTGCCAGCGGGCGACGTGCCGGGCAGGCGGCGCTGCCGGCCGGACTGGCGGTGGCGGCGCTGCTGCTGGCCGCCGGGCCGGCGGCGGCGGATTTCCGGCTGTGCAACCGCACCGACAGCCGCGTCGGCATCGCCGTCGGCTACAAGGACGGTGACGCCTGGGCGACCGAGGGCTGGTGGAACGTGAACGCCAACAGCTGCGAGACGCTGCTGCGCGGCGACCTCGTGGCGCGGTTCTATTACGTCTATGCCGTGGATTACGATCTCGGCGGCGAATGGGCCGGCAAGGCCTATATGTGCACGCGGGAGAAGGAATTCACCATCCGCGGCATCCAGGACTGCCTCGCCCGCGGCTTCGACCGCACCGGCTTCTTCGAGGTGGACACCCACGAGCAGAAGAGCTGGACGGTGCAGCTGACCGAGCAGAGCCAGCCCGGCGCGGCGACCCCCGGCAAGGTGCCATCGCCGCCGCCAAAGCCCTGAGTTCCCCGCACACACTGGCCTCTCCAAGCGCTGAGCTCCGCTATCGGGCCTCGGACCTCGGCGACCCTCCCGCGCGCCGCCAAACGGCGGTCGTGAGCGGGTCATGAATCGTGAGCGGATCATGAAAAGAGCCGCGCCCCCGCCGGGAAGCGGCTCTTTCAGGTCGGCTGCGTCGCCGCCCGTCTGGCGGCGGACGGCACGGGATCAGTCGATCGGCAGGGCGGTGAACTGCACCTGGCCATCGGCGTCCGACACCATCAGCAGGGCGGAACGTCGGCCTTCCTTCTTCAGCGCGGCGAGTCGCTTCTCGATGTCGGCGGGCCGCGCGACCTGCTCCTGGTTCACTTCGAGGATCACGAAGCCGGGCTTCAGGCCCTTGTCGGCTGCGGGAGTGCCGGTGTCGACCGAGGTCACCACCACGCCCTTCACCTCGTCCTTGATCTTGAACTTGCCGCGCAGCTCGGCGGTGATCTCCGACAGCTCCAGCCCCATCAGCCGGCTGGTCGGCGGCTTGGGCGCCTCCGGAGCCTTCTTGGCCAGCGCCGCCTGCTCGACCTTCTCGCTCTCCTCGAGCCGGCCGACCTTAAGGCGCAGCGTCTCCTCATGGCCCTTGCGGACGACGACCACGTCCACCTCCTTGTCGACCGCGGTGTCGGCCACCACGATCGGCAAGGAGCGCATGTCCTTCACGTCCTTGCCGTCGAACTTCACGATGACGTCGCCGGCCTTGATGCCGGCCTTGGCCGCCGGGCCGCCATCGGTGAGGCCGCCGACCAGCGCGCCGCGCGGGCGCCCCAACGACAGGCTCTCGGCGATCTCGTCGGTGACCTGCTGGATGCGCACACCGATCCAGCCGCGCCGGGTCTCGCCGAATTCCCGCAACTGCTGCACCACCGCCACCGCGGTGTTGGAGGGCACGGCGAAGCCGATGCCGATCGAGCCGCCGGAGGGCGAGATGATGGCGGTGTTGATGCCGATGACATCGCCTTCCATGTTGAAGAGCGGGCCGCCGGAATTGCCGCGGTTGATGGCGGCGTCGGTCTGCAGGAAATTGTCGTAGGGGCCGGCGTTGATGTCGCGGTTGCGGGCGGAGATGACGCCCACCGTCAGCGTGCCGCCGAGCCCGAACGGGTTGCCGATGGCCATCACCCAGTCGCCGACCCGCAGCGCGTCGGAATCGCCGAACTTCACCGCCTTCAGCGGCTTGGCGGCGTCCGGTTTCACCTTCAGCAGGGCGATGTCGATCTTGGTGTCGCGTCCGACCAGCTCCGCCTTCAGCTTGGAACCGTCGTTGAAGTTCACATAGATCTCGTCGGCGTCGGCGATGACGTGGTTGTTGGTGACCACGAGGCCGCTCGGGTCGATGACGAAGCCGGAGCCGAGCGAGGAGACGCGGCGCGGACGGTCCCCGCCATCGTCCTGTTCCTGCTTGCGCTTGAAGAACTCCTCGAAGAATTCCTCGAAAGGCGAGCCCGGAGGAAGCTGCGGCGTCGGCACACTGCGCTGGGGGGAAACGGTCTGCGAGGTCGAGATGTTGACGACCGAGTCGATCACCATGGCGGCGGTGTCGGCGACGGTGTCCGGCCCCTTCACCGCGGCCGCCTGGGCGGCCAGCGGGGCGCTGAGCAGAACCGCCAGCGAGAGGGCGGCGAGCCGGCGGAAGGAAACGGCCCGGGCCGCGCGATGCCGGTTGGAAACGAAAGCGAGCATGTTGCCTCCTTGGTGCCGGCCCGCGCGAAGGGTCGGCAGGGCTCCGCGCGGAAGGTCACGCACCGCATCGCGCACCGCGTGATCCTGCACCGCGTGACCCCTGCCGGCAGAAGGCCGAACGCTGGACCGGCAGAGCCAGCGATGCAAGCCAAAACCGCGCGAGGCCTGCGGCGCCGGGGGCCCGGGCGGGGGCCGGCCTCACCTCACCCGCGAACCAGCCACACCAAGATCAGCCCGGCGAGGCCGCCGGCGAGACCGAGCACCCGCAGCGTGGAATCGGGCAGCGCCTGCAGCGTCGCCATGGCCTGCCGGGTGGCGGCGGGGAAGGCGGCGAGCATCAGCCCTTCGATGACGAAGACGAGACCGAGCGCGACGATGAGGTCGTACATCGTCGCGCGCGATCAGTTTGCCGGTGCCGGAGCGGGAGCGGCCGGAGCGGGAGCGGCTTCCGCAGCCCCATTGGCGGGGGCAGAGGCTCCCGCGGCCCGGGAGGACGAGCCCGGCGTGTTGAAGTAGCGGAAGAACTCCGAGCTGGGCGAGAGCAGCAGCCGGGTGTCGTCCTGCTTCAACGAGGCCTCATAAGCCTGCATGGAGCGGTAGAAGTCGAAGAATTCGCGATCCTTGCTGTAGGCTTCGGCGAAGATGCGGGCCTTTTCCGCGTCGCCCTCGCCGCGCAGCCGGTCGGCCGCCGAGGTGGCCTCGGCCACGATGACGGTGGATTCGCGGTCGGCACGGGCGCGGATGGTCTGCGCCGCCTGGGCGCCCTGGGCGCGCAGCTCCGCCGCCTCGCGCTGGCGCTCGGTCTGCATGCGCTGGAACACCGCCTGGCTGTTGGCCTCCGGCAGGTCGGCGCGGCGGATGCGCACGTCGAGCACCGAGATGCCGAAGCCGGCCGCCTCGCGGTTCACCTGTTCGCGGATGCGCCCCATCAGCGCCTCGCGCTCGTCGCGCACGACCTGGATGAAGGTCGATTCGCCCAGCACGCGGCGCAGCGCCGAGTTGAGTATGGTGGCGAGACGCGAATTGGCGGCGTCGATGGTGCCGACCGCCTGGTAGAAGCGCAGCGGGTTGACGATGCGGTACCGCGCGAAGGCGTCGACCACGAGCCGCTTCTGGTCGGCCGCGATCACTTCCTGCGAGGGGTTCTCGAGGTCGAGGATGCGGTTGTCGAGGAAGATCACGCTGTCGACCAGCGGGATCTTGGCGTTGAGGCCCGGTTCGTTGATGACGCGCACGGGCTCGCCGAGACGCAGCACCAGCGCCTGCTGGGTCTGGTACACGCTGAACAGCGCGGAATAGGCGATGATGAGGAGGGCCGCGGCGGCAATCGCCGCGACGATACCAGCTGCGCCTTTCATCGCGTCGCTCCCTGGGCGGTGCCCTGCGTCTGCGCCGCCGGGCGGCTGCGGTCCAGCGCGCCGAGCGGCAGGTACGGCACCACGCCCTGGCCGCCCTGGGCCGACGGGTCGATGATGATCTTGTCCATGCCGCCGAAAACGCGCTCGAGGGTTTCGAGATAGATGCGCTGGCGCGTCACTTCGGGAGCCTTTTCATATTCGGTGAGCACGCTGAGGAAGCGCGCGGCCTGACCCTGCGCCTCGATGATGGCGCGTTCCTTGTAGGCCTGGGCGCCCTGGCTGACGCGCGAGGCCTCGCCGCGGGCTTCGGGAACGACACGGTTGGCATAGGCCTGCGCCTCGTTCTGGAGCCGCTCGGCGTCGGCCCTCGCGGCCTGCACGTCGCGGAACGAGTCGATGACCTGCTGCGGCGGGTCGACCTTCTGGAGCTGGACCTGGGTGACGAGGATGCCGGACTGGTAGCGGTCGAGGGTCTGCTGCATCAGCTCCTGGACCGACTGCTCGATGCCCTGGCGGGCGCCGGTGAGGATGGGCTGGATGTTGGTGCGGCCGACCACCTCGCGCATGGCGCTCTCGGCCACGGCCTTGATGGTGCCTTCCGGGTTCTGGACGTTGAACAGGAAGTCGGCGGCGCCGACATCCTCGGTGCTGCCGGCTGCGGCCGGCTTCACCATCCAGAACACCGCGAAATCGACGTCGACGATATTTTCGTCGCCGGTGAGCATGAGGCTTTCTTCCGGCACGTCGCGCATCGCGGCGCCGCGGCGCGGGTCGTCGCCGGTGCGGTTGCCGATGTCGATGCGATTGATGCGCGTCACCTTGGGGGTGAGCACGCTCTCGACGGGATAGGGAAGGTGGTAGTTCAGGCCGGGGTTCGAGGTGGCGATGAACCGGCCGAACCGCAGGACTACGCCCTGCTCATCGGGCTGCACCCGGTAGAAACCGGACAGCAGCCACGCCGCCACGACCAGGGCGACGACGAGGATGACGCCCTTGGTGCTGCCGAAGCCGCCCGGCATCATGCTGCGCAGCCGGTCCTGGCCGCGTCGGATCAGGTCTTCGAGGTCAGGCGGATTGGGACCCGGCGACTGCGGACCGCTCCCCCAGGGACCGCGCGGCCCACCACCCCATGGACCGCCGCTCTGGTTCTTCCACGACATGCCGTCGCAACTCCCGTTTACGCACCCGAGACGACGAACCGCGCGGGCGCGCATTTCAATCCCCGGGGGCACGATGGTGCAGTCAGAGTGACCGTGCCTCTGAAGAGGCGCGACGGGGGCGGTTATAGGTGACTGAGCACCGGGTTACAACGCGCCGCCCGCGGGTCACATATGGGACTGTCGGGGGGTTACGCAACGGTAGAGCGGCTATGACTCGCTTTTTCCGTGAAGTCCGTATTGTCGCGGGCGGAGTTGGCGTTGCGGAAATGGGCAAGCACAAAAAGCCGGATCGCCGACGACAGGTTGCCCTGATTGCGGCCGGAATCAATCGAAGCCACAATCTCCGACAGCGTGCTGCGACGGTTGTTGGCGATCTCCTTCAGGGCGTCCCAGAACTGGTCTTCCAGGCTGACGCTGGTCTTGTGCCCCGCGATCACAATCGACCGCTTCACGACTGGGCTCTTCATGTCTCATCCCCTTGTACGCGTCGATGGCCATCGAGGGCATTCTGCCGCATACGCTCACGGGCCTCCTCGGCGTCGCGTTCGTCTTTTGACCTACCAAACTGGTAACGCCGGGCGGCAGCGGTTTGTTCCCTCGCTTCTCGCGCCAATTTCTTTCGGAATCGGCGCAAGTTAACAATTTCGCTCATCGAGATGTTCCCCCGTCGATTTTTGACCGCTTCTGAACACCCGCGTCAACAACGTTCTGCGGATGTAAGCAAATGAATTGCCCCGATTGCAATACCGCCGGGGTAGTGAGTCCGTGTCGTTTTAAGCGTTTGGTATCATCATACGTTTTTTCTTTAAAATCGACGATAATTCCAACACGACGTACGGATAACTTGAGCGGATGCTTGTATGGCCGCCGGCATTCGCAGGCTGGACACGGGGGCGTTGCCAATAGGGTGGCAAAGGCGGAGGTTTGCCGCCGTCACATCGCGCAGACCGCCGCCACCTGCCCGCCCTAGGTCGCATTCCGCCAGCCCGGGGTGCGTGCTAAACCGCGCCACCCGCCGGCATCTTCCGGGTGCGGCGCAGCTCAAAGCGTTCTCGCAAGGGATTTTCGCATGACTGAGACGCGGATCGAAACCGATACGTTCGGAGCCATTGAGGTCGCCACCGACCGCTACTGGGGCGCCCAGGCTCAGCGATCGCTTGGAAACTTCCGGATCGGCTGGGAAAAGCAGCCGCTCCCGGTGGTTCGGGCTCTCGGAATTGTGAAGCGGGCGGCTGCCGAAGCCAATCTCGAGCTCGGCCGGCTGGACCCGAAAATCGCTGCCGCGGTCATCGCCGCCGCCCAGGAAGTGATCGAGGGCCAGCTCGATTCGCACTTTCCCCTGGCGGTCTGGCAGACCGGCTCCGGCACCCAGTCGAACATGAATGCCAACGAAGTCATCTCGAACCGCGCGATCGAGATGCTCGGCGGGGTGCTTGGCTCGAAGAAGCCGGTTCACCCGTACGACCACGTCAATATGAGCCAGTCGTCCAACGACACCTATCCCACGGCGATGCACATCGCCTGCGCGGAGGAGATCGTGAACCGGCTGCTGCCGGCGCTCCGGCTGCTGCACGGCGCGCTGGCCGCGAAGGTCGAGCAATGGGGATCGATCATCAAGATCGGTCGCACCCACACGCAGGACGCCACGCCGCTGACCCTCGGCCAGGAGTTCTCCGGCTATGCCCAGCAGGTCGAGAACGGCATCGCCCGCATCGAGCAGACCCTGCCGGCGCTGATGCAGCTCGCCCAGGGCGGCACCGCCGTCGGCACCGGCCTCAACGCCCCGGTCGGCTTCGCCGAGCTGGTGGCGGAGAAGATCGCCGCCATCACCGGCCTGCCCTTCACCAGCGCGCCCAACAAGTTCGAGGCGCTCGCCGCCCATGACGCGATGGTGTTCTCCCACGGCGCCATCAACACCGTGGCGAGTTCGCTGTTCAAGATCGCCAACGACATCCGCCTGCTCGGCTCCGGCCCGCGCTCCGGCCTCGGCGAGCTGGCGCTGCCGGAGAACGAGCCGGGCTCCTCGATCATGCCCGGCAAGGTGAACCCGACCCAGTGTGAGGCGCTCACCCAGGTCTGCGTGCAGATCTTCGGCAACAACGCCGCCCTCAGCTTAGCCAACAGCCAGGGCCATTTCGAGCTGAACGTCTACAACCCGGTGATGGCGTATAATTTCCTGCAGTCGGTGCGCCTGATGGCCGATGCGGCGGTCAGCTTCACCGAGAACTGCGTGGTCGGCATCGTCGCCCGCGAGGACAACATCAAGGCCGCTCTGGAACGCTCGCTGATGCTGGTGACCGCGCTGGCGCCGAAGATCGGCTATGACAATGCCGCGAAGATCGCCAAGACCGCGCACAAGAACGGCACCACCCTGCGCGATGAAGCGGTGGGTGGCGGCTATGTGACGAACGAGGAGTTCGATGCCGTGGTGCGGCCGGAGAAGATGATTTCCCCCGGCTGAGCGGATTGATCTGGCGGCCGTCCGCTCATGACAGGAGCGTGGCGGCCGGATTACCGAAGTTTCATTTGAAGAATGGGCCGCCGCGGCGCAGGGTCGGCCTCGATCCTGAGGGAGTGAGACCGATGAAGCGCTTCACCCGCACCGCAATTCTGGCGGCCCTTCTCCTGAGCTCCGGCTTCGGCGCCGCCGCTCTGGCCCAGACGGCCACCAAGCCGGCGGTCGATCCCGCGACCTATTCCAGCAAGGCGCTGGAACGCAGCGAAGCGCGTATCGCCAAGTTCAAGGCGAGCCTGCAGCTCACGCCGGACCAGGAAAAGCTCTGGCCGCCGGTGGAGAGCGCCCTCGAAGCCTTCGTGAAGCAGCGCGTCGCCCGCCGCACCCATATGCTGGAGATGCACCAGAAGGGCGACGACGAGAAGATGGACATCGTCGCCCGGCTCGACTACCGGGCCGACGCGATGGTGACCTCCGGCGAGGCGCTGAAGGCGCTGGCGGCCGCGGCCCGGCCGTTCTATGCCGCGTTGAACCCGGACCAGCAGAAGCGTTTCACCGCCATCGTGCGGCGGGCCGAGCAGGCCCACACCAAGGGCGACAAGGCCGGCGCGCCGGATGCGCCGGCGGCGGCTCCCACGCAGCCCTGATGCCACAGCCCTGATCCCGGCGGCTGCTCATTCGGGCGGCCCCCTCGTCCACAGCTTCCGGCGCCCGCGCCGGTGCCCGCTAAGCCGGGCTTAAGGACTCCCGCCGCAGTTTGGCGCCGGACCATCGCGACCGTTCAGTCCCGGTTCAGCCGTGCTGTGCGCAAATACCGACCGTCCGGGACGGAACCTTTCCGCCCCGACCCTTGTTTTCTGACCGACCCTTCTTTGGACCCTCGAGCTCCCCTGCTCGAATACCTTCAGCCGCCGCCCCTGACCGGGTCGGCGGCTTTTTTCTGCGCCGGTGGGGGAGGCTCAGTCCTCGGCGAGCTTCAGCAGCGCCGGGCCGGAGACGCGCTGCAGGGTCCAGTCCGACATCGGCTCCGCGCCGAGGCGGCGGTACACCGCAATGGCCGGCTCGTTCCAGTTCAGCACCATCCATTCGAACCGGGGCAGCCCCTCGTCGACGCAGCGCCGGGCCAGCTCGCCCAGCAGCGCGCGGGCGATGCCGCGGCCGCGGAAGGCGGGCCGCACGAACAGATCTTCCAGGAAAATGCCGGCGCGGCCGTGGAAGGTGGAGAAATTGTAGAACCACAGGGTGAAGCCGACGGCCTCGCCGTCCCACTCCGCCAGGGTGGAGAAGACCAGCGGCCTTTCCCCGAACATCGCGTCGACAAGCCCCGCTTCGGTGGCCTCGACCTTGTGGATCAGGCGCTCATACTCCGCCAGTTCGCGCACGAAGCCGAGGATCCGTGGCACGTCTTCGCGGCGCGCCGGGCGCAGGACGAGGCTCATACCGCCACCGGAGCCTTGATGGCGGGCGCGGGATCGTAGCCTACCACCGCGATATCCTCGAAGCGGAAGGCGAAGAGGTCGCGAACCTCCGGGTTCAGAACCAGCCGGGGCAGGGCGCGCGGGCTGCGCGAGAGCTGCTCGTGCACCTGTTCCTGATGGTTGAGGTAAATGTGGGCGTCACCGAAGGTGTGGACGAAATCGCCGGGCGCGAGCCCGGTGACCTGCGCCACCATATGGGTGAGCAGGGCGTAGCTGGCGATATTGAACGGCACGCCGAGAAAGGCGTCGGCGGAGCGCTGGTACAGCTGGCAGGAGAGCCGGCCGTCGGCGACATAGAACTGGAACAGGCAGTGGCAGGGCGGCAGCGCCATCGCCGGCACGTCGGCCGGGTTCCAGGCCGTCACGATCAGCCGGCGCGAATCGGGGTTGCGGCGGATATCGGCGACGAGCTGGGCGATCTGGTCGATCACCGCGCCATCGCCGGCCGGCCAGGAGCGCCACTGATGGCCATAGACCGGGCCGAGGTCGCCCTTCGCGTCCGCCCACTCATCCCAGATGGTGACGCCATTGTCCCGGAGGTAGCCGATATTGGTGTCGCCGGCGAGGAACCAGAGCAGTTCGTGGACGATCGAGCGCAGATGCAGCCGCTTGGTCGTCACCAGCGGAAAGCCCTCGGCAAGGTCGAACCGCATCTGGTGGCCGAAGATCGAGATCGTGCCGGTGCCGGTGCGATCGTGCTTGCGGGAGCCCTCGCGCAGGATGCGCTCGAGGAACTCGTGATACTGCCGCATGATGGTTCCGCTGCTCGATTCGTCGGGAGGATGGCGAAAACCTAGCACATCACGAGCAGGTTTATCAGCTTGCCGGGCCGGTCGGAACCCGGCGGCGCCCAGCGGCTTCTCCCTGATACCGCAACGATCGCCACGGGGGGAATTCCCATGACCCAGACCACCGAGACCCTCAGCAAGGAACGCCACCGGGTGCTGGCGCATCTCAACCTGCTGGAGAAGGACGCTTCGCACCCCATCGACCTCGCGCTCGACGGCGGCAGGGGTGGCAATGGCAGTGCCGTGCTCATCCTGCGGCCCGGGCAGTCGCTGCGCAGCGCCCATTCCGATGTGCGGCTGGACTACACGCTGCTGCGGCAGGCGCTGATGGCGGCGCTGCAGGCGCGGCTCGCGGAACTCGACGAGAAGCTGGAGGGCACGCCGGCCGCCAACCTCTCGCTGGAGGACCTGCAGTACGGCGACCAGACCGAAGCGTGAGCGGCTGTCGGGGCGGGTGGTGCCGCCGCCGGCGCGCCCGCTGTCATCCATTGGTGATGTGAACGCCCGCCCCTCTTCCAACGGCGGGCGTCCGTCTCTATATTGGGTGTGCCGGCGCAAGCCGGCTATGGCGATAAACGGCTATCGGAATAAACCCTTCGGACCCGGGGGCAGTACCCGGCGCCTCCACCCGAGCCCAGCCGCGAGCTGGGTTCCGGCGGGGGCGAAACAGGATCGACGAGGGCGTAAAGGGTGGACTTTCGCTCGGCATGGTTCCGCCGTCATCGGGCCGAACATATAGTTGCCAACGACAACTATGCTCCGGTTGCTCAGGCCGCGTGAGCGGTTTGATCACTGGGAAATAAGCCCTTGCGGGTAGCACTGTAAGGCGGGGTTCGGAGGCACCTGGCAACAGAAGCCTCCACTTCATTTTCCTGTGCCGTGCCTCCGGTTCCGGTGCCGATGCGCTGGCGGTCCACGACGAAATCGGCTTCATTGCGAACATGAGTGTCGACCTGATCCGCTATGACCTTCTCGTGCAGGATGCGCTGCGTGGCGTCGTTCGCCGCGTGCTGGGCGATGTCGCCCGCGACGGACTGCCGGGTGAGCACCATCTCTATGTCTCCTTCGACACCCGGGCGCCGGGTGTGCGCATCTCGTCGCGACTGAAGGAGAAATACCCGGAGGAGATGACGATCATCCTCCAGCACCAGTTCTGGGACCTGATCGTCACCGAGCAGTATTTTGAGGTGGGCCTGTCCTTCAACCGCGTGCCGGAGCGGCTGCATGTGCCGTTTGCCGCGCTGAAGGGCTTCTTCGACCCCTCCGTCAAGTTCGGCCTGCAGTTCGAGCCCTCCACCGCCGAGGAGGAGCCGGCCGAGCCGGCGCCTGCTCCGGTGCAGCTGAAATCGGTGCCCACCTCGCCCGCGCCGTTGGCCGCGGTTCCGCCCGCCACGGCGGCGCCGGTGCCGGTCCGCGCGGCAGAGCCGCGGCCGCTGCCGGCCAAAGCCGAGCCTGTCAAGGCCGAGCCGGCCAAAGGCGAGGCGGTCAAGGTGGAGACGGGCAAGGCCGACCCCGCCAAGAGCGATGTCGCCAAGGCCGACTCCGGCAAGACCGACAGCGCCAAGACCGACTCCGTCAGGACGGATGCCGGCAAGGGCGGCCCGGGCAAAAGCGAGGGGGCCGCGACCGCGGTCAAGGATCGCCCGGGCGAGGCGAAGCTCGACGACACCGCGGCGGCAAAGCCGGGCGCGGAATCGGCGGCCGCCGAGCCCGAAACCGGGGGAGCGCAGGTCGTGCGGCTGGACGCCTTCCGCAAGAAATAATTGCCGCCGGGCGTCCCGCGTCAGCATGCCCAGCCAAACCGGAAAGCTCTCGTGCCCCAGCCTGTCGACGTTGTGGTGATCGGTGCCGGCGCCGCCGGCCTTGCGGCAGGCGCCCGTCTGCAGGCCGCGGGCGTCGCGGTCGCGGTGGTGGAGGCGGCGAACCGGGTCGGCGGCCGCGCCCACACCGACGTCGGCGCCTTTGGCGTGCCGTGGGACATGGGGTGCCACTGGCTGCATTCCGCATCCGTCAACCCGTTCCGCATCGCGGCCGATGAACTCGGCCTGCGCTATTACCAGCGCGGCAACCGGCAGGCGCGGGCGACCCACCTCGGCGACCGCTGGGCCGACGAGGCCGAGCGGCAGGCGGTGTGGGAGGCGATCGACGGCGCCTTCGCCGCGGTGAAGCGCGCGGGCGAACAGGGCCGCGACATTCCCGCCAGCGAGGTGCTCGACACCACCTCGCCCTGGCTGCGCATGAGCCGGCACTGGCTGGCGCTGATGTCGGCGACCGAGGCGGAGCGGGTCTCCACCCTCGATTACGTCGCCTATAGCGACACCGCCGAAAACTACCCCGTCGAGAAGGGCTATGGCGCGCTGGTGCTGGCCGTCGCGGCGCGCGCGGCGCCCGATCTCGATGTGACGCTCGGCTGCCCGGTGGAGCGGCTGGACTGGTCCGGCCCCGGCGTGGCGCTGGAGACGGCGAAGGGCCGGCTCACCGCGCGCTGCGCCATCGTCGCGGTGCCGACCACGGCGATCGCCCGCGGCCGGCTGCGCTTCGCCCCCGACCTGCCGCCCGACCTTGCCGAGGCGTTCGCGGCGCTGCCGCTGGGCTCGGCGGAAAAGGTCGCCTTCCAGTTCGACCGCGACGTGTTCGGCGTGCCGCCGGTGACCTATGTCGACACGATCGACCTGCGCGATCCCTCGCGCATTCCGGTGAATTTCACGCTCAACCCGTTCGGCCATGCCATGGCCATCGCCCAGCTCGGCGGGGCCAATGCCGAAAGACTGGTGGGCGAGGGGCCGGCGGCGATGGTGGATTTCGCGCTGGCGGCGCTGGTCGACGCCTATGGCGCCGACATCCGTGGCCGGGTGCTGCGCACGGCCACCACCGGTTGGGTGGCCGATCCGCTGATCGGCGGCGCCTATAGCTGCGCGCTGCCGGGCCAGGCGCATATGCGGGGGCGGCTGTCGCGGGTGCTGGGCGAGAAGGTGTTCTTCGCCGGCGAGGCGGTCTCGCCGCATCATTATTCCACCGCGCACGGCGCCCACGAAACCGGCCTTGCCGCGGCCGACGCGGTGCTGGCCCGCCTTGGGCGCCAAGCCGCGTGAGCGGCGAGGGCGGGCAAGGCCGCGTGAGCGGCGAGGCTGGGGAACGCCGCGTGAGCGGCGAGGGCGACACGTCCGGCCCGGGCGGGGAGGCCGGCGCGACCCCGGCGCTGCAGCTGGTCATCGTGGTGGCCATTGCCGAGAACGGCGTCATCGGGCGCGGCGATGGCCTGCCCTGGCACGTCTCGGGCGATCTCAAGCGATTCCGCGCCATCACCTGGGGCAAGCCGCTCATCATGGGCCGGCGCACCTTCGAATCGATCGGCAGGCCGCTGCCGGGCCGCACCAGCATCGTGGTGAGCCGGGACCCCGGCCTCGCCTTGCCGCAGGGCGTGCTGCGGGCGTCCAGCCTCGACGCCGCCATCGCCGGTGCGGCGGTGGAGGCGGAGCGGTTGGGGGTGGGGGAGGCCGCGGTGGTGGGCGGCGCCGACATCTATGCCCAGGCGCTGCCCCATGCCCACGCCCTGCGCCTCACCCGCATCCACGGCGCGCCGGTGGGCGACGTCGTCTTCCCCCCGCTCGATGCGTCGGCGTGGCGGGAGACGGGGCGTGAAGGGCCGTTTCAGGGCGAGAAGGACGAGTTCGCCTTCAGCTTCATCGATTACGCGCGGGTGTGATCACCGCGTCAGATTGGCCGGCCCTCGACCTTGATGGCGAGTTCCTTCTCCATGTCCTTCATGGAATCGAGCTGGGGATAGACGGCAAGCGCCATCCGCGCGGCTTCCAGCGCGTGCTTCTCGTCGCCGAGTTCCTTGCAGATCAGCGCAATGCCGGCCCAGGCGCCGTAATGCCGGGGTTCGCGCGCCACGACCTGCCGCAGGTCCGCCAGCGAGTCGACGAAGTCTTCCTTGAGGTAGAACACCGTCGCCCGGCGATTCCAGGCGTCGAGATGGTCCGGGGCGATGGCGAGCACGCCATCGAGCAGCCCGATGGCGAGGTCGTAATCCTTCGCCTGCGTCGCCGTGGCAGCGCGGCTCATGAGCAGGTCCGCGGTGTCGCTGTCGGAGGGCACCAGCGCGACCTCGATGCGGTCGGCAATCGCCTTGGCGGATTCCTTGGATGGTGCCGCCTTCAGCGCGGCGAACAGCGCGTCGATGCGCTTGGCGCGGTCCGGCTCGGCCGGGGCGAGAGCCGACGTGCCCGGCGCATTTTCCTTGCCCGCCGGTGTCTCCTTGCCGGGAGCCGGCGGTGCCGGTGCCTGCTGTACTTCGGACAGGACGGGCTGGGACCGGAGCGGGGCCGGCGTGTCCGCCCGCACGGCAGAGCCGGCGGCGGCGACACCTATCGCAGTGGCGAAGATCAGAGAACGCATCCCGCCAGTGTATGAACCGGCGGCCGTGCGTCAATGCGGGCCGCGAAAACGTGAACGCGGCCAGCCGAGGGCTGTAGCGAACCGGCGCGGGCAAGGCCGCGCAGCAAGGCCCGCGCAGCCAGGCCGTTATGCCCGGCTCAGCCCTGGCGGGCCTTGAAGCGCTTCTGGGTCTTGTTGATGATGTAGACGCGGCCCTTGCGGCGCACCAGACGATTGTCGCGGTGGCGGCCGAGCAGCGACTTGAGCGAATTGCGGATCTTCATGATGCGTAACCTTCGTAACGAGTGCGCCGGCGACACGAGACGGCGCCGCACCGACCGCGCCCCTCTCCGCCAGCTTTAATTTCGAGGCCGGCTGATAGCGGAGCGGCGGGGGCCTTGTCAATCCGCCGGGCGGGTTTGATCCCCGGCGGACTGGCGCGCCGCGGCGCGGCGGGCCGGAGCGGAAAGGCCGAGATGGGTGCGTCCGAAGCTGCCGGGATATTTCAGCCCGAAGCCCAGCGCCCGGTCCACCCCGATATGCGCCGCCCAGATGAGCGCCACGGCCTCGGCCAGCGGCACGCCGAAGGCGACGCCCACCCCGCCGAGAAGCAGCGGGGCGAGATAGGTGTGGGTGGCGTTGTAGCCGATGGCGCCGGCGCGCGGGCCCGCGAGATAGCCCACCATGCCGAGATCGGGCGCGAGAATCAGGGCGAGGAAGAGCCACCAATTGCCGCCGAGCGCGGCATAGGCGGCGAGTGCGGCGAGGAACACGCCGGCGCCTTCAAGCCGCAGCAGCAGGGCGGGCGCGCCCTCGACCATGCCGCCGCTCTCCGCGGCCGTCATCCGGCCCGTACCCCCGCCTGCCGCCGTGCCTGCCATGGGTTGCCCTTTCCGGGTGATGGCGCCGTCAGCCGCGGCCGTGCTTGAAGGGGGCCATGCCGGCGCGGGCGAGCTCGTCGGCCCGCTCGTTCATGGCGTCGCCGGCGTGGCCCTTCACCCAGTGCCAGCGTATCTCGTGGCGCGCGAGAGCGGCGTCGAGCCGCTCCCACAGGTCGACATTCTTCACCGGCTTCTTGTCGGCGGTGCGCCAGCCATTGCGCTTCCAGCCGTGGATCCACTTGGTGATGCCGTTGCGCAGATATTCGCTGTCGGTGTGGAGATCGACGGTGCAGGGCCGCTTCAGCGCCTCTAGCGCCGAAATGGCGGCCATCAGTTCCATGCGGTTGTTGGTGGTGGGGGCTTCCCCGCCGGAGAGCTCCTTCTCCGCACCGGCATACCGCAGGATCGCGCCCCAGCCGCCGGGGCCGGGATTGCCGGAGCAGGCCCCGTCGGTCCACACCGCGACGA
>CAZIXP010000017.1:19235-45167 GCA_964543245.1 uncultured Starkeya sp.
GACGATGCCGCGGGCGGCGTCGCCGGCATCGTCGCCGAACACACGCTGGGTTCCCGGTGCGGTCTTCACGGCGCCACCCCATAGTCGCGCGCGCTGGCGACGGTGCGGTGGAAGCGCAGCTTGCGCAGATATTCCTTCGGGTCGTGCGGGCGCACCAGCGCCCCCGGCGGCACGTTCAGCCAGTCCACCAGCCGGGTGAGCAGGAAGCGCAGCGCCGCCCCGCGGGCGAGCAGCGGCAGCGCCGCCACCTCCGCCTCGTCCAGCGGCCGCACCGCGGCATAGGCGGCCAGCAGGGCCCGGCCCTTGGTGATGTTGAAGGCGCCGTCCGGCTCGAAGCACCAGGCGTTGAGGCAGATGGCGACGTCATAGGCCAGCAGGTCGTTGCAGGCGAAATAGAAGTCGATCAGGCCGGAGAGCCGGTCGTCGGTGAAGAACACGTTGTCCGGAAACAGGTCGGCGTGGATCACGCCCTCCGGCAGGCCGGCTGGCCAGCGCGCCTCCAGCACGGCGAGCTCGTCGGCGATGAGGGCGTGAAGGCCGGGGGCCACGGTGTCCGCCCGCTCCCCGGCGGTGTCGAACAGCGGACGCCAGCCGGCGACCGAGAGCGCGTTGCGGCGGGTGAGGGCGAAGCCGGTTCCCGCCTCGTGCAGCCGCGCCAGCGCCTCGCCCAGCGCGGCGCAATGGGCGACGCCGGGGCGCCGCACCGAGGTGCCGATCAGGAAGGTGGCGATGGCGGCGGGGCGGCCGGCAAGCGCGCCGAGCGCGGTGCCGGCGCGGTTCTTCACCGGCTGTGGGCAGGCGATGCCGCGGCCGGCGAGATGTTCCATCAGCCCGATGAAGAAGGGCAGGTCCGCGGGGTTCACCCGCTTCTCATAGAGGGTGAGGATGAAGCTGCCGGCCTCGGTCTGCAGCAGGAAGTTCGAGTTCTCCACCCCCTCGGCGATGCCTTTGAAGGCGCGCAGCCGGCCGATGTCGTAGCGGGCGAGGAAGGCTTCCAGCTCTTCCGGGGAGACGTCGGTGTAGACGGCCATGCGGGCAGGGTCTTTCGTGGTCGGGCGGCCGCGAAGGGCGGCGCGGCGTCGGGCCTATTCGGCGGCGTCGGTGCGGAGCTGGCGCGGCAGCGGGAAGAAGACGTCCTCATGGGCGGTGTGGACCGTTTCCACCGCCACGGCGAAGCGCGCGGCGAAGGCGTCGATGATCTCCTCCACCAGCACTTCCGGTGCGGAGGCGCCGGCGGTGATGGCCAGCGACGAGATCGCGCCGAACACGTTCCAGTCGATGTCGGCGGCGCGCTGGACCAGGGCGCTGGCGCGGCAGCCCTCGCGCTCCGCCACTTCGCGCAGGCGCTGCGAATTGGACGAGTTGGGCGCGCCTACCACGATCATGGCGTCCACCTGCGGCGCCACCCGCTTCACCGCTTCCTGGCGGTTGGTGGTGGCGTAGCAGATGTCTTCCTTCTGCGGGCCGACCATGGCGGGAAAGCGCTCGCGCAGAATGGCGACGATCTCGGCGGTGTCGTCGATCGAGAGCGTGGTCTGGGTGGTGTAGGCGAGGTGTTCCGGGTCGCGGGGCGCAAAGGTGCGGGCCTGCGCCGCGGTCTCCACCAACGCCACCGCGCCCGCGGGCAACTGGCCCATGGTGCCGATCACCTCGGGGTGGCCGGCATGGCCGATGAGCACGACCTCGCGGCCGCGCTTGTGGTGCACGGTGGCTTCCCGGTGCACCTTGGTCACCAGCGGGCAGGTGGCATCGATCGCGAAGAAATTGCGGGCCGCGGCATCCTCCGGCACCGACTTGGCGACGCCATGGGCGGAAAAGATGACCGGCGCGCTGGTGCCGGCCGGCACCTCGTGGAGTTCCTCCACGAACACCGCGCCCTTCGCCTTCAGCCCCTCGACGACATATTTGTTGTGCACGATCTCGTGGCGGACATAGACCGGCGGCCCGTAGAGCGCGAGCGCCTTCTCCACCGCGTCGATGGCGCGGACCACGCCGGCGCAGAAGCCGCGCGGGGCACAGAGCAGGACGCGCAGGGCGGGTTTGTCGGCGCTCATCGGCGGTCCATCGTCGGGGTGCCTCGCAGGCGGGTCGCCTTCGTCATGGGTGCGGCGGGCGGAGGTGTCAAGCCGGAGATGCCAAGCCGAGATGTCAAGCCGAGATGTCAAGCCGCCCGTCTCGCGCGCGGCGCGGCGGGCGCGGTTGAATCCGGCATCGCCCGTGCCGGCGATCGCACGGTGGCGGTGCGAGGTGAATTGCGCTCGCGGGCGAGGCGGCCTATATTCGCTCTATCCCGGTCATCGCGAGACGGTCCGAGGCTCCGCCCCCGAAGGGTCGGCAGAGCGAGAGAGCCCGTGCGTGGAAGGCCCGGCGCAGGACAGCGCGCCGCGAACCAGAAATTGCGAATGGAGACGCGTGCCATGGCGAACGCACCGCTGATGCCGAAGGCCACCGCCGTGTGGCTGGTCGAGAACACCGCGCTCAGCTTCGACCAGATCGCCGAGTTCTGCAAACTGCACGTTCTCGAGGTGAAGGGCATCGCCGACGGCGAAGTCGCCCAGGGCATCAAGGGTCTCGATCCGGTCTCCTCCGGCCAGCTCACCCGCGAGGAGATTGACCGCGCGGAGAAGAACCCGAACTACCGGCTGAAGCTGCAGGAGTCGCGGGTGCGCCTGCCGGAGCCGAAGCGCCGGCGCGGCCCGCGCTACACCCCGGTGTCGAAGCGGCAGGATCGTCCCAACGCCATTCTCTGGCTGCTGCGCAACCACCCGGAGCTGAAGGACAGCCAGATCATGCGTCTGGTGGGCACCACCAAGACCACCATCGAGGCGATCAAGGAGCGCACCCACTGGAACGCGCAGAACCTGACGCCGATGGACCCGGTGACGCTCGGCCTGTGCTCGCAGATCGACCTCGACATCGAGGTGCAGCGCTCCTCGAAGGATCGGCCGGCCGCCGCCGTCGACCAGGGCGCCACGCTGCTGCCCGCCGACGTCACCACCTCGCCGGATTACGAGGAGCCCTACACCGCGCCGCGGCGGCCCAAGGAAGACTCGCTCGACCTCGAGACCGTGTTCGCCAAGCTGGGCGGCGCCCGCAAGAGCGATACCGAGGAGTGAGCCGGCCGGGCCGGCGCGTCCGGCCCGCCGTCTTCGGCGCCAGCGGCGCATCGCGCCGCTGAGCCCTTTGCCCGCCGCCCCGTGAAAGCTGCGGCTCGGGCGGCCGCCTCCGGGCTCAGGCGCCCAGCTTCTCGCCGCAGACGCCCCGCTCCCGCAGCGTCTCGGCGATCTCGTCCAGCACCGCCGGGTCCTCGATCGTGGCGGGGCGGGTCCAGTCGTCCTGGTCGGCGATCTTCTTCATCGTACCGCGCAGGATCTTGCCGGACCGCGTCTTCGGCAGCCGCCCCACCACCAGCGCCAGCCGGAACGCCGCCACCGGGCCGATCTGCTCGCGCACCTGCGCCACCGCTTCGCGCTCGACCTCCGCGGCCGCCTTGTCGACGCCCGACTTCAGCACCAGGAAGCCGCAGGGCACCTCGCCCTTGATGGCGTCGTGAACCCCGATCACCGCGCATTCCGCCACATCGGGCAGGGCGGCCAGCACCTCTTCCATCTCGCCGGTGGAGAGGCGGTGACCGGCGACATTGATGATGTCGTCGGTGCGCCCCATGATGGTCAGCCGGCCATTGTCGTCGATCACCCCGGCGTCGGCGGTCTTGTAGTAGCCGGGAAACTCGGCGAGGTAGCCTTCGGCGAAGCGCTCCGGCTGGCGCCACAGCGTCGGCAGGCAGCCGGGCGGCAGCGGCAGACCGATGGCCACCGAGCCGGTGCGGCCCGGCCCCACGGGGTGGCCGGCCTCGTCCAGCACCTCCACCCGGTAGCCCGGCATCGGCACCCCGGTGGAGCCCGCCTTCACCTCCAGCAGGCCGAGGCCGAGCGGATTGCCCGCGATCGCCCATCCGGTCTCGGTCTGCCACCAGTGGTCGACCACCGGCACCTTCAGCTTGTCTTCGATCCAGCGCACCGTGTCGGGGTCGGCCCGCTCGCCGGCAAGGAACAGCGCCCGCAGCGACGACAGGTCGTGGTCGCGCATCAGCCGCGCCTGCGGGTCCTCCTTCTTGATGACGCGCAGCGCGGTGGGGGCGGTGAACAGCACGCTCACGCCATACTCCGCCACCACGCGCCAGAAGGCGCCGGCATCCGGGGTGCCGACCGGCTTGCCCTCGTAGAGAACCGTGGTGCAGCCGGCCAGCAGCGGGCCATAGACGATGTAGGAATGCCCCACCACCCAGCCGATGTCCGAGGCCGACCAGAACACCTCGCCCGGCTTCATGCCGTACAGCCATTCCATCGACCAGCGCAGCGCCACCATGTAGCCGGCGGTGTCGCGCACCACGCCCTTGGGCTTTCCGGTCGTGCCGGAGGTGTAGAGGATATAGAGCGGGTCGGTGGCGCCCACCGGCGCGCACTCCACGCCGCGCGAGCCGGAAGAGGCGCCGCCGCGCAGCGCCGCCCAGTCGATGTCGCGGCCGGGCACCATCGCCGCCTCCAGCTGCGGGCGCTGCAGGATGAGGCAGCGCTCCGGCTTATGGCGGGCGAGTTCGAGCGCGTGGTCCAGCAGCGGCTTGTAGGCGACGATGCGGGAGGGCTCGATGCCGCAGGAGGCGGAGAGGATCACCTTCGGCTGGGCGTCGTCGATCCGGGCGGCGAGCTCGGCCGCCGCGAAGCCGCCGAACACGACGGAATGCACCGCGCCGATGCGGGCGCAGGCCAGCATGGCAAACACCGCCTCGGGCACCATCGGCATGTAGATGACGACGCGGTCGCCTTTCTCCACGCCCAGGTCGCGCAGCGTGCCGGCCAGCGTGCGAACCTCGCCGAGCAGCTCGGAATAGGTGATGCGGCGCTTCGTCCCGGTCACCGGGCTGTCGTAGAGGATGGCGGCCTGCTGGCCGCGCCCCTCGTTCACATGACGGTCCACCGCATTGTGACAGACATTGCAGATGCCGCCGACGAACCAGCGGCCATAGGCGCCCAGCGCGGGATCGAACACGGTGCGCGGCTCGGCGATCCATTCCACCGCGCGGGCGGCCTCGCCCCAGAAACCCTGGGGATCGGCGAGGGAACGGGCATGCACGGCCCGGTAGGCGGCTTCCGCCTGGGGCGTGGCCGAAATCGTCATGGGCGTTCTCCCGAACGTGGTTTTCCTGCTGCCGGACGCGTTTGGTGGTCGGCTTGGCATCATCGGACCGGTGTCATGCGGCCGTCGTTGATCCCGCACAAAGATGTCACCGTGTTCAAGTTCGACCTTCGGACGTAAAACGCCGCCGGTCGGGGCGACCGGCGGCGCGTGTCGTGTGACGAGCCTGCGAAACCCCGCGCAGTTAAGCTGTCTGCGCGGCGCGACACTTCCGCAGGGACCCTCTTCATCCGCTGGACGCCTGTCCCGTGCCGGTCTTCGCTGGCGCGCCCGCGGGAATGAACGGAAGAGCAGCCCGATGGCATCGGCCGGTTCGGAGAACGGTTCTCCGGGTTTCAGGAGGAAAACGCGTCCTCCGGCCGGAGCTGGCGATGCAATCGGGCCGGAAACGCCTTAGTGCAGCGTGCCGCTCTTCAGCCGGGTGATCTCGTCCTTGAGGTGAAGCTTGCGACGCTTGAGATCGGAAATGCGGGTCTCTTCGGTGGCCGGTCGGGCCATGGCCTCTTTCAGTTCCTTGTCGAGCGCCTGATGGCGCCGTTCCAACTCCGCGACATGCGACTGCATGGACATGGACCTTGTCTCCCTGTCTCCTGGTAGGAACGTCATCAGTCTGTCACGGGTCGCCGCCGCTGTCGACGAAACGAATCATTGCACCGCACCATCGACGTGCGCCGCAGCACGTATTGCGGAGGGGCCGCCTGACGGAGATACTTGGGCGTCGCGACTCGTGAGCGCGGCCGGTGCCGCCGGTTTCCACCGGGGCGGGACCGCAGGCGGGTTCGAGTTCAGGGCGGGCGTTTGAGCATCATGACGGCGGAAGAGGAACGCGAGCTGCGGGCTCTCCTCGAGCGCCTGCGGCAGGAGCACCGCGACCTCGACACGGCCATCGACGCGCTGCAGGCCATGCCCGCCGCCGACCAGCTTCAGCTTGCCCGCTTCAAGAAGCGCAAGCTCCAGCTCAAGGACCGCATCGGCTTCGTCGAGGACCAGATCACCCCGGACATCATCGCCTGAACCCCGGGCGCCGGCGTCGGCGTCGGCGCAAGGCTGGCGTCGCGGGTCCTAAGACGTCGATGCCCGGCGCAGGCCGGGCATCGGGTGATGGAAAAATCGGGTGGTGGAAGCGTGCCGTATCAGATCTGCGTGAGCAGCACTTCGGCGCTGGTCTTGTCGGCCTTGCTCGGCACGTCCTCGACGTTCAGCACCATCACCTCGCCGTCCTCCACCAGCATGGAGTAGCGCTTGGAGCGCAGGCCGAGGCCGGCCGCCGAGGCGTCGAAATCAAGGCCGAGCGCGCGGGCGAATTCGCCATTGCCGTCGGAGAGGAACACGATCTTGCCGCCGGCATTGGCGGCCTGCTCCCAGGCGGCCATGACGAAGGGGTCGTTCACCGCCGTCACCGCGATGGTGTCGACGCCGCGGGCGAGGATTTCGTCGGCGCGGGCGATGAAGCCCGGCAGGTGGTTCTTGTGGCAGGTGGGGGTGAAGGCGCCGGGAACGGCGAACAGCACGACCTTCTTGTTCTTGAAGATCTCGTCGGTGGACTTCGGCACCGGCCCGTCGGCGGTGGCGACGCGGAAGGTGGCGCTCGGCAGCATTTCGCCGACCTTGATCGTCATGGAATGTCCTTTCGTGATGCAATGGCGGGCCGGGCGCCGCCGCCCCGCGGGGCGGCCCCTCCGGCCGGCGGGTAGCATAGTCGTTTCCCGCCGCACGGGAAGCGCTCTCAGGGGGCGGAAACCGGCGCGTCCAGCTCGATCGCCCGGTCGCCATCCACCAGGGTGAAGCGCAGCCCGGTGGCGGTGAGGTCGGCTCCTTTGGGCGTGCCCTCGACCGGCATGACGAACACGATCCGCCCGTCCGCCACCTGCTGCGCCTGCGGCAGCGGCAGCGCCCAGGCCTCGTCAGGTCCTTCCACGAACAGGTCCGCCCGGGCGGGATCGGCGACGCGAGCCTCGATGCGCACGGTGCGGGCGCCATCGACATCGACGAGGCGGGCACTCTCGAGCGCGGTGGGGCCGCTGCCACCCAGTTCCCCCCGCCGGGGCACGGTGGCGAGCGCCGCCAGCAGATCGGGCGGGGAGGGCGCCGCACCGGCGGCGGGAATGTCCAGCGCCGCCTCGGCATGGGCGGGCTGGCAGATCTTCTCGCACACCGCGAAATCGAGCTGCAGCCGCAGCGCCACCGGTTTGGTGGGGTCCTTCGGCGTGGCGTGGAAGGGCAGGATGACGTCGTGCTTGTAGCCGATGGAATAGGCGCCGTCGCCATCGTTGAACCGGTGGGGCGCCGGCCACGATATGTCGACGCCGGCCAGGTTTTCCGAGCCCGACCAGTCGAATCGGGGCGGCACGCCGCTGTCGCCGGGATAGCGCCAATAGGTCTTCCACCCCGGCGCCAGCTTGATCTCGACGCCGCCATCCAGCACATCGCCGGTGCGCGCCCCCGCGAGCAGGCGCACCGCGCTGCTGCCCGACGCGCTCCAGTCCGACTCCATGCCGGCCCCGGCCGCGACCGGGGCAAGGCCGAGGGCGAGGGCCGCAAGCCCGCCGGCGATGCGGCGCCGGCGCGGGCTGCGGCTCCCCGCGCTGGAGGGGGAGGTGGGGCGGTCGCCGGGGCCGGCCGTCTGCGCGGGTCGATGCATGATCTGCGGATAGCGCGTCCTCCCGCGGCCGGGAAGCCGGAATTCCGCACGTTCATGTGAGGCGGGTCTTCCGCCGCACCCGCGGCGAGGCGGCGGTGGGTTGAAAATGCGCAGACAGGGATTACCCTTCTTCCGATGAAAATTGGACAGAAACGCCCGGACACCGATGTCGAGCGGTTTCTCGACGGCCAGATGCTGGTGGCGATGCCGGGCATGCGCGACGAGCGCTTTGCCCGCGCGGTGATCTATGTGTGCGCCCACTCCGATGAGGGCGCCATGGGCATCGTGGTCAACCAGCCGGCCAGCCACATCAATTTCCCCGATCTGCTGGTGCAGCTCGACGTGGTCCCGGAGACCGAGCTCATCCGCCTGCCGCGCCGGGCCGGCGAGGTGAAGGTGCTGAAGGGTGGCCCGGTGGAGACCGGCCGCGGCTTCGTGCTGCACAGCTCCGATTTCGTGATCGAGAATTCGACCCTGCCGATCGATGCCGGGGTCTGCCTGACCGCGACGCTGGACATATTGAAGGCGATCGCCCATGGCGGCGGGCCGCAGAGCGCGGTGCTGGCGCTCGGCTATGCCGGCTGGGCGCCGGGACAGCTCGAAAACGAGATCCAGCAGAATGGCTGGCTGCATTGCCCGGCCGATGCAGGCCTCATCTTCGGTGCCGACACCGGCGCGAAATATGAGCAGGCGCTGCGCAAGATCGGCATCCCGCCCGGCATGCTCTCCAGCGAGGCCGGCCACGCCTGAGCCGCTGCCCGCGCCGGGCCGGCATCACCTCGGCCTTTCGGCAAGCACCGGGTGACGGAGCATTGGTGACGCGGTGGTCCCGCGCGCCCGTTCCGCTGTGAGCCTGTGCCGCCGCGCCGCGCCGGAACGGCGGCGTGCTCTTCGGCGAGCGCGGGCTGGAACGTCTCCACCAGCGGAACGTCTCCGCCAGCCGGGCTGCGGCCGGTCATCCCTGCGTCGCGGCGCGCGGCGGGGTGGGCATCGGCTGGGGTGCCTGAGACCCCTCCGCCGGCTTTCCCGGCGCCGGCTCGGCGGCGGCGGTGGAACCGGCCGGCTTCGCGCCGGCATCCGGCGTGGCGGGCTTCACGGCTGCATCCGCGCTGTTCGGCTTGACGCCGGCCGGCGGCTGCGGGGCGGAACCGGCGGCGGGAATCGATGCGGCCGGGCCGGCGGCCACGCCGGGCTGGGGAGCGGTGGGCCGGGGCCTGTCCGCGGTCCTGCGCCCAGCGGATTCCGCTGCCGCCCCCGCAGCGAGCGGCGCCCGGGCGGTGAGGGGAGCCGAGGTGCCTGCGGAAGGGGCGGCGGGGGCGGGAGTAGCCGGGGCCGGGCGCACCGGCGCGGGCCGGACGGGTGCCGCCATGCCGGGAGCGGCGGGGGCCGCGACCGCCGGATGGGCGGCAGGCGCGGCCGTGGGCCGGGCCGCGAGCGGCCGTGCGGTCACCAGCCCGGGAGCGACGCTGGCCGGGGCCACCGGGGCCTCGGGCGCGGCGGCGCGGGCCGGCCGGGCGGCGGCGCGGCCGCGCTCCAGCAGCGAGGGCGGCGGGGCGTCCGCGGCCTGGAACAGCCGGCGCGCCTCCTCCGCCGTCAGCGGCGCCCCGAACAACGTGCCCTCGGCGAAGTCGCAGCCGAACTTGGCCAGGGCCGTCGCGGCGGCCTCGGTCTCGGCGCCTTCGGCGATCAGCTCCATGCCGAGATCGTGGGCCATGCCCACCAGCGAGCGCAGGATGAGCGGGCGCGGCGCGCGGTGGCGGCCGTCGAGCCCGGCGACAAAGGAACGGTCGATCTTGATGGTGTCGAAGGGCAGGCGCTGCAGATAGCCCAGCGAGGAATAGCCGGTGCCGAATTCGCCGAGCGAGAGCCCGGCGCCAAGGTCACGCAGCCGCGCCAGCATGCGGGTGGCGTATTCCGGGTTCTCCATCACCAGCGATTCCGCCAGCTCCAGCTTGAGCGTGCCGGGAGCCACCACGTTGCGGGCGAGGACGGCCTTGATGTCCTGGATCAGGTCGTGCCGCAGCATCTGCCGCGAGCTGACATTGACGCTGATGAACACGCCCTCGCCGCGGGTGCTGCGCTGCCAGGTGCCGAGCTGACGCGCGGCGGTGTCGAGCAGGAACAGGCCGAGATCGACCACGAGGCCGCTGTCCTCGGCCACGGCCTGGAAGTCGCTCGCCTCCAGCGCGCCCCGGGTGGGGTGCTGCCAGCGGGGCACCGCCTCGAAGCCGGCGAGCTTGCGGGTTTCCAGCCGCACGATCGGGCGATACAGCACCACGATCTCGCCCTGGCTGATCGCCCGCCGCAGGTCCGCTTCCATCGTCACCCGGTCGATGCTCTGGGAGCGCATATTGGGGCGGAACACCTCGATGCGGTCGCCGCCGGCCCGCTTGGCGTGGAACATGGCGAGTTCCGCGTCCTTCAGCATCTCCACCGGGGTGCGGCGCTGGCCATCCGCCAGCAGCAGGCCGATGGACGCGGTGATGAAGATCTCGCGGTCGCCGAAGCCGACCGGGGCGCGCAGCGTCCGCCGCAGCGTATCGGCGAAGGCGGTGATGCGCTCGGCGTCGCGCTCCGACATCAGCACGATGCCGAAATGGTCGCCGCCGAGCCGGGCGAGGGTGTCCTGCGGCTTCATCAGCCGCATCAGCCGCCGGGCCACGGTGAGCAGCAGCGAATCGCCCGCCGCCATGCCGAGATTGGCGTTCACCTGCTTGAAGCGGTCGATATCGACCAGCAGCACGGTGGGCTTGGCCTGCTCGTCGGTGCGGGTGAAGCTCACGGCGGAGGCGAGGCGGTCGAGGAACAGCTCGCGGTTCGGCAGGCTGGTGAGGTTGTCATGCACCGCGTCGTGCAGGATGCGCTCCTCGGCGGTGCGCAGCTTGGTGACGTCGGAGAGCATGCCGATGCAGCGCACCACCTCGCCATCCGCCCCCACCACCGGGCGTGCGCGCAGGTTGAACCAGAAATAGTGGCCGTCATGGGCGCGCAGCCGGAAATCCTGGTCGATCCGGCCGCGGCGCTGCTCCAGCACCCCGTCCAGCGTGGCGCGGAAGCGGTCGCGGTCGGAGGGGTGGATGATGTCCAGCCAGCCGGCGGCTTCGGTCTCCAGCGTGCCGCGCTTGAAGCCAAGCATCTCCTCGGCCTCGGGGCTGACATGGATGCGGTCGGTGTCGACGTCCCAGTCCCATACCACGTCGCCCGAGCCGGCCACCGCCAGCGCCCGCCGCTCCAGCTCCTGGGCGCCGCCCGCGACCGCGCCGAGGCCGGCAAAGGCGTGCTGCATCACGGTGAAGCCGATCAGCATCACGATCAGCACCAGCCCGCCCAGCAGCGCCGGGGCGACGAGATCGTTGCCGATGCGGCCGGAGACGGCGAGGCCGGCGGTGACGACCCAGACCACCAGCAGGAAGAGGGTGGGGATGATGAGGACCGCGCGGTCGTAGCGGTGCAGCGAGAGCCACACCACCACCCCGAAGCCCATCACCGCCACGGCCAGCAGGGACAGCCGGGCGATGCCCGCCGCCGCCGCGGGATCCAGCAGCGCCAGCCCCACCAGCGCGACCAGGAACACCAGCCACGCCGCGGCGATGTGGGCATAGCGCACGTGCCAGCGGTTGAGGTTGAGATAGGCGAAGAGGAACACCACCAGCGTCGCCGCGAGGATCGCCTCGCCCGCCGCCCGCCAGAACTGCTGGGCCAGCGGGGAGATGCCGAACACCTTGCTCCAGAAGCCGAAATCCAGCCCGATATAGCCCAGCACCGCCCAGGCCAGCGCCGCCGCGGCGGGGAACATGACGCTGCCCTTCACCACGAACAGGATGGTGAGGAACAGCGCCAGCAGGCCGGCAATGCCGATGACGATGCCGTTGTAGAGGGTGAAGCTGTTGACCTTGTCCTTGAACGCCTCCGGCTCCCACAGATAGAGCTGGGGCAGCTCGGCGCTGGTGAGCTCCGCCACCAGGGTCACGGTGGTGCCGGGGTCGAGCGTGATCAGGAAGACGTCGGCGTCGGAGGCGCTCTGCCGTTCGGGCCGGAAGCCCTGGCTGGCGGTGATGTTGACGATGCGCCGGTTGCCGAGGTCGGGCCAGAACACGCCGGAGCCCACCATGCGGTAATGCGGCGCGACGATGAGGCGGTCGACCTGCTCGTCGGTGTTGTTCGACAGCGCGAACACCGCCCACTTGCTGCCGTTCGGGCTGGGCGCCACCGCCCGTACCTCGATGCGCCGCACGATGCCGTCGGCGCCGGGCGCGGTCGAGACCTGGATGCGGTCGGTGTCGCTGGATTCCAGCTCGATCGCCGGGGCCAGATCGACCACCAGCGCCTCCAGCCGGATCGCGATGGGGTCAAGGGCGTAGGCCGGCACGATCCGCAGCGCCAGCGCGAACAGCACCACCACCACAGGCGCCAGCACGAGCCGGTTCGATACCCCGGGCACAGGGAGGGCGAAGCACCGGCGGATGCGGGCGATGAGCGGGCGGACGACAGCCAAAAACGCGACCTCGAGGTTTGATCCCGACGCGGGGCCCCGCGGGCGCGCTGGCGAGCGTCTTCTGCCCGGAGGCGGAAGCGCCGCGCCGCCGACGGGGCGACACGATTGGTAGCGGCGGGACGCGGCGGGAGCAAGGCGGCGAATGCCGCGCGAGGCGCGCGAAACGTCCTTACCGAGCGGCAGATACACCCAAAAGGCGCCGACGCTGCGCTGCGCGGGCTTCGGGCTCAGGCCGGACCTTGCCCCTGCCAGTCCGCCACCTTCTTTTCCGCCGCGGCGCGGTCGGCCGGGGTCATCTCGTCATACATCTTCTGCAGCAGCGGGTCGTCCAGCCCGCGGCCCTTGGCGGCGAGATACCAGGCGGCGGCGGTGATGGGGTCTCTGGGCATGCCCCGGCCGGCGGAGAGGATGCGGGCGAGCCGGTTCTGCGCGATGGGGTTGCCCGCCAGCGCCGCCTTGCGGAAGAGCTGCGCCGCCTTGGCCTCGTCCTTGGGCACCCCGACCCCGTTGAACACCATGATGGCGTATTCCACGGTAGCGACGGTGTGGTCCACCATCACCGCGCGCTCGAGCAGCCGGGCCGCCTCGGCCGGGTCCTGGCGCACGCCGTTGCCTTCCCGGTAGAGAATGGCGAGGGCATAGAGCGCGTCGGGCTGGTCCTTGCGGGCGGCGCGGCGGAACCACTCGGCGGCGGCCTCGGCCTCGCGGGGCACGCCGTTGCCCTGGAGGTAGAGCATGCCGAGATTGTAGGCGGCCGCGGGATTGCCCTGCTGCGCCGAGGCGAGGAAGAGCTGGGCGGCGCCGACCTCGTCCTGCGCTTCCCCGCTGCCCTGCAGCTTCATGACCCCCAGCGCGAACTGCGCATCGGGGTTGCCGAGCGCGGCGGCCTTCTCATACCAGCCGCGCGCCCGCGCCGGGTCCTGCGGCACGCCGAGGCCCTGGGCGTAGATCTCGGCGATCAGCGTCATCGCGACCGCGTCATTGCTGTCGGCACGGGCGAGGCCGAGCCGCAGGGCGGTGGCGTAGCGGCCCTGCTGATAGGCGCCATAGGCGGCATCGCCCGCCGTTCCGGTCGGGGGATGCGCCGCCACCGCTACCGCGCTGGTGGTGACCTTGCGCGGCCGGGCGGCGGCGACCGGCGCGGCAGGAACCGCCGTGCCGTGGGTCGGAGCCGGGACAGCCAGCGACGGGCCCGCCGGCGATGGGGAAGACGCGGCGGGGGAAGACGCGGCCGGGGAGGGCGACGCCCTGGAAGGCTGGGGGGCCACGCTCTGCGCCCGGGCGGCGGAGGCCGGCAGCAGCCCAAGCAGCGCGCCGGCAAGGAAGGCCGCCCGCAGCCCCTCCGGGGCGAGGAAACGTGGCGCCCCGCCGCGCATCAGCCTTCCCCCACCGCCAGCGCCGTGGAGAGGGCCGGGGCGCCGGTTTCCGGCGCGTCCAGCAGCAGCGCGTCGACGGCGACGAAATCGGTGCCGGCGGCCACCAGCGCGGCGACCTCTTCCATCGTGCGGGCATAGGCGACGCAGGGCAGCTCGAAAAGCTGCGCCCACCATTCCGTGCGCTCCAGCACGGCGTCGAAGGGAACGGTGCGCCCGCTGGCGTCGGCCTCGCCGAACATCACATAGTCGGCGCCGGCCTCGCCCGCGCTCATGGCGTCGTGTTTGGTCCGCAGCCCGCCGGCCCCGGCGATGCGGTGCGGCCGCAGCGCGGGCAGCGCCGCGTTGAGCGCCGCGATGCCTTCGAGATGGGCGCCGTCGGCGTCGAGCGTGCCGACGAGATCAAGCGGCCCGTCGACCACGCAGGCGGCGCCGATATCGTGGATGGCGGCCACCAGCGGCGCCAGCCGGGCGGCGCTGGCGGTGGTCTCGCCCGGCGCGAGGCGCAGCATCACGGCGGCGATGTCGACGGCGCCGCCCGCCTTGCGCAGCAGGGCGGCGAGCGCTGCCAGCCCGCCGGCCCCGGCGACCGCCTGGGCGGGGAGGATGAGGAAGAGGCGCGGCGCGTGCCGAGCCGGCTCTTTTTCAGCGCGTGCCATGGTGCAGAGGTTCCGCAAGATGTCGGCGAAAGCAGGGCGCCCGCTTTGCTGCCGCTTCCTAACCCGGCGGCCGCGCCGGCGGAAGCGCCTTGCGCGGCGGGCCGGCGCGATGGCCGCTACCGTCAGCGTCGTTGCCGCCGTTGTGCCGGCCGGCCAATAAATGGGCCTGCCCATAAATCGAACAGGCTGAAATTACAGAGAATTAAGCCGGAATCACGATGCCGTTGCTTCCGGGCGTGCGGTGCCGATGGTATTCAGCGTCAGCCAGAATGGGGGTCGGCACAGGCCGCCCTCGGGGGGTCATCATGCTCAAGCACCGCCTTCGCCTCGCCGCCTTCGCCGCCGCCACCGCGCTCGTCGTGCCGTCCCTCGTCCTCTCCGCCATGACGGTGCCCGCGGCGGCCCAGACCGCCGCGCCGGCCGACACTTCCGGCCAGAATGCCGCCGCCGCGCTGGCCTGGCCGCGCACCGTCTCGCTGGGCGACAACAACGTGCTGCGGCTCTACCAGCCGCTGATCGAGGACTGGAACGGCGACCAGCTCAAGGCCCGCGCGGCCATCGCCATCGGCCCGGCCGATGGCAGCCCGACCTATGGCATCGCCCACTTCACCGCCCGCGTCGCGGTGGACAAGGCCACCCGCGTCGCCCAGCTCAGCGAGATCGCGGTGGCGAGCGTCGACGTGCCGACCGATCCCTCGCAGCAGACCCGGCTGCTGAGCGCGCTGCAGTCGCGCCTGCCGACCGATGGCATGACGGTGGCGCTCGACCACCTGCTCACCAGCTACACCGCGTCCAAGCAGATCACCAAGGACCTCGCCCAGCCGGTGGAGAACACCCCGCCGCGCATCCTCTTCGCCGACACGCCGACGCTGCTCGTGCTGGTGTCCGGTGATCCGGTGCTGCGCCCCATCCAGGGCGCGCAGGGCTTTCAGCGGGTGGCGAACACCCGGGCGCTGATCATCGTCGATGCCGGCGGCGGCTATCACCTCCAGGCTGCCGGGCGCTGGTACCAGGCCGCCGGTCTCGCCGGGCCGTGGAGCCTGACCACCACCCCGAACCCCGCCGTGGAAGCCGCCGGCGGCACCGCCAATTACGAGCAGCCGGCGGAATCGCTGATGCCGCCCAACGGCCAGCGCCCGGCGCAGGCGCCCGCGGTGGTCGTCGCCACCCAGCCGACCGAGCTGGTGGTGACCCAGGGCGCCCCGCAGATGGTGCCGGTCGACGGCACCACGCTGCTGCGCATGGCCAATGCCGACCACGGCGTGCTGCTCGATCCTTCCAGCAATTCCTATTTCGTGCTGGTGTCGGGTCGCTGGTTCAAGGGGCCGGCGCTCGCCGGTCCGTGGAGCTTCGTGCCCGCCGACCAGATTCCGCCGAGCTTTGCGAAGATCTCGGCCAACGACCCGGCGGCCAATGTGCTGGTCTCCGTGCCCGGCACCCCGCAGGCCAAGGAGGCGGTGATCGCGGCCACTGTGCCGCAGACCGCCAGCATCTCGCGCAAGGCGACGCTGACGGTGGAGTATGACGGCGGCACGCCGCGCTTCGTGCCGATCCCCGGCACGATCCTCTCCTATGCCGAGAACTCCCGCACCCCGGTCATCCGGCTCGATGCCGAGCGCTATTACGCGGTGTCGCGCGGCGCGTGGTTCGTCGCCGCCGGCCCGAACGGGCCGTGGGCGGTGGCGGATGTGGTGCCGGCGGCGATCTACACCATCCCGGTGTCGTCGCCGCTGCATTACGTCACCTATGTCCGGGTCTACAGCTACACCCCGGACTATGTGGTGGCGGGCTACACCCCCGGCTATCTCGGCGTGACCATCGCCCCCTATGGCACGGTGGTCTACGGCACCGGCTACAGCTGCACCGGCTATGTCGGCACCTACTGGTATGGCTGCCCGGCGACCTATGGCTACAATGCCGGCTTCCAGTGGGTCGACGGCTTCGGCTTCGGCTTCGCCGCCGGCTGGTGGGGCGGCATGGCGCCCTATTGGGGGCCTTACTGGGGTCCCGGCCCGTGGGGCGGCACCTGGAACGCGGTGAACGTCAACCAGACCAACATCTACGGCCAGTGGGGCGGCAACGCCACGGTGAACCGGGTCACCGGCTATAATGCCTGGACCGGCAACGAATGGGCGCGCTCGTCCTGGACAGGTGTCTCGGCGGGCGGCACCTCCTTCGCCGGCCGCTCGGCCGCGGCCTTCAACCCCTGGACCGGCAATTACGCCGCCGGGGCCGAGAATGAGCGCTACAACCCCTCCACCGGCGCCGTTGGTGCCTCGCGCTCCGGCATTGTCGGCAATGTCGACAGCGGCAATTTCGCCGCCGGCCGGCAGTCCGCCGGCTACAACCCCACCACCGGCACCGGCCATGTCTCCGAGACCGGCGTCACCGACAACAACGGCAATCTCAGCGTCGACAGCCGCGGCGCCGCCGGCAACGCCAAGACCGGCAACGGCGTCGCCTGGAACGACGGCAACATCTACACCGACCATGACGGCACCGTTCACCAGTATGACGGCAATAGCTGGCAGCGGCAGACCACGAGCGGCTGGCAGCAGGACACCGATGCCGACCAGATCAACCGGCTGAACACCCAGCGCCAGTACCAGAGCTACGGCAATGACCGCGTCAACAGCTTCGCCAGCTCCGGCGGCTGGAGCGGCTATCACAGCGATGGCGGCTGGGGCGGCGATCGCAGCTTCGGCGGCGGCGACTTCGGTGGCGGCCGGTTCGGCGGCGGGTTTGGCGGGGGCTTCGGCGGCTTCCGCCGCTGAGGCGCTCGCGTCCTCGCCATCTCCCCGGATGCCGCAAACGAAAAACGCCGCCCCTCGGGGCGGCGTTCTCATGTCATGGCCGGAGGCGGACCTATAGCCGCGGCTCAGGCCGCCTGCTTCTGCTCGACCTCTTCGCTCCACTGGCCAAGGGCGGCGAGGTAGTTCATCCGGGCGCGGTGGGTGAACGCGGCCTGGCCGGCGGCGACGTTCTCCGGCTTGCCCGACCACGCCTTCTGCGGCGCGGCCTGCAGGGCGCGGCCATAGGAGAAGGTGAGGTTCCACGGCAGGCCGCCGAGCTTGATCATGGCGTCGAGGTGGGCGGTGGCCTCCTCGTCGGACTGGCCGCCGGAGAGGAAGGCGATGCCCGGCACGGCGGAGGGCACGCAGTTCTTGAGGCAGCGGATGGTCTTCTCCGCCACTTCCTCGACCGAGGCCTGCTTCGGCGACAGCTTGCCCGGCACGATCATGTTGGGCTTCAGCACCATGCCCTCAAGCCGGATGCGGGAGTAGAAGAGCTGCTGGAACACCTCCTTCAGCACCCACTCCGTCACCTCATAGCACCGGTCGATGTCGTTGCTGCCGTCCATCAGCACTTCCGGCTCGACGATCGGCACGATGTCGTTGGCCTGGCACAGCGCGGCATAGCGGGCCAGCGCCTGGGCGTTGGCGAGGATCGAGCCATAGGTCGGGATGCCCGAGCCGATGTCGATCACCGCGCGCCACTTCGCGAAGCGGGCGCCGAGCGCGTAATATTCCTTCAGCCGGCCGTCGAGCCCGTCCAGACCCTCGGTGATGGTCTCGCCGGGGAAACCGGCCTGGGGCTTGGCGCCCTCGTCCACCTTGATGCCGGGGATCGAGCCCGCCGCCTCGATCAGCTTCACCAGGGGGGTGCCGTCCACCGCGTTCTGCCGGATGGTCTCGTCATAGAGGATGACGCCGGAGATATAGTCCTCCATTGCCTCCTTGGTACGGAACAGCATCTCACGGTAATCGCGGCGATTCTCGAAGGTCGACTCCACGCCGATCGCATCGAACCGCTTCTTGATCGTGCTGGAGCTTTCATCCGCGGCGAGAAGTCCCTTCCCGCCAGCACACATCTTGTACGCAATCTCGTCGAGGCTTCCCGCCATCATTCATCTCCCGCGCATAAAACAACCGTGCCCCCCGGCGGCCCGTTCTTCCGCACGGAGGGCACAGATTCTGTTTATAGCATCGCGGGCTTGAAAGTCTTAAGACCTTGGCAGTGGTACCGCGCGCTCAACGTCGCAGTGCTTCGACGCCGGGCAGCGGCTTGCCCTCCAGCCATTCGAGGAAGGCGCCGCCCGCGGTGGAGACGTAGCTGAACCGCTCGGCCGCGCCGGCATGGTTCAGCGCCGCCACGGTGTCGCCGCCGCCGGCGACGGAGAGGATGCGGCCCTCATCGGTGAGGTCGGCCGCGGCCCGGGCCACCGCGACGGTGGCGATGTCGAACGGCTCCAGCTCGAACGCGCCGAACGGCCCGTTCCACACCACGGTCTTCACCGTGGCGAGCTTGGCGGTGACGTGCTCGACCGAGGCCGGGCCGGCGTCGAGGATCATCTCGCCTTCGGCGACCGAATCGACGCTGGTCACGTGGTGCGGCGCGTGGGCCTTGAACTCGGTGGCGACCACCGCATCCACCGGCAGCACGATCTCGCAGCCGGCGGCCTTGGCCTTCTCGACGATCTCGAGCGCGGTGCCGGTGAGGTCGTGCTCGCAGAGCGACTTGCCGACGCTCTTGCCCTGGGCGGCGAGGAAGGTGTTGGCCATGCCGCCGCCGATGACGAGCAGGTCGACCTTCTTCACCAGATTGCCCAGCAGCTCCAGCTTGGACGACACCTTGGCGCCGCCGACCACCGCCATCACCGGGCGCTCCGGCGCCTCGAGCGCGCGGGCGAGGGCCTCGATCTCCTCCTGCATGCAGCGGCCGGCATAGGCCGGCAGGTGATGGGCGAGGCCCTCGGTGGAGGCGTGGGCGCGGTGCGCGGTGGCGAAGGCGTCGTTCACATAGATGTCGCCGAGCTTCGCCAGCGCCTCGACGAAGGCAGGGTCGTTCTTCTCCTCGCCGGCGTGGAAGCGGGTGTTCTCCAGCAGCACGACATCGCCGGGGGCCAGGGCGGCGACGGCGGCCTTGGCGGCCTCGCCGATGGTGGCGGGCACGAAGCTGACCGGGCGGCCGAGGCGGCTCGCCACCTCGCCGGCGATCGGCTCCAGCGTGAGCTTGGGGTCGACCCCCTTCGGCCGGCCGAAATGGGCGAGCAGGATGACCTTGCCGCCCTTTTCCGCGATCTCGCGGATGGTCGGCAGCACCGCCACGATGCGGGTGTCGTCGGTCACCCGGCCATTGTCGACGGGGACGTTGAGGTCGACGCGGACGAGGACGCGCTTGTCGGCGACATCGACGTCGTCGAGGGTGCGGAAGGCGGACGTCTGGGCGGAGTCGGTCATGGCGCACTCGGTCTTGGCGTGGGCGACGCTGACGGGTTCGGCGGACGCGGGATCGGCGGAACGGGCGGCGTCGGCGGAAAGGGTGGCGTAGGCCGGAGGCAGCGGCCGGGCCGAGGGGGAGGGGTGTCCCGGAGGACGCGCCCGTCCCGCGCGACACGGGCCGGCCCCGGATCGGGGCAGCACCGCGCAGGCAGGTGGCCGCCGGAAGCCGCGCAGGTCGCGACGGGCGGCAGGGTCTTGTTCTCGGCCCGTCCCCGGCGGGAGGGGCAGGTTTCTGTTATGGGCCCTCCCCCGGCGGGGGAGGGCGCGTTCATCCGACGGTGCCGGCTCAGATCAGCTTCGCGAGGGCGACGGCGGTGTCGCACATGCGGTTCGAGAAGCCCCACTCATTGTCGTACCAGGTGAGGATCGACACGAAAGTGCCGTCCATGACCTTGGTCTGGTCCATGTGGAAGGTGGAGGAGTGGGGGTCGTGGTTGAAGTCGATCGAGACGTTCGGGGCGGTGGTGTAGTTCAGCACGCCCTTCAGCGCGCCTTCGGCCGCCGCCTTGATCGCCTCGTTCACCTCGTCCTTGCTGGTGGCGCGCTTCGCCACGAACTTCAGGTCCACCACCGAGACGTTCGGGGTCGGCACGCGCATGGCGAAGCCGTCCAGCTTGCCCTTCAGCTCGGGCAGCACCAGGCCGACGGCCTTGGCGGCGCCGGTCGAGGTCGGGATCATCGACAGCGCCGCGGCGCGGGCGCGGTAGAGGTCCTTGTGCATCTGGTCCAGCGAGGGCTGGTCGTTGGTGTAGGAGTGGATGGTCGTCATCATGCCCTTCTCGATGCCGATGACATCGTTGAGCACCTTGGCCACCGGCGCGAGACAGTTGGTGGTGCAGGAGGCGTTGGAGATGACGAGGTGGTCCTTGGTCAGCTTGTCGTGGTTCACGCCGTAGACGACGGTGAGGTCAGCGCCGTCGGAGGGGGCGGAGACGATGACGCGCTTGGCCCCGGCGGTGAGGTGGGCGGCGGCCTTGTCGCGGGCGGTGAAGATGCCGGTGCATTCCAGCGCGATGTCGACGCCGAGCTCCTTGTGGGGGAGCTTGGCCGGATCGCCCTGGGGCAGCTCGGCGGGGTTGCGCACCGCGGTCACCTTGATCGGCGCGCCGCCATTGATGACGATCGCGTCGCCCTGAACCTCGACCTTGGCGGGGAACTTGCCGTGCACGGAGTCGAAGCGCAGCAGATGCGCGTTCGTCTCGACAGGGCCGAGGTCGTTGATGGCGACGACCTCGATGTCGGTGCGGCCGGATTCGACAATGGCGCGCAGAACGTTGCGCCCGATGCGCCCGAAGCCGTTGATGGCGACCTTTACAGTCATGCGTCTTTCCCCAGTGAGCGAGAACAGTCCCTAGACTTGCTGCGTATCGGCCTCATAGCGTGCCGGAACGGACCAGACCAGAGCACAACAGGGCTGACGCGGCACAATTGCGCAGCTCTTTGGTGTGTTATGCATGTGGTGCATGGCATGCCGTATGCGCAGACATGAAAACACCCCCGGCCGGGCGGCCGGGGGTGCGTCCAAAAGTGCGCATTTTCAAAAGCCTGCGCCGAAGGGCGCCGGCCGGGCGGCTCAGCTGCGCAGCTTGGCGAGCTTGGCCTTCGCCGTCTCCACCACCGCCTCGGGGGTGATGCCGAAATGGGCGAAGACTTGAGGCGCCGGGCCGGAGGCGCCGAAGCCGTGCATGCCGATGAAGGCGATGTCGGAGCCGATCAGCCCGTCCCAGCCCTGGCGGATGCCGGCCTCGATGGCGATCTTCACCGGCGCGGTGCCGATCACCTGGCGGCGGGTCTCCTCCGGCTGGTTCTCGAACAGCTCGAAGCAGGGCACCGACACCACGCGGGTGGGGATGCCGAGACCTTCCAGCGTCTCGCGCGCGGTGGCGGCGAGGCTCACCTCGGAGCCGGAGGCGAACAGCGAGACCTTCGCCTCGGTGGAGGAGGCGGGGATGATCTCATAGGCGCCGCGCTGGGTGAGGCAGCGCTCGGTCTTCTCGGTCCGCAGCAGCGGCAGGTTCTGGCGGGTGAGGGCCAGCACGCTCGGGCCGGTGGAGTGCTCCAGCGCGATCTTCCACGCCTCGGCGGTCTCCACCGTGTCGCAGGGGCGGAACACGAGGAGGTTCGGGATGGCGCGCAGCGCGGCGATGTGCTCGACAGGCTGGTGGGTGGGGCCGTCCTCGCCGACGCCGATGGAGTCGTGGGTGAAGACGTAGACCACGCGGATGCCCATCAGCGCGGAGAGGCGCACCGCTGGCCGGCAATAGTCGGAGAACACCAGGAAGGTGCCGCCATAGGGGATGAGGCCGCCATGCAGGGCGATGCCGTTCATGCCGCCGGCCATGGCGTGCTCGCGGATGCCCCAGTTGACGTAGCGGCCGGAATAGTCCCCGGCCTCCACCGCCTTGGCGACGGCCTTGGTCTTGGTGTTGTTGGAGTGGGTGAGGTCGGCCGAGCCGCCGATCATCTCCGGCACCGCCGCGGTGATGGCGTCGAGCACGATCTCCGACGACTTGCGGGTCGCCACCGCGCCGCCATCGGCGATCGCCTTGGCGATGACGCCGGACACCGCCGCGGCGAATTTCGGCGGCAGGTCGCCGCGGGTCCGGCGCTCGAATTCGGAGCGCAGCTCGGGCTCGGCGGCCTGCAGCCGCTCCTTCCACGCCTTGTGGGCCTGGCGCGAGCGCAGCCCGGCGAGCCGCCAGGCGTCGAGCACGTCGGTCGGGATGACGAAGGGCTCGGCCTCCCAGCCGAGCGCGGCGCGGGTGGCGGCGATCTCGGCGGCGCCGAGCGGGGCGCCGTGCACGCCATTGGTGCCGGCGCGGTTCGGCGAGCCGAAGCCGATGGTGGTGCGGCAGGCGATCAGCGAGGGCTTATCGGTGGTCTTGGCGCGCTCGATGGCGGCGAGGATCGCCTCGGGGTCGTGGCCGTCGATGCGGGTGGCATCCCAGCCGGACGCCTCGAAGCGGGCGAGCTGGTCGGTCGAGACCGAGAGCGAGGTCGGGCCGTCGATGGTGATGTGGTTGTCGTCGTAGAGGACGATGAGCTTGCCGAGCTTCAGGTGGCCGGCGAGCTCGATCGCCTCTTCCGAGATGCCTTCCATCAGGCAGCCGTCACCGGCGATCACATAGGTGTAGTGGTCGACCAGGTCGCCGCCGAACTGCGCGGCCATGATGCGCTCGGCAAGCGCGAAGCCGACGGAGTTCGAAAGCCCGGCGCCGAGCGGGCCGGTGGTGGTCTCGACGCCCACGGTGTGGTGGTACTCGGGATGGCCGGGGGTCTTGGAGCCGAGCTGACGGAAATTCTTGATGTCCTCGATGCTCACACCCTCGAAACCGGTGAGGTAGAGCAGGGCGTAGAGCAGCATCGAGCCGTGGCCGGCGGAGAGGATGAAGCGGTCGCGGTCGGGCCAGTGCGGGTCGGTGGCGTCGAACTTCAGGACCTTGCCGAACAGCACGGTGGCGATGTCGGCGGCGCCCATCGGCAGGCCGGGATGGCCCGACTTGGCCGCCTCGACGGCATCCACGGCCAGGAAGCGGATGGCATTCGCCATGCGGTCGTGTTTTTCGCGGTTGATCATGAAGGCTCTCCGGCTGCCAGGCTTGGCCTGCTGCGGTGCGTCGGGGATGGGGCGGCAGGGAGTGATAACACTGGTCGAAGGGGTGTCAATCGAACGCTCGGAGGGGTTCTCCCGCCCGCCGTGGGAAATGCCGGCCCGGCTTCGCGGCGCGGGCCGGGCGGCAAAAGGCAAGGCGCAGCGTCGTCCGGCGATGTGTCGTCACCATGACGCGCGCCGGCCGGGCGAGGTGCGCGGCGGCGTCGCGGCGCGCGGTGGTTCCGCCGGGTGCGGCGCGGCCGCCGTGCCGGAGCGGGAAGCGGGGGCAGCCGGGCCCGGCCGGTTGACGCTGCGCCGGCCGGCGCGCTCAATGCCCGGGATCGTGACTCGTCGCACCCGCGGAGCCGCATCGGCGGCGCGCGGCGCGCGGCATCAGCAGAAGGGGCCGTCCCGCATGTCCGAACCGGGCCCGATGGAGGTCGCGACCCGCCGGCTGGAGGCCGCCATCCAGGCGCTGGAGGCGGCCATCGAGCGGCGGCTGGAGGTGGAACGGCAGGAGGCGGCGCTGGCGGCCCAGCTCCACCTCGTGGGCATCGACCGCTCCCGCCTCGCCGACCAGCTCGACGGTGCGCAGGCGCGGGCGGACCAGCTCGCCAGCGTCAATCTGGAAGTCTCGCGCCGCCTCGGCAGCGCGATGGAAACCATTCGCGCGGTGCTCGCCGCGCAGGAACGCTGAATGGCCAAGGCTGGCGGCGCGGTTGGCCCCGGGGGCATGGGGACGAAGGGGGATCGGGATTCATGGCGCATGTGACGGTGAGCATTGCCGGACGCACCTACCGCATGGCCTGCGACGACGGCCAGGAGGCGCATCTCTCCCGGCTGGCCGCGGAGGTCGACGGGCGGATCGACCAGCTGCGCGGCTCGTTCGGCGAGATCGGCGACCAGCGGCTCGGGGTGATGGCGGCCATCACCATCGCCGACGAGCTGTCGGAGGCGCGCCGCCGCATCGCCGGGCTGGAACGGGAGATCGCCGAGCACAAGGCCGCCCGGGCCGCCGCGCTGGCGAAGCTGGAGCACACCGAGCGGGCGGTCGCCAGCGCCGTCACCGCCGCCGCGGAGCGGCTGGAGCAGCTCTCGCTCGATCTCGGCCCGATGCCGTCCGACCGGGTGGGGCTGGGATAGCGGGCAGCGGCTCTCCGGCCGGCCGGTCGCGCGGGCCGGTCATCGCAACTTTTAATTGCAAAAGTGTCCCGGCGCGACATACTCGCCTTCCGGCGGCGCGGCCGCAGGGCGGCGTCGACATGACCGCCCGGATCCCGCGGCGGCGGGCATGGCGCCTGCCGCGACCCGCCACCGGGGGAAACCATGCCGATCCTTTTCACCATCAGCCGCAAGGGCAACGACTTCTTCTGCACCGCCGACAAGGGAGAGCCCTTCTTCGTCGGCCGGCGGGTGCCCTATGACGGGAATATCGGGCTCTACAACATCTTCGCGAAGTCGCCGCTGCAGAAGCTCGACTATAAGGCCGATGATTTCACCACGGCGTTCGGCTTCTGGGCCCGCTTCATAGAGCCCACCGCGCGGTGCGAGGGGCGCAATTTTCTCACCCTCAACACCTATGACCGCGCCGCCTTCACCTTCGGCTTCGGCCAGTTCGCCGCCCATGTTCCGGAGGGCGACTTCGTCAGCTATTTCCGCCGCCTGCTCAACCTGCCGGACGCGAAGGACTATTTCCCCCATCTCGCCCTGCAGGGCGGGCACATCGTGCAGAGCGAGGCGGGCCACGTGGTGCCGCTGGAGGACGCCCATTCCACCGCCGCCCTGATGAAGTACCTCAACCCCGACCTGTCGGAGGTCCAGGACAGCGAGGTCATCGCCGCGGCGAAGTTCATCCACTGGAACAGCCACAGCGAACCGGCCCGGGCGGCGCAGGTGGCGCAGATGACGGCGACCTTCCACGGCTTCATGCGCCGGGCCGACAAGCGGGTGGGGATAGACGGCCGGCCCGCCAGCCAGTGCTGCGTCATCGCCGACCTGCTCCACCATGGCCGCGGCGGCAGCATGCTCTGGCCGCTGGTCGAGGCGGCGCTGCACAGCAACGACCCGCTCGACGAGCTGCTCGACATCGGTTCGGTGAAGTGGAAGGAGCGGTGCAAGACGCTGGAGGCCGCGATCAAGGACACCCCGGAAATGGCGACGCGGCACTGGAGCCGGGCACAGGACGATTTCGTCTGAGCCGATCGCTTCCGCGCGGTTGCGTGCGTTCCCCCTGCCGGCCGGCTCCGGCGTCCGTCGGAAACGGCGCGGGGCGGCGGCTGGCACGGCTTGATCGGGTGCGCTAGTCTCGGGATGAGAGCGCCGCGCGGCCGCCGCCGCGCCGGCACATCGCCGCCCGAACCGCCCGTGCCCGGCCGCCCGCCGGGGCGGCAGGAGCCCGCCATGGCCACGCTGAACCTGCTGCGTCCGCCGACGCCCGAGGAGCTGCGCTTCGTCGCGGACTGCCCGATCCGCACCGTGCTGGACCGCATCGGGGACAAATGGAGCTACCTGCTGGTGCTGCACCTTGCCTCCGGGCCGAAGCGCTTCGGCGAGCTGCGGCGCGGCATCGAGGACATCTCCCAGCGCATGCTGACCGAGACGCTGCGCAGCCTGCAGCGCGACGGCCTCGTCGCCCGCACCGTCTTCCCCACCACGCCGCCCGCGGTGGAATACCGGCTGACGCCGCTCGGCCAG
>CAZIXP010000018.1:0-44696 GCA_964543245.1 uncultured Starkeya sp.
ACATCTCCGGCTGCATCAATGCCTGCGGCCATCACCATGTCGGCCATATCGGCATTCTCGGCGTCGAGAAGAACGGCCAGGAATTCTACCAGATCACGGTCGGCGGCCGGGCCGACGAGCATGCCCAGCTCGGCACCCTGCTCGGGCCAGCCGTGCCCTACGAGCAGGTCCCCGAGCTTATCGAGGACATCGTGGATGCCTATCTGGAGCTGAGGCAGAGTCCGAAGGAGCTTTTCGTGGACACGGTGGCACGGCTGGGCATCGACCCGTTCAAGGAGCGCGTCTATGCCGCTCATTGAGAATGGACGGATCGTCGAGGACCGCTTCCTTCGCCTTGCCGACGAGGAGCCCGTCCCGGCGGAGGGGGCGGTGCTGCTGCCGGCCGAGCGCTTCCTGAAAGAGGCCGAGGCGCTGAAGGGCCGCGCCGCGCCGGTGGGCGTGCTGTGGCCGAACAACCGGCGGATCGAGGAAATCGAGCCGCACCTGCCGGCGCTGGCGCTCATTGCCCTGCATTTCCCCATCTTCCGCGACGGCCGGGCCTATAGCCAGGCGCGGCTGCTGCGGGAGCGGTTCGGCTGGCGCGGGCCGCTGCGCGCCACCGGCAATGTGCTGCGCGACCAGTTCGTCTTCATGCTGCGTGCCGGCTTCGACCAGCTCGAGGCCAGCAAGGCCGCGGACGCCGCCGCCTTCGCCGAGGAGGTGGGCAGCCATTCCATCTTCTACCAGCCGACCGGCGACGGCCGGCCCAGCGTCCTGCGCGCCCGCCTCGGCCGGGTAGCGCCGGCGGAGGCTGCAGGCTGATGACAGCTCTTCTGGAAGACCTCGACATCGGCCGGCTGGAAGCCGGGCTGGCGGAAGCCGGCCCGCAGGCCATCATCCGCGCCGCGGCGGCTTCGGTGGCGCCCGGGCGGCTGTGCGTGGTCTCCTCCTTCGGCACGGAATCGGCGGCGCTGCTCGCCTATGTGGCGGAGGTCGACCCCTCGATCCCGGTGGTGTTCCTCGACACCGGCTGGCTGTTCGAGGAGACACTGGCCTATCGCGACGACATCGCCGCCCGGCTCGGCCTCACCGATGTGCGCTCGCTGCGGCCCGACCCGGCGGCGCTGGCGGCGCAGGACCCCGAAAAGGACCTGTGGTTCAGCGATCCCGACGCCTGCTGCCGCATCCGCAAGGTGGAGCCGCTGGCGCGCGCGCTCACCGGCTTCGACGCGTGGCTGAACGGGCGCAAGCGCTATCACGGCGGCACCCGCGCGGCGATCCCGGTGGTGGAGGCCGACGGCGCCCGGCTGAAGTTCAACCCGCTGGCCAATGCCGACCAGGCCGAGGTCGAGGGCGTGTATGACCGGCTCGGCCTGCCCCGCCACCCGCTGGTGGCGAAGGGCTTCGCCTCGGTGGGCTGCATGCCCTGCACCAGCCGCGCCGCGGCCGGCGAAGGCGTGCGCGACGGGCGCTGGCGCGGCCGGGCCAAGACCGAATGCGGCATCCACACCATGGCGCTGAAGGCGTGACGGTGGCCGGCGCCGGAATGCGGGCGAGCCCATTTCACAGTGAAACTCCGGCGAACTGATATTGTATATAGATTTTGTGTTTTTTAGATTGACACCCACCACCCCGCCGTGAAAACTCCTCCCGACATCGCCGCGACGCTGCGGCAAGGGAGAGCACCATGTCCTTCAGTTTCCGCCGGCTGGCCTTCGCCGCCCTGGTTGCCGCCGTCGCCGCGCCGCTCCCGGTGCGCGCGGCCGACGTGAACCTGCTCAACGTCTCCTACGACCCCACGCGCGAGCTCTATGTCGCCGTGAACAAGGCGTTCGGGGAGAAGTACAAGGCCGAGACCGGCAAGACCATCGAGTTCAAGCAGTCCCATGGCGGCTCGGGCAAGCAGGCCCGCTCGGTCATCGACGGGCTGGAGGCCGATGTCGTCACCCTCGCCCTCGCCTATGACATCGACGCCATCGCCGACAAGGGCCTGCTCTCGCAGGATTGGCAGAAGCGCCTGCCGGACAATGCCTCGCCCTACACCTCGACCATCGTGTTCCTGGTCCGCAAGGGCAACCCGAAGGGCATCAAGGACTGGAACGACCTGATCAAGCCGGGCGTCAAGGTCATCACCCCCAACCCGAAGACCTCGGGCGGCGCCCGCTGGAACTACCTCGCGGCCTGGGCCTATGCGCTGAAGCAGCCCGGCGGCTCGCCGGAAACCGCCAAGGCCTTCGTCGCCGACATCTACAAGAACGTACCGGTGCTCGACACCGGCGCCCGCGGCTCTACCGTCACCTTTACCGAGCGCGGCGTTGGCGACGTGCTGCTGGCCTGGGAGAACGAGGCGTTCCTGTCGAAGAAGGAGTTCGGCGACGACAAGTTCGACATCGTGGTGCCGAGCATCTCCATCCTCGCCGAGCCGCCGGTGGCGGTCGTGGACAAGGTGGTCGACCGCAAGGGCACCCGGGAGGTGGCCGAGGCCTATCTGAAGTTCCTCTACACCAAGGACGGCCAGGCGATCGCGGCGCAGAACTTCTACCGCCCGCGCGACCCCGAGGTGGCGAAGAAGTACGAGAACGTCTTCCCCAAGCTTGACCTCGTCACCATCGACAATCCCGCCTTCGGCGGCTGGCGCAACGCCCAGAAGACCCATTTCGCCGATGGCGGGGTGTTCGACCAGATCTATTCCAACTGAACCTCCTCCCGCGCACCCCGGGGTTCCTGGCGGGGCCGACGGGACGCGGACCCTGAAGCGCCGGACCTCCTCGGGAGGGCCGGCGCTCTTTTTGATGACGGGACCCGCCCCGCCCTGGGGAAGAGCTGAGATGACCCCCGCCCTTGCCGGTGCGCCCGCCGCGCCCTCCCCCGTTGCCCCTGCCGCGCCGCCGCCGTCCGCAGTCCGCCGTCCGCCGCGGCGGCGCAGCGCCCTGCCCGGCTTCGGGCTGACGCTCGGCCTCACCATCTTCTGGCTGTCGCTGATCGTGCTGCTGCCGCTCGCCGGCCTGTTCCTCAAGACCGCCGAGCTGACACCCGAGCGCATCCTCGCCATCCTCACCGCGCCGCGCACGCTGCACGCGCTGCAGATCTCGTTCGGCCTCTCGCTGGCGGCGGCGGCGACGAACCTCGTCTTCGGCGCCGTCATCGTCTGGGCGCTGGTGCGTTACGAATTTCCCGGCCGGCGGGTGCTCGACGCGCTGGTCGACATCCCCTTCGCGCTGCCGACCGCCGTGGCGGGCATCGCCCTCACCGATCTCTACGCCACCAATGGCTGGATCGGCCGCTGGCTGGAGCCGCTCGGCATCACGGTCGCCTTCACCCCGCTCGGCATCTTCGTGGCGCTGGTGTTCATCGGCCTGCCCTTCGTGGTGCGCACGGTGCAGCCGGTGATGGAGGACCTCGACCGCGACCTCGAGGAGGCCGCCGCCACGCTCGGCGCCGGCCGGCTGACCACGATCCGCCGCGTCATCCTGCCCGCGGTGGTTCCCGCCTTCCTCACCGGCTTCGCCCTCGCCTTCGCGCGGGCGGTCGGGGAATACGGCTCGGTCATCTTCATTGCCGGCAACCTGCCCAATGTCTCCGAGATCGCGCCGCTGCTGATCGTGATCCGGCTGGAGGAATTCCGCTACGCCGACGCCACCACCATCGCCTGCGCGATGCTGCTGGCGTCCTTCGCGCTGCTCTTCGTCATCAACGCCCTGCAGCGCTGGTCTCAGAACCGCACCGGGAGGCTCGGATGAGCGTCATCGCCCCTACCGAAGGCGTGCCCTACGCCGTGGAGCATTTCCACGCCGCCACGGCGCCACCGCCGCCGCTCGAGGACATCCATTCCGAGCCGCGGCTGGTGCGCGCCATCGTCATCGGGCTGGCCATCCTGTTCATGGGGCTGTTCATCCTGCTGCCGCTGGCCAATGTCTTCGTGCAGGCGCTCTCCAAGGGCTGGGAAGCCTATGGCGCGGCGCTGGTCGACCCGGACGCGCTGGCTGCGGTGCGGCTCACCCTGCTGATCGCGGCGATCTCGGTGGCCACCAACACGGTGATGGGCCTCGTCATGGCCTGGGCCATCACCAAGTTCGAGTTCACCGGCAAGAGCCTGCTGATCACGCTGGTGGACCTGCCCTTCTCGGTCTCGCCGGTCATCGCCGGCCTCGTCTTTGTGCTGCTGTTCGGCGCCCAGGGCTGGCTCGGCCCGTGGCTGATCGATCATGGCTGGAAGATCATCTTCGCCTGGCCGGGCATCGCGCTGGCGACGATCTTCGTCACCTTTCCCTTCGTCGCCCGCGAGCTGATCCCGCTGATGCAGGAACAGGGCACCCAGGAGGAGGAGGCCGCGGTCACCCTCGGCGCCTCCGGCTGGCGCACCTTCCTGCGGGTGACGCTGCCCAACGTCAAATGGGCGCTGCTCTACGGCGTGCTGCTGTGCAACGCCCGGGCGATGGGCGAGTTCGGCGCGGTGTCGGTGGTGTCGGGCCATGTGCGCGGCGAGACCAACACCATGCCGCTGCACATCGAGATCCTCTACAACGAGTACCAGTTCCAGGCCTCCTTCGCGGTGGCCTCGCTGCTGGCGCTCCTCGCGGTGGTCACGCTGCTGGCCAAGACCCTGCTGGAGGCGCGGCTCGGCCGCAAGGGCGGGCACTGAAGCGCCCACATGCCCGAGACGGGCGGGCGGCTGGAAGCCACCCGTCCACCGCCTCAGAACAGGTAGAGCGCCGCCGCGAAGCCGCCGATCACCAGCACGGCGAAGACCGCGGTGACGAGGCCGAGCCGCTTCTCGATGAAGTCGCGCGCGCTGGGGCCGATCCAGTAGAGCAGCCCGGCAAGCAGGAAGAACCGCAGCCCCCGGGTGATGATCGACAGCACCACGAACCAGAACAGGTTGTAGTGCGCGAAGCCGGAGGTGATGGTCACCACCTTGAAGGGGATCGGCGTCAGCCCCTTCAGCAGGATGATCCAGTGGCCGTAATGGTTGTAGGCGGCGGAGAAGGCGTCGACCTTGTCGCCATAGCCATAGAGCTGGATGAGGAACAGGCCGACGCTCTCATAGAGCAGGGCGCCGATGGCATAGCCCACGAGGGCGCCCAGCACGGAGGCGATGGTGCAGACCGTGGCGTACCACCACGCCTTCTTCGGCTGCGCCACGCACATCGGCACCATCATCACATCCGGCGGCACCGGGAAGAAGGAGCTCTCGGCGAAGGAGACGGCGGCGAGGGCCCAGGGGGCGGAAGGGCGCTCGGCGAGAGCGATCACCCAGTCGTAGAGACGGCGCAGCATGGAAACTCCGGAGCGGGCGCGCGGCGGCAGCCGGCCGCGCGGGGTAGGGATGGAGGGGGGTCTCAGCCGCGGCGGGGCCGGAGCGGCGGCAGCGGATGGTCGGGCGCGCGGGTCAGCTCCGGCACCGGCTCGTCCTCGGCGAGCCCGCCGGCGAGGGCCCGTGACAGGGCCGTGACCGGCTCGGTATGGGCGTCGCCCGGCAGGGAGGCGGCGAGGTCGCGCCCCGCCTTGGGCAGCTTCTCCGCCATGCCGAGCAGTTCCTCGCGCCGGCGCATCTCGGCCCAGACGTCGTCCGGGCTGACGCCGGCGTCGGCCCACAGGACGACGAGATTGTAGATGAGGTCGGCACTCTCGCAGATGACCGCGGCGCGGTTGCCCACCGTCGCGTCCAGCGCGACCTCGACCGCCTCCTCCGCCAGCTTCTTGGCGATGAAGGGCCGGCCCTTGTCGAACAGCCGGCGCGTGCGCGGCGAGAAGCCGGCGCCCTCGCGCGTCGCGATCACCGCATCGTAAAGCCGTTCAACCGAATCATCCATGCGACAACCTTAAGACCACGAGCATGAAGCTGCTATGGCAGCACGCAGGAGCATGCAAAGTGCGGGCCTGCAACATGCGGGCCTGCGGAGAGTGACCCGATGGCGTTCCTACGTCTTTATGCGCGCGTCCTCGGTGCGCTCGGCCCGGAAAGGCGCCTGGCGCTGGTGCTGGCGGTCATCAATGCCGCGCTGGCGATCGCGCTGTTCGCCGAGCCGATCCTGTTCGGCCGGGTGGTGGACACGCTGGTGCGGGCGCAGGCGGCGGGAGAAGTTCCGGCGGCCGGCGCGCTGCTGCCCCAGCTCGCGGCATGGGCCGCCTTCGGCCTGTTCACCATCGCCGCCGGCGTCGCCATCGCGCTCCACGCCGACCGGCTGGCCCACCGCCGCCGGCTCGGCATCATGAGCGCCTATTTCGAGCATGTTCTGCAGCTCCCGCTCGGCTTCCACGGCCATGCCCATTCCGGCCGGCTGCTGAAGGTGATGCTGCAGGGCGCCGACGGGCTGTGGAGCCTGTGGCTCGCCTTCTTCCGCGAGCATTGCGCCGGCATGGTGGCGCTGGTGGTGCTGCTGCCGGTGGCGGTGTGGGTGAATGCGCGGCTCGGCCTGCTGCTGGTGGGCCTGCTGGCGCTGTTCGCCGGCCTCACTTGGTACGTGCTGGGCCGCACCCAGGCGATGCAGCGCCATGTCGAGGCGCTGCAATCGGACCTTGCCGAGCGCAGCGCCGACGCGCTCGGCAATGTCGCGGTCATCCAGAGCTTCACCCGGGTCGAGGCGGAGGTGCGGGGGCTGCGGGAAACCATGGAGAACGTGCTCGCCGCGCAGATCCCGGTGCTGTCCTGGTGGGCGCTGGTGTCGGTGGCGACCCGGGCGGCGACGACGCTTACCATCCTCGCCATCTTCCTCGTCGGCACCTGGCTGCACCTGCACGGGAAGGCGAGCATCGGCGAGATCGTCACCTTCGTCGGCTTCGCCACCATGCTGGTGGGCCGGCTCGACCAGATGGTCGGCTTCGCCAACCGGCTGCTGCTGGACGCGCCGCGCCTTTCCGAATTCTTTTCCGTGCTCGACACCGTTGCCAATGTCCATGACCGCCCGGACGCCGCCCCGCTCGGCCCGGTGGCGGGCGCGGTGGCCTTCGAGGATGTGTCGTTCTCCTATGACGGGCGCCGCAGCGCGCTCACCGGGGTGAGCTTCTCGGTGCGGCCGGGCGAGACCGTGGCGCTGGTCGGCGCCACCGGCGCGGGCAAGTCCACCGCGCTCGCCCTGCTGCACCGCGCCTTCGACCCGCAATCCGGCCGCATCACCATGGACGGGCGGGACATCCGCACGGTGCGGCTCGCCACGCTGCGCCACGCCATCGGCGTGGTGTTCCAGGAAGCCATGCTGTTCAACCGCTCGATCGAGGAGAACCTGCGGGTCGGCCGGCCGGACGCCACGCCCGAGCAGATCGCCCGGGCGCTGGAGCGGGCGCAGGCGGCTGATTTCGTCGCGCGCCAGAGCGAGGGGCTCGCCACCATCGTCGGCGAGCGCGGCCGCGCGCTGTCCGGTGGCGAACGCCAGCGGCTCGCCATCGCCCGGGCGCTGCTGAAGGACCCGCCCATCCTCATCCTCGACGAGGCCACCAGCGCGCTGGACGCCGTCACCGAGGCGAAGGTGCAGGCGGCGCTGGACGAGGTGATGAAGGGCCGCACCACCTTCGTCATCGCCCACCGCCTCGCCACCATCCGCGACGCCGACCGGGTCCTGCTGTTCGAGGAAGGCCGGGTGGTGGAGGCCGGCACGTTCGACGAGCTGGTGCGGCTCGGCGGGCGCTTCGCGGCGCTGGCCAGGGCGCAGTTCATGGCCGGCGGCTCCGCCACCGGCACGGCGCCCCCGGCGGAAACGTGATGCCGGCCGGCCGCTGGCTTTTCACAATTCCGCCGTCCCGGCGCGGCAAACAGGGTTTTCTCCGGCGGGCCCCCGGGTGTAGCAATGAGGCTGTCGACGCTTCACCGCCCGCCCTGTCCTGCGCTGAGAACGGATATCGCGTGACGAGCAGCCCTTCCCTCCTTCGCCGCGCCCTTGCGCTTGCCCTCGTCACCCTGGCCGCCGGCGCCGCGACGCTGGCCGCGCCGGCGCGCGCGCAGGCGACGCCCTCGCTGCTGATCGATGTCGAGAGCGGCAAGGTGCTGGAGGCCGAAGACGCCGGCAAGCCGTGGTATCCCGCCTCCGTCACCAAGCTGATGACCGCCTATGTGACGTTCGAGGCGATCCGCGCCGGCCGCATCACCAGCGACACGCTCATCACCGTCTCGGCCTTCGCCGCCTCGCAGGCGCCCTCCAAGATGGGCTTCAAGCCCGGCACCCAGATCACCATCGACAACGCGCTGAAGATGATGCTGGTCAAATCGGCCAACGACATCGCCGTCGTGCTGGCGGAAGGGGTCGGCGGCAGCCTGCCGGCCTTCGTCGACCAGATGAACGCCGCGGCGCGCGAGCTCGGCATGGACGGCACGCATTTCTCGAACCCGAACGGCCTGCCCGACCCCGACAACGTCACCACCGCGCGCGACCTCGCCATCCTCGCCCGGGCCATCATCCTGCAATATCCCGAGCATGAGCAGATCTTCCGCCTGCCGGGCATCAAGATCGGCAACCGGGTGATCCGCAACTACAACAAGCTGATCGACCGCTACCCCGGCGCCGACGGCATGAAGACCGGCTTCATCTGCGCCTCGGGCTTCAACCTCGTGGCCAGCGCCCACCGCGGCGACCGCCGGGTGCTCGCCGTGGTGCTGGGCACGCCCTCCGGCAAGGCCCGCACCGAGGCCGCCGCGCTGCTGATGGAGAAGGGCTTCCAGCAATCCTGGTCGATCTTCGCCAAGGTCGCGCCCTCGGTGGAGTCGATCAAGAACGAGGGCGGCCCGCCCACCGACATGAAGGCCTATGTCTGCGGCGCCAAGCGCAAGACCATCGCCTCGGAGGACGACGACAGCCCGGCGCCGACCGGCTTCGCCGCCGCCGGCATGGGCGCGCTGCCGGCCGGCACCACCGGGGCGAGCCTGCTCTCCGAGCTGCCGCCCTCCATGCCGCCGGAACCGGTGTGGGTCGGCCCGACCCCGGACGCCGCCGCCCTCGCCGCCGCCTATGCGGTCGACCCCGCGCCGAAAAAGCCGGCCGCGAAGGGCAAGAAATCCACCGTGGTCGGCTCCAAGACCCTCGGCACCCAGCCCACCGGGGTGATCGATCCCTCGGCGACCGGGCCGGACGGTGTCGAGATCGCCCCGGCCGGCAGCGCCGCCGCCACCCCGGCGGCGAAGACCACATCCACGGCCAAACCGGCCGCCAAGCCGGCCGCCAAGCCCGCGGGCCAGGCCGCCAAACCGGCCGCCAAACCCGCGAGCCAGGCGGCAAAGCCGGCGGCACAGGCCGCGAAGCCGGCGCCGAAGGCGACCGCTTCCGCCAACGACCCCTGGGCCGGCATCACCGCGACCCCGCCGGCCAAGCCCGCCAGCCCCGCCGCCAGCCCCGCCGCCAAGCCCAAGGCGGCGGCCAAGCCGGCGGCAAAACCCGCCGCTCCCCCGGCGGAGCCGGCCGCGACCACCGACGTGAACTGAGGGGGGAGCAGCCCCGCCGGTCCGGGCACTCCGCTGGCGCGGCGCCCACTTGTCGCCGTGGCGCCCTTCCCGCATGAGGGGCCGGGCTGGACGCCCATCGGCAGCACAGCGCCGCCGTTCCTCTGACCGCGGCGTCTGGCGGCGGCCTGCGCCACTGCCTATCTCGACACGGCGGCACCCAACGCGGCACCCCCTGCCGCGCCGCCATCCCTGCAGCGTCTTACCGAGCCATCGCCGAGCCATGACCGAGGATCGCCCCGCCCCGCCCGCGCCCATCCCCGTGACGCTGCTCACCGGCTTCCTCGGCGCCGGCAAGACCACGCTGCTCAACCGGCTGCTGTCCGACCCCGGGCTGAAGGACACGGCCGTGCTGATCAACGAGTTCGGCGAGATCGGGCTCGACCACCTGCTGGTGCAGCATTTCGACGATGCCACCGTGCTGCTGTCCTCCGGCTGCCTGTGCTGCACCGTGCGCGGCGACCTGGTGGAGGCGCTGGAGGCGCTGCTGCGGCGCATGGACAACGGCGCCATCCCGCCTTTCCGCCGCATCGTGATCGAGACCACCGGCCTCGCCGACCCCGCGCCGATCCTGCATGTGCTGATGATGCACCCCTACCTGCTGCTGCGGCTGCGGCTCGACGGGGTGGTGACGGTGGTCGACGCGGTGAATGGCGAGGCCACGCTCGACGCCCATCCCGAAAGCGTGCGGCAGGCCGCCATCTCCGACCGGCTCGTGCTCACCAAGACCGACCTGATCGACAGCCCCGAGCGTGCCGCCGGCCTCGCCCGGCTGCGGGGCCGGCTCGCCGCCCTCGCCCCCGCCGCCCCGGTGCTGGAGGCCGCCGCCGGGGAGGCGACGCCGCCGGCGCTGCTGAATGCCGGGCTCTACGACCCCGGCAGCAAGATTCCCGACGTCGCCCGCTGGCTGGCGGAGGAGCGCATCGCCGCCGCGGAAAATGCCGGCGGCCACGACCCCAACCGCCATGACGACCGCATCCGCGCCTTCACGCTGGCGACCGACGCGCCGGTGGGGGCGGTGGCGCTGGACCTGTTCCTCGAACTGCTGCGCGGCACCCACGGCTCGAAGCTGCTGCGGCTCAAGGGCATCGTGAAGCTGGCCGAGGACCCGGAGCGCCCGCTGGTGCTCCACGGCGTGCAGCATGTGATGCACCCGCCGAGCCAGCTTCCCGCCTGGCCGGACGAGGACCGCCGCACCCGGCTGGTGATGATCGTGCGCGATGTCGAGCCGGCGGTGATCCGCCGGCTGTTCGACGCCTTCATGGGCCTGCCGGCGGTGGACCGGCCGGACCCGCTGGTGGTGCACGACAACCCGCTCGCCCCGGCCACGCTGCGACGCTGAACGGGCGCGCCGGAGCCTCAGCGCCCCGGAGCCTCAGCGCCCCGGGGTCTCAGCGCCCGAGCGTGGCGCCGTTGATGCTGACCGTGGTGCCGCCCGTCGCGCCGGGGGCAGACGCTGCACCGGAGGTCGGGGCGGGATCGAAGGCGGGGCCACCCTGCGCCGGCGCGGCGGGCGGCTGGCCGGCGCGCGGATCGGGCGCGGCGAGCACCAGCGCCCAGTAGACCTTGTACTTGCTGTTCGGCGCCAGTGCTGTGGCGATGCCGATCCGGGTCACGCCGGGCATCAGCATGTTCTTGTTGTGGGAAGGCGAGTCGCGCCAGCCGGAAAAGGCCTCGGCGAGGGTGTGGTAGCCCGCGCCGACATTTTCCGCCGCCTTCAGCCCGTCGAAGCCGGCCGCCTTCAGCCGCAGGGTAAAGGTGCGCCCGCCCACGGAATGCGACAGCTCGTCCTTGGAGGCCATCAGCTTCGCCTGCTTCTGCGCGACCTCGGTGAGGATGGGGTCGACGGTGACGGCGGAGAGGCCGCGGGCCCGGCGGTAATCGGAGATCATCTCCGCCGCCGCCTGCGAATCCACCTGCCCGCCGCGCGAGAGGTTGTCGTAGAAGGCGGGGCTGTCCGGCACCGGCACCGGGGCGGCGGCGCAGCCCCCGAGCGCGAGCGCACCGAGCAGGCCACAGAGGAAGACGGGGGCGGAGATGCGCATGCGGGCCTCTCGGAACGGGGACTGCCGGGTCGGCACGGCCTTCTCGGGCCGCACACGTCAGGGACACGGCCTTCTTAGGCCGCAAACGTTAGGCAAGCGTTAGGGATGACCGCGGGGCCGGCGGGACGCCCGCCGCTGACGGCCCCGCTCAGTCGCCGCCGGCGGCGGGGGCGATGCCGGCCTCGCCGCGATAGATGCTCCACGGCGTGTAGGGAATGCCGATCTTGTTGGCCTTCAGCCGGTCGAACACGGCGAAATGCAGGTCGCTCTTCACCGTCAGCGCGTAGTCGACATTCGCCACCACGCAGCGCAGCTCGAACTGGAGATAGCTGTCGCCGAACTTCACCAGGAAGACCCGCGGCGGCGGGCTGCGCAGCACCTGGGGATGGTCGCAGGCGCAGTCGATCAGCAGGTCGCGCACCTGCTCGATGTCGGTGTCGTAGGACACGTTCACCTGCACGATGACCCGGCCCGTGGTGTTGGCGTGGGTGAAGTTCTTCACCATGCCGGTGATGAGGTCGGAATTGGGGATCAGCACCATGGCGCGGTCGAAGGTCTCGATCTCGGTGGCGCGCACGCTGATGCGGCGGACATAGCCCTCCTCGCCCTTCACCAGGATCATGTCGCCGACCCGGATCGGCCGCTCGGCGAGCAGGATGAGGCCGGAGACGAAGTTCGAGACGATCGACTGCAGGCCGAAGCCGATACCGACCGAGAGCGCACCGGCGACGAGGGCGATGTTCTCGAGGTTGATGCCGAGCTGGCCCATCGCCACCGCCACCACCGTGATCGAGCCGATATAGCCGATGATGGTGGCGATGGAGTTCTGCAGCCCCGGCTCCAGCGAGGTGCGCGGCAGGATCGCCGCCGCGATCCAGCGCTGGATGGCGCGGGCGATTACGAAACCGATGACGAGGAACAGCACCGCCCCCATCACGTCGCCGAGCGTGATGGTGGAATTGCCGATGGTGAAGCCGAAGGTGATGCGGTTGAAGAGATCGCGCATGTCGGCGGTGGAGGTGCCGAAAGTGCCGAACGCCACCACCAGCGTCACCACGATGGCGATCAGCTTCAGCACCCCCGCCACCAGCACGCCGAACAGCTCGAGGCTGGCCGGCCGCACGCCGAGCGTCTTGGCGAGGGTGCGGGTGCGGTGGGCCGATTGCAGGCTGTCGATGAACACGGCGTTGATCAGCACCACCGTCAGCATGAAGGTGTTGAGCATCACCACGAAGGTCAGCGCCCGCGACGACAGGAAGGCCGCGAAGGCGATGTAGCCGGTGGCCAGCGCCACCATGACGGCGGCGTTGACCAGCCAGAACGGCAGCCGCACCCACTGCAGCGCCGCCGCGACGACACCGGCCGGCCGGGTTCCCGTCGTGGTGGCGACGCTCTCGCCATCCTCCGCCTCGGCCGCCGCGAACTGGCGCAGCGTGCGCGCCGCCACCAGCGCCAGCAGCGCCGACATCACCGCGCTGGTCGCCACCGTCAGCGGCACCGGCACCACCAGGATGCTGTGCAGCCCGTAGAGGAAGATCGCCACTCCGAGGATCGTCACCGAGACGAGGCACGAGCGGTACAGCAGCCGCGCGGTGTCGTCGGTCATGACGGAGTGGGTCTCGTCGGCGATCTCGACGGCGAAGCCGAAGCCTGAGAGCACCCGCCGCCGGGGCGAATCCGGCGCCAGCGAGGCGCGGGCGAGCCCGCGCCCGACGCAGATGACGGCGACCGCCAGCAGCAGGGAATTCGACATCTCGTTCACCCGCGGCGGCAGCAGGTCGAACGCATTGGCCAGCGCCAGCGAAGCCACCGTGGCCGCCGGGATCGGCACCGAGCTGACGAGGCCGTCCAGCACGCAGAGCAGGGCCGCCCGCAGCCGCGACACCGGCTCGTCCGCCGGCTCATGGGCGAAGTGCCGGAGCGGGCGCGCGGCGGCCCGCGCCAGCAGCTGGCCGATGCCGAACAGGGCGATCACCCCGGCCAGCACGGCGAGCTGGGCGCCGAGCGGGCGCCGGGCATTGGCATAGGCCGCCCAGTCGCTGAGGAGATAGCTGATGCCGCGCATCTCGACCGGAAGCGCCGCCACCGCCTGGATCCAGAGCTGCGGGTCCAGCACGCTGTAGGAGCGGGCGAACAGCATGTCCGTGAACAGGGCGCGCCGCTTGCCGATGATGCGGTCGGAAAGCTGGTCGGCCCGCACCGACAGCAGCCGGGCCTGCTTCAGCACGCCGTCGCTCTCCGCCAGCCGGGCGTTGAGCTGCTCGCGCTCGGCGGTGACCGAGGGGTTCTCGGGCGGGGCGTCCGCTGCCGGCTTGGCGCCGATCTCGGCGATGCGCTTGTGCAGCTCGGCGACCCGCGGGTCGAGATCGGCGATGGCGTTGGAGAGCGCCTCGCGCACCGGATCGAGCCGGGCGCGCAGTTCGTCGAGGTCGACCGAGCGCAGCCCGTCGCGGCCCTGCGCCGCCTCGACGCTGTCGACCACGGCGCGCTGGCCTTCCATCTGCTCCTTGACGCTCGGGGCCGTCGTCTCCTGCGCCGCGGCGGGACCGGCGCCGGGCAGCGACACGGTCAGGGAAAGGGCGAGGGCAACGAACAGGGCCGCCAGCGCGGCGCGCAGCGCCGGCAGGAAGGAGCCGGCGCGAGCGCGGCGCGGCCCGGCCTGCGGCCGGACCGGGCGGGCCGGCACGGCGGGGGCGTCAGGCCGGGACATGTCAGGCATCATCGGTGGCTTCCAGCGCGGAAAGGGCATCCAAACGGGTGCCCTGTCTCTTGTCGGAAGACGGCAGCCTCAAGGCAAGCAAAACCCGCGGCCGCCGGCGCGACACCGCCGCGCGACCACCGCCGCACGATCATCGCCGCGCGGGTTCACCAGCCGCGGTGGGAGGACGGCAGCAGGCGCGCCTGAAGATCGATCGCGCCGTCGACCACGGCGAGCGAGGCGGTGACGAGCTGGCGCACCCACGACATCGGGCTCTGCCGCTGCGGCGGGCGGACATGGCCGATCATCTCGTCCTCGGCGCGGGTCAGCTCGCCGAAATGATTGACCACGATGCGCTGCATCCGCCCGTTGATGGCGAGGAACATGATGGTGAGATCGACGATGCCGCGCTGCTGGGCGAGGCGCACGATGCGGTCCATCAGCGCCGAGCCGACGCCCTTGCCCTGCCAGGCCCGCTCCACGCTGAACGCGGCCTCGGCGCTGTCGGCGATGCCGGGCAGGCCGTGAAGCTCGCCGACGCCGCGCAGCACGCCGTCGACGAAATAGCCCACGAGCTGCAGATCGGCGCCGCGCAGCCGCTCGACATGGGCCTTCACCACCTCGTCCGAGGCGGGGCCACCGAAGCGCGTGAAGCGGCTCTGCGGGTCGAGCCGCAGCAGGTGCTCGCCATACTGGTCGAACTCGCCGGCGGTCAGCTCGCGGAAATAGCCGGGCAGCGCCGCCTCGGGACGGCGGGCGGCGTGGGAGGTGGCGAGGCTGGAGGCGGCGGGCATGGCGGTTTCTTCGGTCTTGTGGCTGACTGCAGGCGGACCGACGGGCGGGTCCTGATCGGGCCGCTCTCCGGCAGGAGACTCTTGCGCGTCGGGATGCCCCGGCATCATTGTGCGCCGCAGCAGAAATAATGAATCCCAGCGCCCGGGCAAGCCGAACGGGCGCATGGCTCGCATGCACACACCGCTCGCCGGATGACGGGAAGGATTTCCATGACAGACTTTCGCCTCCGCTGCTTCGCCCAGTCCGGCAACGCCTACAAGGCTGCGCTGATGCTCGAACTCTGCGGTCTCGACTGGGAACCCGTCTTCGTCGACTACTTCAACGGCGAGACGCGGCGCGAGGACTGGCGCGCCGAGGTCAACCCGATGGGCGAGGTGCCGGTCCTGCACCACGGCGACCTCACTATCGCACAGTCCGGCGTCATCCTCGACTATCTCGCCGGCCTCACCGGCCTGTTCGGGGCGGAAAGCGAGGCGGAACGGCGCGAGATCCTCGGCTGGATCCTCTTCGACAACCACAAATTCACCAGCTACTACGCCACGCTGCGCTTCATGGTGGGGCTTGCGGGGCAGCCCGAGGGGCCGGTCACCGCCTTCCTGCGCACCCGGGTGACCGGCGCCTATGGGGTGGTGGAGAAGCGGCTTGCCAGCCATCCCTTCCTGGTAGGGGACCGGCCGACCATCGCCGACCTCTCGCTGGCCGGCTATGTCTACATGCCCGAAGCCCCCGGCCTCGACGCCGCCGAATGGCCCGCCATCGCGGCCTGGAAGGAGCGCATCGCGGCACTGCCGGGCTGGCGCCACCCTTACGACCTGCTGCCCGGCGCGCCGGAGAGCTGGCGCGGCGCGGCGGCGGGCTGAGCGAGGAGCCGGGCGGGCGGGCCGAGCGCGAGGCGGAGCTTCGCGTCGGAGGGGCGCCGCCGGCGCCGGTCCTAGCGGGCGGCGCTGACGGTCTGCCCGCGCGCCGCGGCGCCCGCCGCGACCCGGGCGATGGCGCCGTGCAGCGCCCCGTCGGCGGTGACGCCGAAATTGTAGTGGCTCATGGAGAACGGCCCGGGCTGGCCGGGATGGGCCGAGCGGAAACCGACATAGATGCCGACGAAGCCGCCCGAGGGCGTCAGCAGCGCCGCGCCGGAGGTGCCGCCCTCGGCGTCGCAGTCGAGCGCGACCTCGCGGGTGCCGCTCGGGCTGCGCTCGGTGACGAGGCGGGCCGAGCACAGCTCCAACGAGCGGTTCTCCACCCCGCCGGAACGGGCGGCGCTGGCCAGCACCACCTTGCCCGGCACGGCGAGCGAGCCGGCCACCGGATAGGGCCGCGCGCCGATCACCGGCCGCTCGAGCGGCAGCACCGCCCAGTCGCGGATCGCCGGCTTGGCATAGGGCTCGGTGGAGCCGCAGACGACCCCGGAGACGTCGATCGGGATGACCTGCCGGCGCCCGCCGGCGTCGATCTGGAAGGTGCAGGAACCGCCCTCCCCGCGCGGGCGCCCGCCCGGCTCGAAGATGACGTGGGCGGCGGTGACCAGCACCCCGCTGGAGCCGACGATCTGCCCCGTGCCCACCGCCGCGCCGCAGCGCACCACGCCGGTGGCGCCGAAGCGCGTGGCCAGAGCGGCCGGCGCGATGCCGTGCGCCCTGCCGTAATCGGCAAAGGACATCCGGTTGTCGGTATCGATGACGATGGTCGAGGGGGCGAGCGAACTGGCGCGGCCGTCCCCGGCGCGGGCGCTGCCGGCGGGAAGGGCTATACCGGCGGCGGCAAGGGCGCATCCCCCCAGGGTGAGGGAGAGCGCGGCCTTCCGGCCGATCCGACGACGCACAGTGGCCATGTCCGGCGGCTCCGCTTCGGGCCCCGGTGGCGGAGCCGTGAAGAAGAACGGACGTTGCCGCCCGAGCATGGCAAGGTCAAGACCGGACTGGGGCAGCGATAAGGGCAGACCTCCGCGAGAGGCCTCAACGCTCGGCGGTGCGGAAGGTTCCACCGCCGTTTCGTTCTGCCGCAGGTCAGCACTTCGTCGCAGGAGCCTTGCCGCTGCGAGGCCCCGCGTTTAAGCGTGCGGTGCAACGAAGATCGGCGACAGGAGCGTGGCACATGGAGCTTGCGGCGGAAGCCGGCGGCTCGGTTCTGGCGGCGCGCTATGTGGCGCGCATGGCGGCCGGCGACATCCAGCCCGATCCGGGCCAGGCCCGCATCGTCGCGGCGCTGGCCCAGCTCGAGCAGCGCATCGCGGCACGGCGGCTGGCGCGCAAATCCTCGGCGCTCGGCTGGCTGTTCGCCCGCAAGGAGAACGAGGCCCCGCCGCTGCGCGGGCTCTACATCCACGGCTCGGTCGGCCGCGGCAAGACCATGCTGGTCGATCTGTTCTATGAGAGCGTCGCGGTGCGCAAGCGCAAGCGCCGCGCCCATTTCCACGAGTTCATGGCCGACGTCCACGCCCGCATCTTCAAGATCCGCGCCGACATCAAGGCCGGCCGGATCAAGGAGGCCGACCCGATCGCGCTGGTGGGCGCCGCGCTGGCGGAGGAGGCGTGGCTGCTCTGCTTCGACGAGTTCCACGTCACCGACATCACCGACGCCATGATCCTCGGCCGGCTGTTCGAGAAGCTGTTCGCGCTCGGCGTCGTGGTGGTGGCGACCTCCAACGTGGCGCCGGAGGACCTCTACAAGGGCGGGCTCAACCGCGCCCTGTTCCTGCCCTTCATCGCCATGATCCAGCAGCACATGGAGGTGGTGCGCATCGACTCGCCGACCGACTACCGCATGGAGAAGCTCGACGGCGTGCGCAGCTGGTATGTGCCCTGGGCGGGGGAGACCCGCGCCGACATCGACCGCGAGATCGACAAGCTCTGGCGCCGCCTCGCCGGCCAGGACGGCGGCGTGCCGCAGAAGGTGGAGAACCAGGGCCGGGTGATCCCGGTGCCGCTGGCGGGCGCCGGCGCGGCGCGCTTCGGCTTCACCGACCTGTGCGGCGTCCCGCTCGGCGCCTCGGACTATCTGCGCATCGCCCGGACCTACCACACGCTGGTGATCGAGCACATTCCGGTCATGGACCAGGACCGCCGCAACGAGGCCAAGCGCTTCATCACCCTCATCGACGAGCTGTACGAGAAGGGCGTGAAGATCGTCGCCTCGGCGGAGGCCGACCCGGAGGAGCTCTATCTCGGCACCGAGGGCGCGGAGGCCTTCGAGTGGGCCCGCACGGTCTCCCGCCTGCACGAGATGCGCTCGAGCGACTATCTCGCCCGCCCGCATGGCCGCGGCGATTCCGAAGCGAGCGGCTGGACCACCGGGCTGGTCGAGACCTGAGGCCGGGCGGCCTGCCGGCGCCGCGACGTGCCGGCAGGCAGGCACCGCCAGCATGCGCTGCGTCCGGCATGCGCCAGAGCAAAGTCCCGTCGTCAGGAGCCGCTACGGTGCGGGCGGCCTCTCGCAAGTGGTGGCCGCGCCGGCAAGGCAAGCTCCCGAGGACCCGCCATGGACAAGCCCCGCTCCTCCCGCCCGACGCCGGACCACACCGGCGCCGGCCCGGATCACCCCGGAACCCACCACGGCGCGGGCCATCCCCATTCCGGCCACTCCCAATCGGGCCACCTCCATTCCGGCCGCAGCCGCCCGGGTCACGCCGGCGAGCCGCCGCTCGCCTGCGCCCTCACCGGCCGCGAGGTGGCAGCGGAGGACGGCACCCGGCTCGACCTCGTTCGGCCGGCGCTGGCCGAGAGCATCCGCGCCGCCCATCCCGGCCTCGCCGCCGATGCCTTCGTCTCCCGCGAGGCGCTGGTGCGCGAGCGCGCCCGCTATGTCGCCGAGACGCTGCAGGCCGAGCGCGGCGACCTCGGCGCGCTGGAGCGCGACGTCATCGCCAGCCTCGCCGCCGACGAGACGCTGGCGCAGGATGTCGAGGCCGATTTCGACCGCGGCCGCAGCTTTGGCGAGCGGGCCGCCGACACCATCGCCAGCTTTGGCGGCAGCTGGACCTTCATCCTGCTGTTCGGCGTCTTCATCGCGATCTGGACCACCATCAATGTGGCGCTGGCACCCGCGGCGGAATTCGACCCCTATCCCTTCATCCTGCTGAATCTTCTGCTGTCCTGCATCGCGGCGCTTCAGGCTCCTGTCATCATGATGAGCCAGAAACGGCAGGAGGCGAAGGATCGCCGCCGCTCGGAGAACGACTACCGCGTGAACCTCAAGGCCGAGCTGGAAATCCGCCACCTGCACGAGAAGATCGACCACATGCTGAACCGGCAATGGGAGCGGCTGGCGGAAATCCAGGCGATCCAGATCGAACTGATGGAAGACCTGGCACGGCAGCGGCACTGAAGCGGCCGTTGCGGCCTGTCGCATCGCGGCGGGACGACACGGTTGCCGGCGGTGGAAAAGCCGGCGCCGGCGGGCGCCGCGAAGGTATTCAATATGCCAATACGCATTCACGGAAAGTCGTAGCCTCAAAGCCTTGCCACACCCCCGTCTTTTCTTGAACGCCACGGCGAGACGGGCTATCGGATGCCGGCGCGGCAGCCCGCCGCACCTCCATTGATGCAGGAACTCTCATGGCTCGAGCAAAGATTGCACTGGTTGGCGCCGGCCAGATCGGCGGCACGCTGGCCCTGCTCGCGGGTCTCAAGGAACTCGGCGACGTCGTGCTGTTCGACGTCGTGGAAGGCGTGCCGCAGGGCAAGAGCCTCGACATCGCCGAGGCGGCCCCGGTGCTCGGCTTCGACGCGAAGCTGATCGGCACCAACGGCTACGAGGCGCTGGACGGCGCGGACGTCGTGATCGTCACCGCCGGCGTTCCCCGCAAGCCCGGCATGAGCCGCTCGGACCTGCTCGGCATCAACCTCAAGGTCATGGAGCAGGTCGGCGCGGGCATCGCCAAATACGCCCCCGACGCCTTCGTGATCTGCATCACCAACCCGCTCGACGCCATGGTGTGGGCGCTGCAGCAGGCCTCGGGCCTGCCGACGTCCAAGGTGGTGGGCATGGCCGGTGTGCTCGACAGCGCGCGCTTCCGCTATTTCCTCGCCGACGAGTTCAATGTCTCGGTCGAGGACGTCACCGCCTTCGTGCTGGGCGGCCATGGCGACGACATGGTGCCGCTGGTGCGCTATTCCGGCGTCGCCGGCATCCCGCTGCCGGACCTCGTCAAGATGGGCTGGACCTCGCAGGCCAAGGTCGACGCCATCGTCGAGCGCACCCGCAAGGGCGGCGGCGAGATCGTCAACCTGCTGAAGACCGGTTCGGCCTTCTATGCCCCGGCCGCCTCGGCGATCGAGATGGCGACCTCCTATCTGCGCGACAAGAAGCGCCTGCTGCCGGCGGCGGCCTTCCTCTCCGGCCAGTACGGCGTCAGCGACCTCTATCTCGGCGTGCCGGTGGTGATCGGCGCGGCGGGCGTCGAGCGCATCGTCGAGATCGAGCTGGATGGCGCGGAGCAGGCCATGCTGGATAAGTCCATCGCCTCGGTGCAGGAACTCGTCGCCGAATGCCGCAAGATCGCCCCCGATCTCGGCGCCTGACACGACGAAAGTCGATCGGCACCGGCCGGGCGCTGGTGCCGATCTTGCTTCGCCGGACCGGGAAAATTGCAGATCAGGGACGCGCGAGCGCCCCTTCATGATGTGAACACGCGATCTAGATAGAGGTAGGTCAGAGCTTTCGTCCCGGACGATCCGGGACAACCGGGAAGGACGGCGCCCAGCGTCCCCTTCCGCAGGTCGGGAAAGCGCCTCCACCGGACCGGCGACGGTCCATCGGGAGCCTTGGATGTCACGCGCTGCTGCGAACGAAACCCTCCTCAACACCTCCTTCCTCTACGGCGCCAATGCGGCCTGGATCGAAGACCTCTACGCCCGCTTCGAGGCCGACCCGGCCTCGGTCGACGCGGAATGGCAGAGCTTCTTCGCCGCGCTGCAGGACAACGCCGCCGATGTCGAGAAGAGCGCCCGCGGCGCCTCCTGGAAGAGGGACAACTGGCCGATCCACGCCAATGGCGAGCTGGTCTCGGCCATGGACGGCAACTGGATCGAGGTCGAGAAGGCCGTTCGCGAGAAGGTGAAGGAAAAGGCGGCGGCCAAGGGCGTCGAGATTTCCGCTACCGACGTGCAGCAGGCCACCCGCGATTCCGTCAAGGCGCTGATGATGATCCGCGCCTACCGGATGCGCGGCCATCTCCACGCCAATCTCGACCCGCTCGGCATCGAGCCCAAGCGCTCGGCCCCCGAGCTCGACCCCGCCTCCTACGGCTTCCGCGAGGCCGACCTCGACCGGCCGATCTTCATCGACCACGTGCTGGGCATGGAGTTCGCCACCGTCCGCCAGATGGTCGCGATCCTGCGCCGGACCTACTGCAACACGCTCGGCGTCGAGTTCATGCACATCTCCTCGCCCGAGGAGAAGGCGTGGATCCAGGAGCGGATCGAGGGGCCGGACAAGGAGATCACCTTCACCCGCGAGGGCAAGCGCGCCATCCTCAACAAGCTGGTGGAGGCCGAGGGCTTCGAGAAGTTCCTCGACGTGCGCTACACCGGCACCAAGCGCTTCGGCCTCGACGGCAGCGAGAGCCTGATCCCGGCGCTGGAACAGATCATCAAGCGCGGCGGCAATCTCGGCGTGAAGGAGATCGTGCTGGGCATGGCCCATCGCGGCCGCCTCAACGTGCTGACCCAGGTGATGGGCAAGCCGCACCGCGCGCTGTTCCACGAGTTCAAGGGCGGCTCCTGGGCTCCCGACGAGGTGGAAGGCTCCGGCGACGTGAAGTACCACCTCGGCGCCTCCTCGGACCGCGAGTTCGACGGCAACCAGGTCCACCTCTCGCTGACCGCGAACCCCTCCCATCTCGAGATCGTCGACCCGGTGGTGCTCGGCAAGTGCCGCGCCAAGCAGGACCTGCTGGGCGACACCGAGCGCACCGCGGTGATGCCGCTGCTGCTGCACGGCGACGCCGCCTTCGCCGGCCAGGGCGTGGTGGCGGAATGCCTCGGCCTGTCCGGGCTGAAGGGCCACCGCACCGGCGGCTCCCTGCATTTCATCATCAACAACCAGATCGGCTTCACCACCTATCCCCGCTTCTCGCGCTCCTCGCCCTACCCGTCGGACGTCGCCAAGACCATCGAGGCGCCGATCTTCCACGTGAACGGCGACGACCCCGAGGCGGTGGTGTTCGCCGCCAAGATCGCGACCGAGTTCCGCCAGCGCTTCCGCAAGCCGGTGGTGGTGGACATGTTCTGCTACCGCCGCTTCGGCCATAACGAGGGCGACGAGCCGGCCTTCACCCAGCCGCTGATGTACAAGCTGATCAAGCAGCATCCCTCGACGCTGGAGATCTACTTCAAGAAGCTCGAAGCCGAAGGCGTGATCGACGCCCCCGAATTCGAGAAGATGAAGGCCGACTGGCGCGCCCGGCTGGATGGCGAATACGACGCCGGCCAGGCCTACAAGCCCAACAAGGCGGACTGGCTGGACGGCCGCTGGGCCGGGCTGCGCTCCGCCGAGGAAGAGGAAGACATCCGCCGCCGCGGCAACACCGGCGTGTCCGAGGACACGCTGCGCGACATCGCGCGGTCCATCACCAAGGTGCCGGAGGGCTTCCACCTCCACCGCACCATCCAGCGCTTCCTCGACGCCCGCGCCAAGACCGTGATCGAGGACGGCGCCGGCATCGACTGGTCCACCGCCGAGGCGCTGGCCTTCTGCAGCCTGCTGCTGGAGGGCCACCCCGTCCGCCTCTCCGGCCAGGACTGCGAGCGCGGCACCTTCTCGCAGCGCCATTCGGTGCTGATCGACCAGGAGAACGAGGAGCGCCACACCCCGTTCAACTATCTGCGCGAGGGCCAGGCCCGCTACGAGGTCATCAACTCGATGCTCTCGGAAGAGGCGGTGCTCGGCTTCGAATATGGCTACTCGCTGTCGGAGCCCAACGCGCTGACCATGTGGGAAGCCCAGTTCGGCGACTTCGCCAACGGCGCGCAGGTCATCTTCGACCAGTTCCTGTCCTCGGGCGAGCGCAAGTGGCTGCGCATGTCCGGCCTCGTCTGCCTGCTGCCCCACGGCTATGAGGGCCAGGGGCCGGAACATTCCTCCGCCCGGCTGGAGCGCTATCTCCAGATGTGCGCCGAAGACAACATGCAGGTCGCCAACTGCTCGACCCCGGCGAACTACTTCCACATCCTGCGCCGGCAGCTGAAGCGCGACTTCCGCAAGCCGCTGATCCTGATGACGCCGAAGAGCCTGCTGCGCCACAAGCGCGCCGTCTCCACGCTGGCCGATTTCGGCGCCGGCACCACCTTCCACCGCCTGCTGTGGGACGATGCGCAGAAGGGCGGCGAGGGCGTCGCCCTGAAGCCGGACGCGCAGATCCGCCGCGTCGTGCTGTGCTCGGGGAAGGTCTATTACGACCTGTTCGAGGAGCGCGAGCGCCGCGGCATCGACGACATCTACCTGCTGCGCGTCGAACAGCTGTTCCCCTTCCCGCTGAAGTCGATGGTGCAGGAGCTCTCGCGCTTCAAGCAGGCGGAGATCGTGTGGTGCCAGGAGGAGCCGAAGAACCAGGGCGCCTGGGCCTTCGTGCAGCCCTATCTGGAATGGGTGCTGGAACAGACCGGCTCGGCGGCGCAGCGGCCGCGCTATGCCGGCCGCCCGGCCTCCGCCGCCACGGCCACGGGCCTGATGTCGAAGCATCTCGCGCAGCTCAAGGCGTTCCTGCAGGACGCGCTCGGCTGACAATCGAAACGGTCGCCGGGCGGGGCGCGCCACGGCACCACCGGCAAAGGTAAGGACGAACGAGCATGGCCACCGAGATCCGCGTTCCGACGCTGGGCGAATCGGTCACCGAAGCAACCATCGGCAAGTGGTTCAAGAAGGCGGGCGACACCGTCGCCGCCGACGAGCCGATCGTCGAGCTCGAGACCGACAAGGTCACCATCGAGGTGCCGGCCCCGGCGGCCGGCGTGCTCTCGGAGATCATCGCCCGCGACGGCGAGACGGTGGGCGTCGGGGCGCTGCTCGGCTCCATCGGCGGCGCGGCCGCCGCTCCCGCGGCCAAGGCGGAGGCTTCGAAAGCGGAGGCCCCGAAGGCCGAGGCGCCCAAGGTCGAGGCTCCCAAGGCCGAGGCGCCGAAGCCCGCCCCGGCGGCCGCCGCGGCCGGCGCCAATGGCCCGGCGGTGGCCCGCATCGCCGCCGAGAGCGGGGTCGATCCCGCGAGCCTCGCCGGCTCCGGCAAGGACGGCCGGGTGACCAAGGGCGACATGCTCGCGGCCATCGCCGCCGGCGCTGCCGCCCCCGCGGCTCCCGCCGCGGCGGCCCCCGTCGCCGCCCGCGCGCCCTCCGCGCCCGACGACGCCTCCCGCGAAGAGCGGGTGAAGATGACCAAGCTGCGCCAGACCATCGCCCGCCGGCTGAAGGACGCGCAGAATACCGCCGCCATGCTCACGACGTTCAACGACGTCGACATGACCGCGGTGATGCAGCTGCGCGCGCAGTACAAGGATGTGTTCGAGAAGAAGCACGGCGCCAAGCTCGGCTTCATGGGGTTCTTCACCAAGGCCGTCATCCAGGCCCTGAAGGACGTGCCGGAGGTGAATGCCGAGATCGACGGCACCGACCTCGTCTACAAGAACTACTACCACGTCGGCATCGCCGTCGGCACCGACAAGGGCCTCGTCGTTCCGGTGGTGCGCGACGCCGACCAGCTCTCCATCGCCGGCATCGAGAAGGCGATCTCCGCCCTCGGCCGCAAGGCGCGCGACGGCAAGCTCGGCATCGAGGACCTGCAGGGCGGCACCTTCACCATCACCAATGGCGGCATCTACGGCTCGCTGATGTCGACCCCCATCCTCAACGCGCCGCAGTCCGGCATTCTCGGCATGCACCGCATCGAGGAGCGCCCGGTGGTGGTGAAGGGCCAGATCGTCGCCCGCCCGATGATGTACCTCGCCCTGAGCTACGACCACCGCATCGTCGACGGCAAGGGCGCGGTGACCTTCCTGGTCCGCGTCAAGGAAGCGCTGGAGGACCCGACCCGGCTCGTGCTGGATCTGTGATCCTTCTCCCGTGAAGACGGAAGCCGCTGGGCGGACGAGATGACGGAAAACCTGTTCTTTCTCGGCCCCGACAATGCGCCCCGGGTTATGATGCCCAGCGGCTTCCTTTCGGAGGATGAGTTCCAGACACTGCTGGAACTCCATCCGGAATTGCTGACTGACAGTGACTTCGGCGAGGGTGCCCCTCGCCGGTGGGTACTGGTCAAGCGGGAAGCCGGAATTACAGATCGGGAGGCTGGAAGCGGCCGCTGGTCGATTGACCACCTATTTCTCGATCAGGCTGGCGTGCCAACATTGGTGGAGGTAAAGCGCGCAACGGATACCCGCGCCCGTCGCGAGGTCGTTGCGCAGATGCTCGATTATGCCGCGAATTCGGTGTCGTGGTGGAAGATCGAGGAACTCAGGGACTGGTTTGAAAAAACCTCTAGCTTACGGGGCAAATCGTCGACTGTTCTCTTATCGGCTCTTCTAGATACCAGCACCCCTGATGAGGAGGAGTTCTGGCGACAGGTCGAGGCCAATCTCCGCAGCGGCCGCATCCGCATGCTGTTCGTGGCCGATCAGATCGCGCCGGAACTACAGCGCATCGTCGAATTCCTCAATGAGCAGATGAGCCCGGCAACCGTGGCGGCGCTGGAGTTGCGTCTATTCTCCGATGGTGCCGGAAAAATTCTGGCGCCGCGGATTTTCGGCGCGACGCAGCGGGCCGTGCAGAACAAGAGCATCACGAAATCGCGTCCCGCGGAAAGTGTTGCAGCATGGTTGGAAGGCTTGGGTAGCGACGAGCGTGCAAACGCCGTTCGCTTTCTGTCGATGGCCGAGGCCCTAGGGGGAATACCCGCGATAGCGAGTAAAAGTTTAGCTATCGAATTTCCCTGCCTAAGATCAGATGGGATGGATGGCGCAGTTCGCCCCATCTACCTCCGTCAGAACGGGCGCTTCAGTATATCTTTCGGCATGATGCAGCATTCAAAAGCTTTTCAGACAAAAGAATCGCGATCTGAATTGGTTCGAACTCTTTCATCGTGTGGGTTCTCGCCTCGAACTTCTAATCCCGAGGAAAGCGACACCGGTTTTCCGTTCCCTTCAATAGACGATGAAAAGGGATGGTCAGCCATACATACAATGCTGACCATCATCCAGAAGCGTCTTCTTTCACCAGATAGCGGACAGACCCCATGACCTACGACCTGATCGTCATCGGCACCGGCCCCGGCGGCTATGTGTGCGCCATCCGTGCGGCCCAACTCGGGCTCAAGGTCGCGGTGGTCGAGAAGCGCGCCACCTTCGGCGGCACCTGCCTCAATATCGGCTGCATCCCCTCCAAGGCGCTGCTGCACGCCTCCGAGCTGTTCGAGGAGGCCGGCCACTCCTTCGCCGAGATGGGCATCGGCGTTCCCGCGCCCACCCTCGACCTCAAGGCGATGATGGGCTTCAAGGACAAGGCGGTCGAGGGCAACACCAAGGGCGTCGATTTCCTCATCAAGAAGAACAAGATCACCCCCTATCTCGGCACCGGCACCATCACCGCGCCCGGCAAGGTCGCGGTGGCGCAGGAGAACGGCACCACCACGGAGCTGGAGACCAAGGCGATCGTCATCGCCACCGGCTCCGACGTCGCCCGGCTGCCGGGCATCGAGATCGACGAGACGCAGGTGGTGTCCTCCACCGGCGCGCTGACGCTGGAGAAGGTGCCGGGCAAGCTGATCGTGGTCGGCGCGGGCGTCATCGGGCTGGAGCTCGGCAGCGTGTGGCGCCGGCTCGGCGCCGAGGTCACGGTGGTCGAGTTCCTCGACCGCATCCTGCCGGGCATGGACCTCGACGTCGCCAAGTCGTTCCAGCGCATCCTGCAGAAGCAGGGCTTCGGCTTCAAGCTGGGCTCCAAGGTCACCGGGGTGACGAAGACCGGGGCCGGGCTGTCGGTTTCCGTCGAGCCCGCCGCCGGCGGCGCGGCCGAGACGCTGGAGGCCGACGTGGTGCTGGTCGCCATCGGCCGGGTGCCCTACACTACCGGGCTCGGGCTGGAGGCGCTGGGCGTCGCGCGCGACCCGCGCGGCCGCGTCGTCACCGATGCGCATTTCCAGACCAACGTTCCCGGCATCTTCGCCATCGGCGACGCCATTGCCGGCCCGATGCTGGCCCACAAGGCCGAGGACGAGGGCGTGGCGGTGGCCGAGCTGCTGGCCGGCCATGCCGGCCATGTGAATTACGACGTCATTCCCGGGGTGGTCTACACCTCGCCGGAAGTCGCCGCGGTCGGCAAGACCGAGGAGGAGCTGAAGGCCGCCGGCATCGACTACAAGGTCGGCAAGTTCCCCTTCCTCGCCAATGGCCGCGCCAAGGCCAACAACCAGACCGACGGCTTCGTGAAGGTGCTGGCGGACGCCACCACCGACAAGGTGCTGGGCGTCCACATCATCGGCATGGAAGCCGGCGAGCTGATCCATGAATGCGCGGTGCTGATGGAGTTCGGCGGCTCCTCGGAGGATCTCGCCCGCACCTGCCACGCCCACCCCACCCGTTCAGAGGCGGTGAAGGAAGCGGCGATGGCGGTGGAGAAGCGCTCCATCCACATGTGAGCCCCCCGAGCAGGGCTCCCGCCGAAGCGAGAGAGATGAAGGGGCGGCCCATGCGGCCGCCCTTTTTCGTAGCGGCGGAGGGGGAGCCAGGCCGGGCGCCGGCGGTCGGCAGGCGGCGGCGAAGGCGCCGGCCGCCACAACGAAAAGCGGCCCGGCGCGATGACGCCGGACCGCTTCTCAGGCTTCTGTCGCCGGGCGTGGGGGAATCACCCGGCAGCCGGCCCTGAAATGAGGATCAGCTCCCCTGCGTCGAGGTGCTGGTCTGCGGCTTGGCCGAGGCATGGGCGGGGCAATCGGCCAGCGCCGCCCCCGAAAGCGCCACGGTGAACGACAGCGCGCACAGCGCGGCAGCGAAACGCTTCATGTCACGTTCTCCTTGTCTGGCTTCGATGGCTTCAGGTTACGCAAGACCCGGCGGATGGGAAGCGGGAAGTAACGCTGGGGAAGTCACGCTGGCGCGATGTCACGCAGCCGTGTAGCCGGCAGCGAGCGCCGGCGGCGGGCGGGGGCCGGAGGCGCCGACGGGAGGCGCCGCCGCCGGCGGGAAGCGCCGGCGCGAAGACCGGACCGGGCGCGACACCCGGCCTGCCGGGCGGCCCGGGGAGAGCACCGGCACGACCGGCGCGAAGACCGGACCGGACGAGACCATCGGCCTCATCGTCCTCCTCACCGCACTGATCATCCACCCTCCGACGAGGGCTCTGCCGGGACCTCCGGCAGCCGCGCGCGGGGATGCGCCGAGCGCCAGCTCGCCATCAGCGCGGCGGCGTCGACCGCGGTGTAGACCTGCGTCGTCGACAATGAGGCATGGCCCAGCAGTTCCTGGATGGAGCGCAGGTCGCCGCCCCCCGCCAGCAGGTGGGTCGCGAAGGAATGCCGCAGCGCATGGGGCGTGGCACTGTCCGGCAGGCCGAGCGCGCCGCGCATGCGCTCCACCGCCTGCTGCACGATGCGCGGCGACAGCGGCCCGCCCCTGGCGCCGCGGAACAGCGCCCCCTCCGCCGGAAGATCGAACGGGCACAAGGACTTGTAGTCGGCGACGCGCTCCAGTACGGTGCGCAGCACCGGCACCATGCGGGTGCGCCCGCCCTTGCCGGTCACCGTCACATGGTCGCCGGCCGAGGGGGCGGGCACCTCGCCGGCGGTGAGGCCGAGCGCTTCCGATATGCGCAGGCCGGAGCCATAGAGCAGCGCGATCACCGCGGCGTCGCGGGCCAGAACCCAGCCCTCCCGCGCCTCGCCCGCCCGCGTCGCGGGGTCGGCCAGCGCCCGCGCATCGGCGACCCTGACCGGGCGCGGCAGGCTGGCGGCCACCTTGGGCGCCCGCACCGCCGCCAGGGCCGCCACCTTGCCGATTCCCTCGCGTTCCAGATGCCGCGCGAAGGAGCGGGCGGCGGCGAGGAAGCGCACCAGCGTGCGCGGCTCGATGCCCTCCGCCCGCCGCGCCGCGATCACCGCCCGCACGTCGCGCGGCGCCAGCGCCGCCAGCGCGGGCAAGGTCGGGCGGGCGCCGAGATGCTGCCCGAGCAGCGTCAAAAACCCTGTCATGTCACGGGCATAGGCCTCCCGCGTCTTCGCCGAGAGCCGCCGCTCATGGGCCAGCCGGTCGAGCCAGCCGCGCAGCGCCGCCGCCAGTTCGGGGCCGGCGGCGGCCATCAGCATCAGCTCCGCCCGCGCCGCCTTCTGACTGTCGGTGCTCGCCATCGCCGGGGTTCCCTCGCTGCAACGCTTGCCACTGGGAGAGGTCGGGAGCATCTTGCCCGGCCATCCGTTCCCCGAGCCTTAATGCCCGATTCCACGCCTGCCAGTCTCCTGCCCTTCCCGCCGCGGGACGAGAGGATCGTCGACGTGCTGCTGCCCGTCGCGGTCGGCTCGGCCTATTCCTACCGGGTGCCGGAGGGGATGGAGGTGGCGCCGGGCGACATCGTCGTGGTTCCGCTCGGCCCGCGCCAGATGCTCGGCTGCGTCTGGCCGGCGGAAGGCGCGCGCGCGCGCCTCGATCCGGGGAAGCTGAAGCCCATCCTGCGGCGCTACGCCGTGCCGCCGCTGCGCCCGGATCTCCTCGCCCTGATCCGCTGGATCGCCGACTACACCGTGACACCCCCGGGCATGGTGCTGCGCCTCGCGCTGCGCCACGACGAGAACGCCGAGGCCGGGCGCGAGCGCATCGGGGTGAGGCTGGGAACCAAGCGCCCGCAACGGCTTACCCCCGCCCGCGGGCGGCTGATCGAGACGCTCGGCGACGGGCTGCTGCGGGCGAAGGCCGAGGCGGCGCGCGATGCCGGGGTTTCCGCGTCGGTCATTGACGGGCTGGTGGACGAGGGCGTGCTGGAGACGGCCGTGCTCGCTCCCGAACCCGCCGCCGAGCCGCCTGACCCCGCCCACGCCGTGCCGGAACTCGCCCCCGCCCAGGCGGAAGCGGCCGCGGTGCTCTGCGCCGCGGTCGAGGCCCGGAGCTTCAAGGTCCACCTGCTGGATGGCGTGACCGGCTCCGGCAAGACCGAGACCTATTTCGAGGCGGTGGCGAGCGCCATCCGGCAGGGCCGCCAGACCCTGATCCTGATGCCGGAAATCGCGCTGACACAGGCGTTTCTCGACCGTTTCGCCCGCCGTTTCGGGGTGCGCCCGGCGCAGTGGCATTCGGCCGTCTCCAGCCGCCGCCGGGCGCGGGTGTTCCGCGGCGTCGCGGAAGGCGAGGTCAGCGTGGTCGCAGGCGCCCGCTCGGCCCTGTTCCTGCCGTTCCGCGACCTCGGCCTCATCATCGTCGACGAGGAACACGATACCGCCTATAAGCAGGAAGACGGGGTGCACTACCACGCCCGCGACATGGCGGTGGTGCGCGGCCATCTCGCCGGCGCGCCGGTGGTTCTGGCCTCGGCGACACCCTCGCTGGAGACCGAGGTGAACGCCCGGCGCGGGCGCTACCGCCGCCTCACCTTGCCGACCCGGTTCAGCGGCGCGCTGGTGCCGCGGCTGGAGCCGATCGACCTGCGCCGCGAGGGGCCGCCCAAAGGCCGCTGGATCGCCCCGCGCCTCGCCAAGGAGATGGCGAAGACGCTGGACGCCGGCGGGCAGGCGCTGCTGTTCCTCAACCGGCGCGGCTATGCCCCGCTCACCCTCTGCCGCTCCTGCGGCCACCGCATCCGCTGCCCCTCCTGCTCGTCCTGGCTGGTGGAGCACCGCTTTCGCCGCCGGCTCGAATGCCACCAGTGCGGCTATGCCGTGCCGGTGCCGGAGCACTGCCCGCACTGCCACGAGCCCAACAGCCTCATCCCCTGCGGGCCGGGGGTCGAACGGCTGCAGGAAGAGGTGCAGGCGCTGCTGCCGCAGGCCCGCACCCAGGTGCTCTCCAGCGATCTCAGCGGCGGTGTGGAACGGCTCCGGCTGGAGCTGGAGGCGGTGGCGCGCGGCGAGGTCGACATCGTCATCGGTACCCAGCTCGTCGCGAAAGGCCACAACTTCCCCGGCCTCGCCATGGTCGGGGTGGTGGATGCCGATGTCGGGCTCGGCTATGGCGATCCCCGCGCGGCGGAGCGCACCTTCCAGATGCTGCACCAGGTGGCCGGCCGGGCCGGGCGCGCCCATGTCGCCGGCCGCGCCTCTCTCCAGAGCTACAGGCCCGAACACCCGGTGATGCAGGCGCTGGTCGCCGGCGACCGCGACGCGTTCTATGACCGCGAGATTGCGGCCCGCGAGGAGGCCTTCCTGCCGCCCTTCGCCCGGCTCTGCGCGCTTATCGTGTCGGGCACCGATGCCCATGCGGCGCAGGCCCATGCGCGGGCGCTGGCGGCCTGCTCGCCCTTCACCGCCGAGGTGCGGGTGATGGGCCCGGCCGAGGCGCCGCTCGCCATGCTGCGCGGGCGCCACCGCTTCCGCCTGCTGGCCCGTTCGGCGCGGACTTTCGATCTCTCCGGCTATGTCAGGGCGTGGATGGCCGCCGCACCGCGCGCCACCGGCAGCCTGAAGGTGGAAATCGACATCGACCCGCAGAGCTTCGTTTAGCGATTCGGAGAAAACACCCGGCGGCGCGGCGCGCCGCTGCCGGCAGCGGAAGGGGAAGCGCGCCGGGTGGCGCGCCTCCCGGTCTCCGGCTCACTCCTTGGCGCAGACCAGCACCATCGCCGGGCGCTTGCCGTCGACGTCGCGCGGGGTGAAGTGGGCTTCACGCTCCGAGGTGAGGCGGACCTCGCCGCTCGCGGGCGCGAGATAGGCGTTCACGATGATCTCGCCGGGCTCGCAATAGTGATCGCAGCCGGACGGCGAGAAGCACTCGCGCCGCACCAGCACGCGCACACCACCGGCCGCGGCGGCGGCGGTCTCACCCGCCGGCCCCGGCAGGCCGGGAGGGCCGGGAGGACCGGCCTGACCCGGCGGGCCGGCCGGACCGGCGGGACCCGCGGGGCCGGCCGGGCCGGCAACACCGGTCGGGCCGGCCGGACCCGCCGGGCCCACCGCGCCGGGAGGCCCGGGAGGGCCGGCCTGACCCTGCGGGCCGGCGGGCCCGGCAGGACCGGCAGGGCCCTGCGGGCCCGGTGCAGGCTCGCCGCAGGCGGCCACCATCAGGCCGAGAAGGGCGACGATCGAAACGGCACGAAACTTCATGTCCCAAGCCTCCAGTGACGCCGGCGGCGACGAAGGCCGGCGCGGTATCCCACGCGGCCAGCGTGCCCTCGGCTTCCAGCAACGTCAACGCATCGCGGCGCTTCGACACGCCGCGGCATTGACGGGAGAAGGGACGGCGCGTAGCGTGACGCCACCATGACCACCACGGAAAAGACAGCGCACCGACTTAGCGGGGGCCGGCGAATTCGCCGCCCGGCCGACATGCTCGGCCGGGAGTCCTGATCGCGCCCGCGACACCCGTTCGCGCCCGCCTGCCCCTTTTCCGGATTCATGCCATGTCCTGCGACTATCCCCGTCATCGCCTCGCGGTCGAGGCCGATGCCCACCCCAACGCGCTGCTGCGGGTGCTGGAACCCTTCGCCATCCACGACGTGCTGCCGTTCCGCATCCATGTCGACCATGCGGCAGAGGTCCGCCCGGCACTGACGGAGCCGGATGCCCTCCACGCCGAGATCGGCTTCACCGCCCCGGTGGAGGTGGCCGAGCGGCTGTGTGCCCGGCTCGCCGCCATGCCAGTGGTGCGGGAGGTCCGGCTGCTGTCGACCGCCGCCCCGGACATGGCCGGCGCCGGTTCCGCCGCTCTCGACGCCGCGGCCTGACGCCCCATGCTGCACCAGCTCGGCGCCATCGCCTTCATCGTGGCGCCGGTCTTCGGGCTGGTCGGCCTCGGCTACCTCGTCAGCCGGACCGGCCATCTCACCGAGCGGGCGGCGGACGGCCTGTCCGAATATGTCTTCGGCCTCGCCGTGCCGGTGCTCATCTTCAAGACCCTGGCCGAGGCGGGGCTGCCGCGCGAAGGCCAGCCCTGGGGCTACTGGATCGCCTATTTCACCGGGGCTTTCATCGCTTTCGGCCTCGGCATGGAAGCGGCGCGGCGGCTGTTCGGGCGCAGCCACACCGAGGCGGTGGTGCAGGGCTTCGCCGCCGGGCAGGCCAACACCGTCTTCGTCGGCGTGCCCCTTATCCTGCAGGCCTTCGGGCCCGAAGGCGCGGTGCCGCTGTTCCTGCTGATCGCGGTGCATCTGCCGATCATGATGGTGGTGGCGACCGTACTGACGGAGGGCGCCGCCACCGGCCTGAGCGGGGCCGGGCTGCGCAAGCTGGCGCGCACCCTGGCGCTGAACCCGATCCTGCTCGGCATCTATGCCGGCGGCATCGCCAAGCTCGCCGGCTACGCCCCCACCGGCGTGCTGAAGCAGACGCTGGACATGCTCGCCGCCTCGGCGGTGCCCTGTGCGCTGGTCTCGCTCGGCCTCGCCCTGCACCGCTATCCCCTGCGCGGCGATCTCCGCCCGGCGGCAGTGATCACGGCGCTGAAGCTCGGGCTGCACCCGCTGCTGGTGTTCGCGCTGGTGCAGGTGCTGCCCATGCCGCCGGTCTGGGCCAAGGTGGCCGTCGCCTTCGCCGCCATGCCCTGCGGGATCAACGCCTATCTGCTGGCGCAGCGCTACAGCGCCGGGGTCGCCGCCACCGCCGGCGCGGTGTCGCTGTCCACCGCGCTCAGCCTGCTCACCGTGACCTTCTGGTTCCTGATGCTCGGGGTCGGCTGACTCTCACCCTTCGAGCGCCCGGCGCCGGACCTCCCCCGCCGACAGTCCCGCCGCCCTCAGCTCCGCAATGGCGGTGGAGCCCCGGCTCTTGGCGAGCTTGCGGCCCTCCGCATCGAGAACGAGCCCGTGATGCCGGTAGAGCGGGGCCGGCAGCCCGAGCAGCGCCTGCAGCACCCGGTGGATCGCCGTCGCCGCCTTGAGGTCGCTGCCGCGGACGACATGGGTCACGCCCTGCAGCGCATCGTCCACCACCACGGCGAGGTGGTAGCTGGTGGGAACCTCCTTGCGCGCGATCACGACATCGCCCCAGGCGGCGGGATCGGCAGCGATCTCGGCGACACGGCCGTCTCCGCCCTGCTCCCGCCAGAAGAGCGGGGGCAGGCGCGCAAGCGCGGCCTTCATGTCGAGCCGCAGCGCGAACGGCTCGCCGGCGGCACGGCGGGCGCCCGCGCGCGCGGCGCCGGACCGGCGATCGAAGGGGAACAGCGGCGCCCCGTCGGGGTCACGCGGCCATCCCGGCCGCGCCGCCACTGCGGCGGCGATCTCGGCCCGGGTCTCGAAGCTGGGATAGACCAGCCCCATCGCCTCCAGCCGGGCGAGCGCGGCAGCATAGTCCGCCATGTGCTCGGACTGCCGGCGGACCGGGCGCTCCCAGTCGAGGCCGAGCCAGGCGAGGTCCGCAACAAGGGCGTCCTCATAGTCCGGGCGGCAGCGGGTGGGATCTATATCCTCGATCCGCAGCAGGAACCGCCCGCCCTCGCGCCGGGCTGCTTCCGCGTTCAGCACCGCCGAGCGGACATGGCCCAGATGCAGCCGGCCGTTCGGGGTCGGCGCGAAGCGGAAGACGGTGCGGGGATCGGCGGCCATCCCGGCAGCAGACATGGCGGGCGCGGCCCTGTCGAGAGGGCGCGCCCGCGCCGCGTATGCGCGGGGTCAGAACTGGCGCGTCACCATCATCTTCTTGATCTCGGCGATGGCCTTGGCCGGGTTCAGGCCCTTCGGACACGCCTTGGCGCAGTTCATGATGGTGTGGCAGCGGTACAGGCGGAACGGGTCCTCGAGATGGTCCAGCCGGTCGCCGGTGGATTCGTCGCGGGAGTCGATCAGCCAGCGATAGGCCTGCAGCAGCGCGGCGGGGCCGAGATAGCGGTCACCGTTCCACCAGTAGCTCGGGCACGAGGTCGAGCAGCAGGCGCACAGGATGCATTCGTAGAGGCCGTCCAGCTTCTCACGGTCCTCGCGCGATTGCGGCCATTCGTGCTCCGGCGCCGGGGTCTCGGTGTGGAGCCACGGCTCGATGGAGGCGTGCTGGGCGTAGAACTGGGTGAGGTCCGGCACAAGGTCCTTCACCACCGGCATGTGCGGCAGGGGATAGACCTTCACGGTGGAGCCGCGCACGTCGTCCATGCTCTTGAGGCAGGCGAGCGTGTTGGTGCCGTCGATGTTCATGGCGCAGGAGCCGCAGATGCCCTCACGGCAGGAGCGGCGGAAGGTGAGCGAGGGATCGACCTTGTTCTTGATCCAGATGAGCCCGTCGAGGACCATCGGTCCGCAATCCTCGCGATCGACGTAATAGGTGTCGATCCGCGGATTCTTCCCGTCGTCGGGATTCCAGCGGTAGATGCGGTATTCCGTCAGCCGGTTGGCCCCGCCCGGCTTCGGCCAGGCCGTGCCTTCGGTGATCTGGGAGTTCTTCGGAAGGGTCAACTGGACCATGATTCAAGCCTGCCTCAAATTAGTCACCAGCTCGATCGCAGGCATAAGATCGTTATTATCCTCGATCCGAAGCATACGTATGTCGCTTACCGAAGGCGCGAACCATGGAAATGTGAGAGCGAGACGTTGAACAGCGATTTGGCAGCGAACTACGTCGACAGTGTCATCACCAAAATAGACGCTACCCTGCTGCCGTGCGAACCCGTGATCTCGCAACACACGACCGACATCGGTATACGCATTTTGCCAAGATGCGTTGGGATAGCTGTCCTGCAAAACCTTGGTATCGAGATCAAAGGTTATGGCATACATGGACGGGCGCCTTGTGAGCGATGAATTATGGCCGATGCTTGCAGGCCTCGCGTTCAAGCGTCGCATCATCTGACCCCTCAATACACGCGCTTGCGGGGCTCGATGTACTGGATGTCGTTGCTCATCGTGTAGGTGTGCACCGGCCGGTCGTCGAGCCGCACCGAGCGCGTCTCGAAGTCGACGAAGGCGAGGGTGTGCTTCATCCAGCCGGCGTCGTCGCGCTCGGGGAAATCCTCGCGGGCATGGGCGCCGCGGCTCTCGGTGCGGTTGGCGGCGCCTTCCATAGTGACGGCGGCGAGGCCAATGAGATTGTCGTATTCCAGCGTCTCGATGAGGTCGGAATTCCACACCAGCGAACGGTCGGACACCCGGATGTCGTCGGTGCCGGCGAACACCTCGGCGATGAGGTGCCGGCCCTCCTCCAGCACCTCGCCGGTGCGGTAGACCGCGCAGTTGTTCTGCATGACCTTCTGCATGGCAAGGCGCAGCTCGGCGGTGGGGGTGCCGCCGGCGGCATGGCGGAAGTGGTCCAGCCGGGCCAGCGCGGCATCGGCGGAGCCGGCGGGCAGCTCCCGCTGCTTGTCGCCCGGGGTCAGCAGCTCGGCGCAGCGCAGCGCCGCGGCGCGGCCGAACACCACGAGGTCGGTCAGCGAGTTGGAGCCGAGACGGTTGGCGCCGTGGATGGAGACGCAGGCGCATTCGCCCACCGCCATCAGCCCCGGCACGACGTGGTCGGGATTGCCGTGCTTCTTGGTGACGACCTCGCCGTGGAAGTTCGTCGGGATGCCGCCCATGTTGTAATGCACGGTCGGGAGCACCGGGATCGGCTCCTTGGTGACGTCGACGCCGGCGAAGATGCGCGCGCTCTCGGAAATGCCGGGCAGCCGCTCATGCAGGATCGCCGGGTCGAGATGGTCGAGGTGCAGGTAGATGTGGTCCTTGTTCTTGCCGACGCCGCGCCCCTCGCGGATCTCCATCGTCATCGACCGGGACACGACATCGCGCGAGGCGAGGTCCTTGGCGGAGGGGGCATAGCGCTCCATGAAGCGCTCGCCTTCCGAATTGGTGAGATAGCCGCCCTCGCCGCGCGCGCCCTCGGTGATCAGGCAGCCCGAGCCGTAGATTCCGGTGGGATGGAACTGCACGAACTCCATGTCCTGCAGCGGCAGGCCGGCACGCAGCACCATGGCGTTGCCGTCGCCGGTGCAGGTGTGGGCGGAGGTCGCGGAGAAATAGGCCCGGCCATAGCCGCCGGTGGCGAGAATGGTGGTCTGGGCGCGGAAACGGTGGATGGTGCCGTCGTCCATCTTCAGGGCGACGAGACCGCGGCAGCGGCCGTCCTCGTCCATGATGAGGTCGAGCGCAAAATATTCGATGTAGAACTCGGCGTTGTGCTTCAGCGCCGCGCCATAGAGCGTGTGCAGCATGGCGTGGCCGGTGCGGTCGGCGGCCGCGCAGGTGCGCTGGGCGGTGCCCTTGCCATAGTCGGTGGTCATGCCGCCGAAGGGGCGCTGGTAGATCTTGCCCGCTTCGGTGCGGGAGAACGGCACGCCCCAGTGCTCCAGCTCATAGACCGCCGAGGGCGCCTGGCGCACGAGATACTCGATGGCGTCCTGGTCGCCGAGCCAGTCGGAACCCTTCACCGTGTCGTACATGTGGAAGCGCCAGTCGTCGGCGCTCATATTGCCCAGCGCGGCGGCGATGCCGCCCTGCGCCGCCACCGTGTGCGAGCGGGTCGGGAACACCTTGGAGACGCAGGCCGTGCGCAGCCCCGCCTCGGAACAGCCCACCACCGCGCGCAGCCCGGCGCCGCCGGCGCCCACGACCACCACGTCATAGGTGTGGTCGACGATGGGGTAGGCCGAGGCGGCGCCCGCCGCGCCGTTGGTCCGCGCACCGCTCGCGGTGTTGAGCTCTGCCATGGCCATCAGCCTCCGAAGCCGATCTTGAGAACAGCGAACACGCCGGCGAGGCCGACCGCGACGCAGAAGAAGATGTTGGCGATGAGCGCGACCACCTTGGCGCCTTCGGCGTGCACGTAGTCCTCGATCACGACCTGCATGCCTATACGCATGTGGTTGGTCACCGAGATCAGCGCCAGGGCCATCACGATGGCGACGATCGGCCGGCCGAGGAGCGCGTGGGCCTCCTCGTAGCTCGACCCGGCGACCGCGATGAGAATGCCGAGAAAGACGAGCAGCAGCGGGATGTTGGCCAGCGCCGTGACCCGCTGCATCCAGAAATGCTCGGTGCCCGAACGGGCGGAGCCGAGACCGGAGACCCGGCGGCGGGTGGTGCGCATGGACGTGCCGGAAGGGGTGCTCATGGGGACGTCCTCAGCTCTTCACGATCCAGATCACGACCCAGAGCAGCACGGTGAGGCCCACTGAGCCGCCGATCGTCGCCTTGGCCAGCACCTCGCGCCATTCCGGGCCCAGCCCGTGGCCGGTGTCCCACACGAAGTGGCGGATGCCGCCAAGCATGTGGTGGATCAGCGCCCAGCTATAGCCGAACAGCACGATGAGCCCGAGAATACTGCCCGCGATCGCGCTGGCGAGGCGGTAGGCCTCGGGCGAGGTGGCGGCGGCGACCAGCCACAGCACCAGCAGCAGGGTTCCGAAATACAGCGCCACGCCGGTGATGCGGTGCACGATGGACATCATCATCGTGAGCATGGGCCGGTAGATCTGGAGATGCGGCGACAGGGGTCGGTCGATGGACCGCGGCGTCTGGGACATTTTCTGGCCCTTCAATCACTTGGGAGTGCGTAAAGTAAACGATCGGCGTTCGCAATCATTCCAAAGGCGATATCTATCACGTCGCGCTGCGCTGCAGCGAGGCCACCTATTGCACAGCCCCGCCGTCCGCGCACCCCCTCGCCCTGCCGCACGTGGCTGCGGTAACGTGGCCCGCCTGCTTCGCGGCGGCAACCGCCTTCTTTTTCTCTTTCTAAATATAGTGTCCTCGCCGAGGGTTGGCTGACATATGCGTGGCGCGAAGCCCAGTTCCACCCTCCGCACATTGGTCGTTGCGCTCGCGGTCGTGATGGGCGGCCCGGTCGCGGCCTCGGCGCAACCGGGCGGCGCACCGGCGGAGACGACGAACGAACCGGCGGCGGAGCCCGCCATGCCGCTGCCGCCGGATGCCGAGTCGGTGCCGCTCGCCCCGGGGCGCGGCGAGATCGTGTCCATCACCTCCGGCGGCCGGCGCCGGGAGTTCATCCTGCGCATGCCCGTCCAGGGCAGGACCGATGCCGGGGCCGGCCCATGGCCGCTGGTGATCGCGCTGCACGGCGCCTGGCAGCCGGCACGGGTCTTCCAGTCCTATCTCGACCTCGACGACATCGCCGACCGCGAAGGCTTCGTCGTCGCCTATCCCAAAGGGCTGAACCTGCTGTGGAACGACGGGCGGGGATCGGTGGCGGGCATCATGCCGATCCTGCAGTCCCGCGACGATGGCGCCTTCATCCTCGGCGTGAAGGACCTGCTCGTCGCGCAGGGCATCGCCGATCCCCGCCGGTCCTACCTCATGGGCTTCTCGAATGGCGGGTTCCTCACCGCCTACATGGCCTGCCGCTATGCCGACAGCTTCGCCGCCTTCGCGACCATGATGATGACCGCACCGAAGGCCTATGCCGAGACCTGCCGGCCTTCCCGTCCGGTCCCCATCCTGCTGATGAACGGCACTTACGACCCCATCGTTCCGATGTTCGGTCGCCCGACCCCCGGCGCGGAGCTGATGTCGGCAGGGGAAAGCGCCGGGCTGTTCGCGCGGCTGGATGGCTGCAACCCACCCTCGGTGACCCGCACCGCCGGCGCCAGCATCACCCGCTGGGACAGCTGCGCCGACGGCACCCGCGTGGCGTTCTATGAGATCGAGGGCGGCCACCAGCCGCCGGCCCGCGCGGTGGGGCCGATGGACACGCTGGCCTCGCTGGTGCTCGGGCCGCGACGGTCGGGCATGGATGCGCCGCAGGAAATCTGGAACTTCTTCCGGCAGTATGGCGATTGGCCGCCACCGCCCGGGCAGGCGCCAGCGCCCGCCGGCGGCGCGGCGTCAGCGAGCGGGGCGTCGCCTGTGCCACCCGCGGCGCCGCACGGCCCGGCTCCCCATGGTATCCCGCCGCTGCCGGCCAGCCCGCCGCTTCCCCTGCCGTCTCCGCTGCGGCCGCCGGGAACGCCGTGAGGCCCCGCCGCCGCGGCCGTGCCGGGCGCCGTGGCCCGGCCGCCATGGTTTCGCCGCGGGCAGGGTCTTTACATCGCGGCTTCCGACCGGGGCCGCGTGGGATTCGCCGGCCCGGCCGGCGCATGGGTTGACGCAACCGCCGCACGACGGCATCGTCTGCCGCCCTTGCGGGAGGTAACAGGTAACGATCACGGCGCCGGACAACGGTGCCACGACGGGTTCGGCGTCGGCAGCACGCGTGGAAAAGCGGGCGGGCGCCGGGAAAGCGGGGATGGCTCTTGGAGAATCGGCGCGGACCGAACGGCATGCGGCGTCACGGCGCCGGTGCCATCGATCTCGGCGAAGAGCCGCCGCTCGGCGTCGATGGCGACTCCGAGGAACCGATCGATCGGCGCCGGATCTCCATCCGCTGGCTGATGGCCACCCTTCTCACCGGCATCTGCGGCGCCGCGCTGATGGGCGGGGCGGTCTATGCCGCGCTGGACGGCGAATACCGCTTCGCGCAGCTGCCCGAGACCGTGCGTTCCTCCCTGCGCGGCGCCCTCGCGGCGGGCGAGCGCCCCTCCAATTCCGCCCGCAAGGGCGACCGCATGTCGGTGCTGACCGAGACGTTCAGCGCCAAGCAGACGCTGCGGCTGTCCTCCACCAGCAAGGTCGACGGCCGCGAGGTCATCAAGGTTCGCGCCATCAACAAGGTCAGCGCCAACCTCGCCATGTCGGTGACCTCGGCCTCGGTCGACGTGCCCCGCTTCAACCCGGCGAAGCTCATCGCCGAGACCATGGACAGCAAGGACGACGAGGACGCCCCGCAGGCCGAGCCCACCGGCGAGGTGACGATCGTGCTGCGCGACCTCACCCAGCTGCCGCCCAGCGCCAAATTCGCGGCCGAGCTTCCGATGGAAGACGTGCTGATGAAGGTGCGGGAGGCCGCGGAGTTCGACGCGCCGACGCTCGATCCCCGCACGCCGACCCTCGCCTCCTTCGGCGGCGGGCTCGCCTATGCCCCCGCCGGGCCGGCCGACCCGAATAACGGGCTCTCCGCCCCGGACAACGTCTCCTCCATCACCAAGACCGGCGCCGACGCCACCGGCGGCAATGAGTGGTCGGAGCGCGCGGTGGTCGTCCGCAAGGGCGACACGGTGGTCTCGATCCTGAAAAATCTCGGCGTGCCGGATGTCTCGGCGAAAGCCGCGGCCGCGGCCTTTGCCGGCGGCGTGGCCAATGGCAAGCTCGACGAAGGCGTGCGCCTGAAGGTGCTGCTCGATCCCAGCGGCAACGCGCCGATCCCCCTGCGGGTCAGCCTGTTCAACGATGACGGCCATCTCGGCACGGTGGCGCTCTCGGACATGGGCAAGTACCTGCCGGTGCAGGATGTGGGCGACACCCAGCTCGCCGATGTCGGCCCGGACGATGCCGACGAGGATGGCGGCGGGCGCGGCGGCATCACGCTCTATGACAGCCTGTGGGAAACCGGGCTGCGGCACGAGATGCCGCGCGAGGTCATCTCCAGCCTGGTGCGGATCTATTCCTTCGACGTCGACCTGCAGCGCAGCGTGCGGCCCGGCGATTCGCTCGAGGTGCTGTACGAGCCGGACGAGAGCGGCGGGGCGGGCGGCGTGCTCTATGCCGGCCTCACCGTGGGCGGCGAGGAACGCCGGTACTACCGCTACCAGACCGCCGATGACGGGGTGGTCGACTTCTACGACGAGACCGGCAAGAGCGCGAAGAAGTTCCTCGTCCGCAAGCCGGTGCTGGGCGGCACGCTTCGCTCCGGCTTCGGCATGCGGCGCCACCCTATTCTCGGCTTCACCCGCATGCATTCCGGCGTCGACTGGGCCGACCGGGTGGGCACGCCGATCTACGCCGCCGGCAATGGCGTGATCACCAAGGCGGCCTGGACCTCCGGCTATGGCCGCCGCACCGAGATCCAGCACGCCAACGGCTATACCACCACCTATTCGCACCAGTCCGGCTTCGCCAAGGGCATACGCGAGGGTGTAAGGGTCCGGCAGGGCCAGCTCATCGGCTATATCGGCTCGACCGGCCTCTCCACCGGGCCTCACCTGCACTACGAGGTGCTGGTCAATGGCCGCTTCGTCGATCCCATGCGCATCCGCCTGCCGCGCGGCCGGGCGCTGGACGGCAAGGTGCTGGCCGACTTCACCGACAACCGCACCAAGATCGACACGCTGCTCAATCACACGACGCCGCCCAAGGTCGCGGGCAAGGCCGTGCGCCTCGACGATGCCACCGACTGATGGCCACCGACTGATGGCCACCGCCGGAGGGGACGGCCGGCTCGACGACCAGCCGGCGCTGGACCGGGCGGTCGGGATTCTCGCCGGGCGCGACCCTCTCCTCGCCGGGCTGCAGGCCCGCAACGGCATGCCCGCGCTGCGGCGGCGACCTGCCGGCTTTGCCGGCCTCGTCGAGATCATCCTCGCCCAGCAGGTCTCCACCGCCGCGGCGCGCGGCTTCTCCGCCCGGCTGGCGGCGGAGCTCGGCGGGCCGGTGACGCCGGAGGCCGTCCACCGCGCCGGAGAGGACGGCCTCCGGCGTGCCGGGCTGTCGCGCCCCAAGATCCGGGCTCTTCTGGGGATCGCCGAAAGGCTGCCGGGGCGCGCCGGGCTGGACGCCATCGACCGGATGGGTGCGGAGACCGCGCGGGCGGCGCTGCTGGCGCTGCCCGGGGTGGGGCCGTGGACGGCGGAGGTCTATCTCCTGTTCGGCCTCGGCTGGCCCGACGCCTTCCCCGCCGGCGATCTTGCCCTGCAGGTGGCGGCAGCGGAGGCTCTGGGGCATCCGGTCCGGCTGTCGGCGGCGGAACTCGCCACCCTGGCGCAGCCGTGGCGGCCACTGCGCGGGGCCGCGGCGCACCTGCTCTGGGGGGCCTATGCCGCCCGCCGGGGGCGGCCGGCAACCCCGGTTTGACCCTCGAATCGAATCAGGGATTGCGAACCGGCCCGAATTCGCGATGATCCCCCGCCATTCCGGGAGATTGCCATGCTCGACGGCCCGCGCCTTCCGCCCCACGCCGGTGGAGCGCCCGATTCGCTGGTCGTGCTCCTGCACGGCTACGGCGCGGATGGGCGCGACCTCATCGACCTCGGCAGCCACTGGGCGGAGCGGCTTCCCGGCACCGCCTTCGTCGCCCCCCATGCCCCGGAGCCCTGCAGCGTGGCCCCGGTGGGCCGGCAGTGGTTCGGCTATGTCGAGCGCAACGATCGGGAACGCTGGATCGGGGTGCAGGCCGCCCACCCCGCGCTGGACGCCTTTCTCGACGCCGAACTGGCACGCCATGCCCTGCCGGCCTCGCGGCTGGCGCTGGTCGGCTTCAGCCAGGGCGCGATGATGGCGCTACACACCGGGCTGCGCCGCCTGCCGCCGCCGGCCGGCATCGTCGCCATCTCCGGCATGCACGCGCAGCCCTCCGAGCGGGAAGCCGAGACCGCCGGCACCCCGCCGCACGGCCATCCGCCGGTGCTGCTGATCCACGGCGATCGCGACGAGGTGATCCCGGTCGGCGCCCTCACCCGGGCCCGGGTGAGCCTCGCTGCCGCCGGCATCAACCCGGAATGGCACATCATCCGCGGGCTCGGCCATGGCATCGACGAGGAGGGGCTGGAGCTGGCGGGGGACTTTCTGGTGCGGACGCTGGCGACGCGCTGAGCCCCTGGCGACGCCCGGCCGAGCGGCCCGCGCATGGCCGCCCGCTTCACAAGACTGACATGCTCCCTGTAGACTATCCCCGTGCGTCGCTCAGCGCCGTCGCCGAGTCGATGCTCTAGGCAGGGAGCAAGTGCTTGTCGGCGCCGTTGTCTCCGGGTTCATGGCCTGCCCTCGTGCTCAATGCGGATTACCGCCCGCTGAGCTATTACCCCCTCTCGGTCTGGGCCTGGCAGGACGTGATCAAGGCGGTGTTCCTCGATCGGGTGAACATCGTCGAATATTATGAGCGGCAGGTCTCCAGCGCCAATTTCCAGATGCGCCTGCCGAGCGTGGTGTCGCTCAAGACCTTCATCCGCCCGGCCCGGCAGCCCGCCTTCACCCGGTTCAACGTCTTCCTGCGCGACCGCTTCACCTGCCAGTACTGCGACTCCCGCGACGACCTGACCTTCGACCACGTCATCCCGCGCTCGCAGGGCGGCCAGACCACCTGGGAGAACGTGGTCGCGGCGTGCTCGCCCTGCAATCTGCGCAAGGGCAGCCTGCTGCCCAGGGAAGCCCAGATGTGGCCGCGGCAGAAGCCGTTCCAGCCCTCGGTGCAGGACCTGCACCAGAACGGCCGCCACTTCCCGCCCAACTATCTCCACGACAGCTGGATGGACTATCTCTACTGGGACACCGAGCTGGACCCGTGACCGCGGGCCGTCACCCCAGCGAAAGCAACGAGAGCCAGCGTCGTGGCGATCAGCACGTTATATCCGGCGAGCGAAACGCCGAACAGGCGCCACGGCGCCTCGTCGCAGCGCACCACGCGGGCCTTCTGCATGTCGAGCAGGATGTTGGTGGACTGCACCGGGCCGGCGCCGGAACATTCGGTCGGGCCCTGCCACCACTTCCATTCCACGCCGGCATGGTAGAGCGCCAGCGCCGCGCCCACGGCCATCAGCAGCCCGGCCGCCAGCAGCGCCCAGCGCGCCAGCGGCGAGCCGCGGCGCGCCAGCAGCAGCGCGAGCACCGCCACCGGCACCCCGACGTAATAGGGAAGGCGCTGCTCGAGGCAGAGCGGGCATGGCGCAAGGCCGAC
>CAZIXP010000019.1:0-4395 GCA_964543245.1 uncultured Starkeya sp.
GGCCCGGCCGGGCCTCGCCTTGAAGCCGGTCCGGGCGCGAACGCTCGGCGTGGGGCTCGACGGGAGGTCCGGGCGTTCCCCGGGGCTGACCGGAGCGGCCGGCCGATGCGCCAGGGCCGCCAGCCCTGCCATGGGCTCGCCCGTTCTCTCCAGCCGCCATCCCGCGCCGGGATCGCCCCGCATCGCCATGTGCCGCCCCTGCGCGACCGGGCGTCGCCGCCCCCCTCGCGCCTTTCCCCCGCAGAGGCTACAAGGTCGCAGCAGAGCGGTGGGGGATGCAACCGCCGCGCGAGGTGTCATGCGCGATTTCGTCAGATGGGCCGCGGCATTCGGCCGTTATGCCGCAGGCGTTGCGCCGGGGCCGGCCGTTTTCCTGCTGCTGTGCGGGCTGGCGGGGCTCGCGCCGCTGCCGGCGGCCGCCCAGAGCGCGGCGCCCGCCGCCGCCACGCCCGCCGCGGCGAGGGCGGCCGCGGCCGCGCTGCCCGGCTTCTTCGATCCCCGGCACCGGCCGGACCGGCCCGACCCGGTGCGGCGGCCGCCGCAGATCCGCTTCGTCGCCACCGACGATTTCCCGCCCTTTTCCTTCCGCGGGCCGGACGGGCTGCCCACCGGGCTGAATGTCGACCTCGCCCGCGCCATCTGCCTCGAGCTGAAGGTGCAGTGTACGCTCGAGATCAAGCCGTTCGAGGCGCTGGTGCCGGCGCTGAACGAGGGCACCGCGGATGCCGCCATCGCCGGCATCGCGGTGACGGCGGAGAACCGCACGCGGGTGGATTTCAGCGAGCGCTATTTCCGCTCGCCCGCCCGCTTCCTCGCCCGCCGCGCCGATGCCGCCGCCGACATCCGGCCGGAGACGGTGGCGGGAAAGAGCGTCGGCGTCGTCGCCGGCACCGCGCACGAGGCCTATCTCAAGGACTTCTTCCCCAAGGCGGCGCTGAAGCCCTATCCCGACGCCGAGGCGCTGCGCGGCGCGCTGAAGCGCGGCGAGGTGGCGTTCATCTTCGCCGATGGCGTGGCCTCCACCTTCTGGCTGAACGGCACCGGCTCGGAAGGCTGCTGCGTCTTCGTCGGCGGGCCCTTCACCGAGAGCCGCTATTTCGGCGAAGGGCTCTCCATAGCGGTGAAGAAGGACAATGACGTGCTGCGCCAGTCGGTGAACTATGCCCTGAACCAGCTTTGGGAGAAGGGCGTCTATGCCGATCTCTACCTGCGCTGGTTCCCGATCAGCGTCTATTGAGGCCGCCCATCGTGGCGGGATGGCCGCAGGCGCCGGCCACAGCGGCGCGGGAAAGAGCGTGCGCCGCCCGCCCCGCCCGCCCTTTTGATTGACGCTGCGGTCCCCGCTTCCTAGTGTCCGCGCCCATTCACGCGATCCCGGGGAGGGACCACCATGACGGCGACCGCGACGGTCGAGGATGTTGCAGCCGAACTGCGCGAGGCGGCCGAGACGGCCGGGGCCTGGCCGTTCGAGGAAGCGCGCAAGATCGTCGAGCGCCTCAAGCGGAAACCGAAGGACGAGGTCCTGTTCGAAACCGGCTACGGCCCCTCCGGCCTGCCCCATATCGGCACCTTCGGCGAGGTGGCGCGCACCACCATGGTGCGCCACGCCTTCCATGTGCTCACCGGCGGGCAGGTGAAGACGCGGCTGCTGTGCTTCTCCGACGACATGGACGGCATGCGCAAGATCCCGGAGAACGTGCCGGACCCGGTGGCGCTGCGGCCCTTTCTCCAGCAGCCGCTGACCGCCGTGCCCAACCCCTTCGGGGAGGGGTTCGCCAGCTTCGGCGACCACAACAACGCCATGCTGCGCCGCTTCCTCGACACCTTCGGCTTCGATTACGAGTTCGCCAGCGCCACCGACTACTACAAGGCCGGCAAGCTCGACGCCGTGCTGCTGCGCGCGGCGGAAAAGTACGACGCCATCATGGAGGTGATGCTGCCGACGCTCGGCGAGGAGCGGCAGGCGACCTACAGCCCGTTCCTGCCGATCTCGCCCACCACCGGCCGGGTGCTCTATGTCCCGCTGAAGGAGGTGAATGCCGCCGCCGGCACCATCACCTTCACCGACGAGGACGGGGTGGACAAGACCGTCCCCGTCACCGGCGGCCATGTGAAGCTGCAGTGGAAGCCGGACTTCGGCGCCCGCTGGGCCGCGCTCGACGTCGATTTCGAGATGTTCGGCAAGGACCACCAGACCAATGCGCCGATCTATGACCGGATCTGCGAGATCCTCGGCGGCACCGCGCCGGAGCACTTCGTCTACGAGCTGTTCCTCGACGAGCAGGGCCAGAAGATCTCGAAGTCGAAGGGCAACGGCCTCACCATCGACGAGTGGCTGACCTATGCTAGCCCGGAGAGCCTGGCGCTCTACATGTTCCAGTCGCCGCGCTCGGCGAAGAAGCTGCATTTCGGCGTCATCCCGAAGGCGGTGGACGAGTATTACGCCTTCCTCGCCCGCTATCCCCAGCAGGACTGGAAGAACCGGCTCGGAAACCCGGTGTGGCACATCCATTCCGGCAACCCGCCGGCCATCGAGCTGCCGATCAGCTTCGGCCTGCTGCTGAAGCTCGCCTCCGCGTCGAATGCGGAGGAGAAGGACGTGCTGTGGCGCTTCATCGGCCGCTACGCGCCGGGCGTCACCCCGCAGTCGCACCCGGACCTCGACCGGCTCGCCGGCTATGCCGTGCGCTACTTCGTCGACCGGGTGAAGCCGACCCGCGCCTTCCGCCTGCCCGACGAGGTGGAGGCGGACGCGCTGGCCCGGCTCGACGCGGCGCTGGCCGCGCTCGACGGCTCGGACCGCGAGGCGATCCAGAACGCGGTGCTGGACGTCGCCCGTCCGGTGCCGCGCTATCAGGACCTCAAGCGCAAGGGGCCGGATGGCGGGCCGGGCGTTTCCTTCGCCTGGTTCGGCGCGCTGTACGAGCTGCTGCTCGGCGAGAAGGAGGGGCCGCGCTTCGGCACCTTCGTCGCGGCCTATGGCATCGCCGAGACCCGCGCCCTGATCGCCCGGGCGCTGTCGGGCGAGCTGGCGAAGACCGCGGCCTGAGCCGGCGCCGCGCGCCGGTAGGAGAGGGCGCGGCGCCTCGCGCCGTGGGGACGTTGCCGCGGCGCCTCGCGCCGTGGAGGCAGTTGCGGCGGCGCCGCGCGCCGTTGGGGGAGAACAGGAATGCCACGCCGCGCCGGGCGGATCGACCTGCATGTGGACGATCCGCGCCAGCTTCTCGACATGCTCGACCCCTTCCCCTTCCGCGAGCGCGGGCTCGACCCGGAGCTGGAGGACTATGTCGAGGAGCGTGCCGGCGACGTGCCGCCCGGCGCGGCGCTGGAGCTTGCCATCCACCTGCCGCCGGAGGCCGCCGCAAGCGAGCTTGCGCGGGCGCTGCCGGAGATCGTCGCCGCCCATTTCGCCCGCCGGGCGGAGCGGGCCTCGCGCGACCTCGCCCGGCTGTTCGCCGATGGGCGCACCGCGCTGGCGGTGGGGCTGGTGGTGCTGGCGCTGTGCCTCGGGCTCGGCCAGTTCCTCGTCAGCCTGTTTCCAAGCTCCCGCCTCGCCGCGGTGGCGATGGAGGGGCTCGTCATCCTCGGCTGGGTGGCGAACTGGCACCCGATGGAGATCTTCCTGTTCGAGTGGTGGCCGCTGGTGAAGCAGCGCCGGCTGTTCCGCCGCCTCGCCGCCGCCCGCGTCACCCTCGCGCCTTATCCGCCCGGCGCCGTCCGGGCGGGGTGAGCGGCGCCCGGGGGCCTTTCGCCCGGCGCGGGCCGGTTCTACTCTGGCGGCCCCGCCACGGGAGCCTGCCATGGACCACGCCCACGACGATCCCCATCCCCCGCACGCGCACGCGCCGCACGATCACGGGGCCGGCCCGGACGAGGCCGCTCCGCGCTGGAAGCATGACGGCGTGCGCGTCATCCGCGGCGACCGGCTCGACCCCAACACCGCGCAGACCCCCGGCATGTTCCGGCAGGCGGCGATCAACCACGCCCGGGTGGGCGCGCAGAAGATCTGGGCCGGCACGGTGACGATCGAGCCCAACGCCAAGACCGGCGTGCACCACCATGGCGCGCTGGAGAGCGTGATCTATGTGGTGCGCGGCAAGGCGCGGATGCGCTGGGGCGACCGGCTCGAATATGTCGCGGAGGCCGAGGCGGGCGATTTCATCTTCGTGCCGCCTTATGTGCCGCATCAGGAGATCAATGCCGACCCCGACCAGCCGCTCGACTGCGTGCTGGTGCGCTCGGACAATGAGGCGGTGGTGGTGAACATCACCGATGTCGACCCGGTGGAGGCACCGGAGGCGGTGTACTGGGTCGATCCCATCCACAAGGCGCCGGGCTGACGGCAGGCCGCGGCCGCATCAGCCGGCGCAGGCGGCGACCAGCGTGGCATAGGGC
>CAZIXP010000019.1:4405-44434 GCA_964543245.1 uncultured Starkeya sp.
TGTAGCCGTCCATCACCGGCATCTGGCAGTCCATCAGCACGCCGTCAAACCGCGTGTCCCTGGCAAGGATGTCGAGCGCCTCCTGGCCGTTGCTGGCCACCACGACGGCCATGCCGGCCTGGCTCATGATGAAGCGGGCGCCCTTCACCGTCGCGACGAAGGGCCGGTTGGTCCGCACGATGGTGGCGAGGTTGGCCAGCGGGCCGCGCGCCTCGACGTCCACCGCGCCGCGCGGGGCGTCGGCGACCGCGGTGCCGGCGAAGGCGACGCGGGCGCGGTTGTTCTCCAGCGTCACCTCGGCGGGCTCGCCCGGCAGCAGCCCGTTGGAGCCGAACCGCGTGCGCACCGCCAGCGTGCCGCTGCCGCGGGTGCAGGAGAGCACCAGCACGGATTCCGCGCTGCCGGGAATGCCGAGGATGAGGCGCGCGGTGTCGCCCTCGCTCTCGCCATACCACACCGGCTCGCCGGCCCGCGCGCTGGCGGCGCCCGCCAGCAGGACCAGCAGCGCGGCCGCCGCACGATGCGGGCCGCGGCGGCCGGCAAGCCGCGGGGCAGGGTGCCGCGGGGCAGGGTGCTGCGGGGCGGGGCGGTTCATGGCGGGTCACCGGGCGGAAAGGGGCTGCGGGCGAGAGCGCCGCGCACGGGGCGCGGCCAGCGTCGGCCTGTTCTACCCCAAAGGAAGCCGCCTCGGCGAGCCCGCCGGCCCCGCCGGATCGTCGCTGCCTTGAGCGGTCGGTTCAGGGCAGCGGGGGGAAATAGGCGTCCCAGAGCACGCTGTAGTCGATCACCGACCGGATAAGCACCACCGCCATGCCCAGCAGCGAGGCCGGCAGGGCCCGGCCATTCCTGGGGTAGGCCAGCAGCAGAACCGTCACCGCCAGCGCGAGGCCGACATCGAGATAGACCCAGACCTTGAAATGCGGGTCGCGCGGGTCGCCAACGACGAGGGTCCAGGCAAGGTCGATCGCCGCCATGACCAGGATGCAGTGGTAGAAGCGCCGCCACTGCGCCGCGGCGAGGCAGCGCGACATGACGAAGAACACCGCCGCCTCCGCCAGGAAATTCACCCCATCGATCATGAGATGCACGGAATAGGGCTGCGGCGCCCCCTCGATGTCGCCATAGGTGGCGAAGAGATAGCGGCTCATCCCCTGGAAGAACGGGAAGGCCAGCGCGAGAAAGGCGATCAGCGCGGGCACCGTGTCCCAGTGGATGGTGCCGTCGCGGTTGCGGTCGGCAATCGACTGCTTGAACGCCTCGGTGATGGCGAGGGCCATGACCACGGAAAACGAGGTATTGAAGAACACCACGACGTCGGCGTTGGCGCGGGGGGTTTCGGCGGGGTCGGTTGTGTTCATCGGCGGCGGTTTCCGCAGTGGGCGTGGCGGAGGGGGGTGGCGGAGGGAACTTGCGAGGGGCACGTCCCCCACGCCCGGACGTGGCGCGCGGCCCGGCGTAGCCGTGGCACCCTTCGGAAGCTCCCGCCAGCCTAGGCATGATGATACTGCAACAATGCGACAGGCCGCTCGCGCCCTACCCCCTGCCGATCCCGCCGGAGACGCGGGTCGTCGCGAGGGGTGCGAGGCGGGCGCAGGCATGGACGGTCCGGCATCGCGGCTGAAGCCGCCGAACCGCCAGCGGGCGCGGCGCGCGGCGCGCCGGCCCCGTTGATGGTCGGCCTCAGCCCACGGAGCGGCGGGCGAGCGAGGCCTCGCGCAGCGCCGACAGCGTCGTCACCGGGGTGATCGCCTCGGGGTCGAGCTTCACATGCACCACCGCCGGCTGGCCGGAAGCCAGCGCCGCCTCCAGCGCCGGAACGAACTGCGCGTCCGTCTCCACCGTCGCGCCGAAGGCGCCGAAGGCGCGGGCATAGGCGGCGAAATCCGGGTTGGTGAGGCTGGTGGCGTAGACCCGGGTGGGAAATTCCCGCTCCTGGTGCATGCGGATGGTGCCGTACATGCCGTTGTCGATGATGACGGCCAGCACCGGGATGCCGTGCTGCACGGCGGTGGCGAGTTCCTGCCCGGTCATGAGGAAATCGCCGTCGCCGCATACCGCCACCACGTGGCGGTCGGGGAAGGCGCGCTTGGCGGCGATGGCGGCGGGAAAGCCGTAGCCCATGGAGCCGGAGGTCGGCGCGAGCTGGCTGCCATAGGCGCGGAAGCGGTGGAAGCGGTGCACCCAGGTGGCGAAGTTGCCGGCGCCGTTGCAGATGGTGGTGTCGGCCGGCAGGCCGCGCAGCCAGCGCACCAGCGTCGCCATCTGCACCGCGCCGGGATTGGCCGGCGGGTCCTCGCTCCAGCCGAGATAGTCGGCCCGTGCGGCCTCGCGCCAGCCGCCCCAGACGATGCGGTTCGGCGGCTGCACCCCTTCCAGCGCCGCGGCGAAGGCGCCGGACGAGGCGTTGATGGCGAGGGCGGGCTGGTACACCCGGCCCAGCTCCTCCGGATCGGCATGGACATGCACCAGCGGCACGCCGGGATCGGGAATGCCGTAGAGCGAATAGCCCTGCGAGGGCACCTCGCCCAGCCGCCCGCCGGCGACGATGACGAGGTCCGCTGCCTTCAGCCGCGCCACCAGCTTCGGGTTGATGCCGAGCCCGACATCGCCGGCATAGCAGGGGTGATCGGCGGGAAACAGCATCTGCCGGCGGAAGGACGCCGCCACCGGCAGGTCGAAGCGTTCGGCGAACCGCACCACCGAGGACACCGCGCGGGCGTTCCACCGGCTGCCGCCGAGAATCATGACCGGGCGTTCCGCCGCCCACAGCATCTTCTGCAGCCGCATCATGTCGGTGAGCCCCGGCCAGGTCTCGGCCGGCTCGACCGCGGGCGCGTCCGCCACCTCCGCGGCTTCGCTCAGCATGTCCTCCGGCAAAGCGATGACGACGGGGCCGGGGCGGCCCTGCATCGCCACCCGGAAGGCGCGGGCGATGATCTCGGGGATGCGCGCGGCCTCGTCGATCTCCACCGCCCATTTCGCCAGCGGCCCGAAGGCGGCGCGGTAGTCCACCTCCTGGAAGGCCTCGCGCCCGCGCATGGAGCGCGCGATCTGCCCGACGAAGAGGATCATCGGGGTGGAATCCTGCGAGGCGATGTGCACCCCCGCGCTGGCATTGGTGGCGCCGGGGCCGCGGGTGACGAAGCAGATGCCGGGCCGGCCGGTGAGCTTGCCCACCGCCTCCGCCATCATCGCCGCCCCGCTCTCCTGGCGACAGACCACGAAATCGACCGCGGTGTCGGCGAGGGCGTCCAGCACGTCGAGATAGCTCTCCCCCGGCACCCCGAAGGCACGGGTGACGCCATGGGCGAGGAGCGCATCGACGAGGAGGCGCGCGCCGGTGCGCCGGGTCGGCTCGGGGGAGGTGGAAAGGGGGGAGGGGAGTGTCATGGCCTGCTTGCCGGGCTGCGCGCATCGCGCGGGACGGGAGAAGGCCGGGAGAGCCCGGCCGGGTCGCAATCTAGCCGCATCGGGCCGGGCCGCCCATGCCCGAAAAGCAGGGGTGGCCGGGGCGGGTGCGGCGGGCGTGGCGCGGTTTCCCGACCGCCACGGCGGCACGGTCCCCCGATGCCGGTCCGATCGCACCGATCGGACGCATCATCCACCTCACCGCACCGTTTTTCGGCCGGATCGAACCGTCAGACGTCGACGATCGCCTTCAGCGCGTTGTCCTGGATGAACTCGCGGCGCGGCTCGACGATGTCGCCCATCAGCCGGGCGAAGAGGTCGGCGGCCTCGGCCTCCTCCTTCACCGTCACCTGCAGCAGCGAGCGGGCGTTCACGTCGAGCGTGGTCTCCCAGAGCTGTTCGGCATTCATCTCGCCCAAGCCCTTGTAACGCTGGAGCTTTACGCCCTTGCGGCCGGCGTCGGTGACGATGTCGAACAGGTCGAGGGGACCGTAGGCGACCGCATCGGCGCTGCCCCTGCGCAGCGTGGCGGGGGCGGCGTGGACCTCCAGCAGCTCCTCGGACAGGGTGTTGAGCCGGCGCGCCTCGCCGGAGGTGGCGAAGGCAGCGTCGAGCGATACCACTTCCTTGACGCCGCGCACCGTGCGGGTGAAGCGGAAGCCGGTGGGGTCGGCCTCGCCGCTCCAGCCGCGCTCCGTCTCCTCGGCGACGAGGTTCAGCCGCTCGGCAATTTTTCGAGCCATCTCAGGGGCTTGCTCTTCATCGGCGAGCACGCCGGGGCGGAACGCGCCGCCCAGCGCCGCCTGCTCCACCACCGCGCGGTTGTAGCGCGGGTGCAGCCCGTTCATGACGGCGCGGAACGAGCGGGCGCTTTCCAGCACCGCGTGCAGGTCCGCCCCCCGCCGCACCTCGCCCGAGGCGAGGACCAGGCTGGCGTCGTCGAGCCCCTGGGTGATGAGATAATCCTCAAGCGAGCGCTCATCCTTCAGATATTGCTCGGATTTTCCGCGCGTCACCTTATAGAGCGGGGGCTGCGCGATGTAGATGTGGCCGCGCTCGATGAGCTGCGGCATCTGCCGGAAGAAGAAGGTCAGCAGCAGGGTGCGGATGTGCGAACCGTCGACATCCGCGTCCGTCATGATGATGATCTTGTGGTAGCGCAGCTTGTCGGGATTGAAGTCGTCGCGCCCGATCCCGGTGCCGAGCGCGGTGATCAGCGTGCCGATCTGGTCCGAGGACAGCATCTTGTCGAAGCGGGCGCGCTCGACGTTCAAGATCTTGCCGCGCAACGGCAAAATCGCCTGGAAGGCGCGGTTGCGGCCCATCTTGGCGGAGCCGCCGGCGGAATCGCCCTCGACGATGAAGATCTCCGACTTGGCGGGGTCGCGCTCCTGGCAGTCCGCCAGCTTGCCCGGCAGCGAGGCGACATCGAGCGGGTTCTTGCGGCGGGTGAGTTCGCGGGCCTTGCGGGCGGCCTCGCGCGCCGCGGCGGCCTCGACCACCTTGCCGACGACGCTCTTGGCCTCGGAGGGGTTTTCCTCCAGCCAGCTCCCCAGCGCCTCGTTCACCAGCGCCTCGACCACCGGGCGAACCTCCGAGGAGACCAGCTTGTCCTTGGTCTGCGAGGAGAATTTCGGATCCGGCACCTTCACCGACAGCACGGCGGTGAGGCCCTCGCGGCAGTCCTCGCCGGTGGGGTCCACCTTCTCCTTCTTGGCGATGCCGGAGCGCTCGGAATAGCCGATGATCTGCCGTGTCAGCGCCGCGGCGAAGCCGGTGAAATGGGTGCCGCGGTCACGCTGGGGGATGTTGTTGGTGAAGCAGAGCACGTTTTCGTAATAGCTGTCGTTCCACGACAGCGCGCATTCCACGGCAATGCCGTCACGCTCGGCACGGATCACCACCGGCCGGGGCAGCAAAGCCTGCTTGGAACGGTCGAGATACTGCACGAAGGCTTCCACGCCGCCTTCATACATCAGTTCCTCGCGCTTCACCTCGGTCGAGCGGGCGTCGGTCAGCACGATGCGGACACCGGAATTGAGGAAGGCCAGCTCGCGCAGGCGATGCTCCAGCGTGCCGTAATCGAACTCGATCCGCGTGAAGGTGGCGGGCGAGGGCAGGAACGTCACCTTGGTGCCGCGGCGGCCGTCGGGCGCCGGCCCAACCCGGGCGAGGTCCTGCTCGGCATCGCCATGGCGGAAGCGCATGAAGTATTCGTAGCCATCGCGCCAGATGGTGAGGTCGAGATAGGTCGAAAGAGCATTGACGACCGAGACGCCGACGCCGTGAAGTCCGCCCGAGACCTTGTAGGAGTTCTGGTTGAACTTCCCGCCGGCGTGCAGCTGGGTCATGATGACCTGGGCGGCTGAGACGCCTTCTTCCTTGTGGATGTCGGTGGGAATGCCGCGGCCATTATCGGTGACGGTGACCGAGCCGTCGGCGTTCAGCGTCACCGTCACTTCGGTGGCGTAGCCGGCGAGCGCCTCGTCAATCGCGTTGTCCACCACCTCATAGACCATGTGGTGGAGGCCCGACCCGTCATCCGTGTCGCCGATATACATGCCCGGGCGCTTGCGCACCGCATCCAGCCCCTTCAGGACCTGGATGGACTGGGCCCCATATTCTTCCGAGGACGGAGAGGGGTCGGAATCGGCCATGTTCAAAGCTCTTCGAATCGTTGCAGCGATCTGGACTATTACTAGCGCATTCGCGCGTTCATTTCGTGGCGACGAGCACCGCCGCGCCGGCCATGGCGGTGCCGCAGGCCCGGTTGATGAAGCGGACCGCGCGGGCGCTGGCGGCGAGATGGCGGGCGCGGTGCGCCAGCATGACGTAGCTGCCGAACACCAGTGCGAGAACCACCGCGATCACCGCGCAGAGTTCGGCGAAGGCGAGCAGGCCGAGATGGCCGAGGTCGATCAGGCTCGGCAGCAGCGCGAGATAGAACGCCATCGCCTTCGGGTTGCCCAGCGTCATGCCGAGCCCGGTGAGAAACAGGCCGGCCCGGCTCTCGCTCTCCCGGATATCGGCGGCGGCCACGCTCGCCGCCGGTGCCGTCCACATCTTCCAGGCGAGGTAGACGAGATAGGCAGCCGCCGCCAACCGCACCAGCACGAAGAGCGAACCAAGCGTCGCCGCCAGCGCGGCGAGGCCGAGCACGGCGCCCGCCAGCCACACCATGTCGCCGAGGATGATGCCGCCGACCAGCGCCGCCGCACCCTCCCGGCCGCGCACCAGCGTGCGGGCGACGAGCGCGATCACGCTGGGCCCCGGCGAGGCGGCGGCCAGCGCAAGCGCGGCGGCGAAGACGAGCAGTCCCAGAAGGTCCATGCCTCTCCGTGCGCGCGTGCGCGCGAAAGGTCAACCCCTCGCCCCCTTTTGGCGCGGCCTCCGGCGGTTCCCTGGCAGGGGAGCACTGCGAAGCCCGCGCTCACGCCGCCTGGTGATGAACGGCCTCGACCCGGTTGCCGTCGGGATCGAGCACGAAGGCGGCGTAATAGGCGGCGTGATAGTGCGGGCGCAGGCCCGGCGGTCCGTCGCAGCGCCCGCCATGGGCCAGCGCTGCGGCATGGAAGGCGTCCACCGCCGCGCGGCTGGGGGCGCGGAAGCACCAGTGGCGGTTGTCCGGCACCACCGCGCCGGCGCTGGCGAGCACAGTGAGGTAACTGTGGCCGTCATCGTCGGCGCGGTTGCGGGTGCCGTAGCCGGCGGCATCCGCGCGCCGCCACACGCAGGCAACGCCGAGCGCGGCCATGACGGCGTCCCAGAACGGCAGAGCGGTCGGCGGGTCGGAAACGGTGATGGAAACATGGTCCAGCATGCGGCTCATCCGGTGCTCCGTGGAACGATCTGGCCCGGGCGGATGTCGAACCGTTCGGCCCGGCTGCCGAGAGCGGCAAAGGCGGAGGGGTCGGCGCCTGTCATCCACACCTGCCCGCCCAGTGTCGCGAGCGCGTCGAACAGGGCGGCGCGACGGTCGGGGTCGAGATAGGCCACCACGTCATCCAGCAGCATCACCGGCGCCCGCCCGGTCATCTCGCCGACGAGGCGGGCATGGGCGAGGGCAAGGCCGATGAGCAGCGACTTCTGTTCACCGGTGGAGCCCTGCGCGGCGGGGATCGACTTGGGGCCATGGCCCACCTGTAGGTCGGTCAGGTGGGGCCCCTCGAGCGTGCGCCCGGCGGCGCGGTCGCGTGACCGCCCCTGGCGCAGCACGGTGCGATACTCGTCCTCCACCAGCGTGGCCGGGCGCTCGGCGAGCGCCGCCTCCACGGCGCCTTCCAGTGCGACGCTGGCCCAGGGAAACAGCGAAGCGTCGTCGCGGTTCGCCGCGATGCCCGCGGCGAGGCGGCGGACCGCCTCCACCCGCGCCGCCGCTACCGCGATGGCGAGAGCGGCGAGTTCCTGCTCCACGGCGTCGAGATAGCGCGGTTCCGTGCCCGGTTCTTCCAGCAGGCGGTTGCGGGCGCGCAGGGCGCGTTCCAGCCCGCTGACCCGGGTGGCGTGCCCGGCGTCGACCGCCAGCACCAGCCGGTCGAGGAAGCGGCGGCGCTCTCCGGGCGAGCCGAGAAACAGGCCATCCATGTCGGGCGTGAGCCACACCACGCGCAGATGATCGCCGAAGGCGCTGGCCGACCCGACCGGCTCGCGTTCGATGCGGGAGCGCCGCTGCCGCGAACCGTCATCGAGGATGTCGACGCCGGTGCCGAGCGTGACCTCGCCATAGGCGCCGTCCACCGTGGCGGCGACCGCCCAGCCCGCGGCGCTCGTGCCCGCGGCCCGATGGGCGACGGCTTCCAGCGCCGCGCGGCGCAGGCCGCGGCCGGGGGAGAGGAAGGAGATCGCCTCCAGCAGGTTGGTCTTGCCCGCCCCATTCGGCCCGGTGAGCACCACGGGGCCTCGCTCGACGAGGATCTCCGCCGCGGGGTAGCTGCGGAAATGGGTGAGGCGCAGCCGCGTGATGCGGGCGGCGGGGATCACACGCGCATCGGCATCAGGACATAGAGCGCGCCGCGCTTCTCCGGGTCCTGGACGAGGGTGGGCGAGCCGGGGTCGGCTAGCTTGAGCTCGGCGGTCGAACCCTCGATCTGCGCGGTGATGTCGAGGAGATAACGGCTGTTGAAGCCGATATCGAGCGCCTCGGCGGCGTATTCGACCTCGATCTCCTCCACGGCGCTGCCGGAATCCGGGTTGGTGACGGACAGGGTGAGGCGGCCATCGGCCAGCGCCAGCTTCACCGCCCGCCCGCGCTCGCTGGCGACGGTGGACACGCGGTCGACCGCCGCGGCGAAATCGGCCTTGTCGACGATCAGGGTCTTGTCGTTGGCGAGCGGAATGACCCGGCCGTAATCGGGGAAGGTGCCGTCGATCAGCTTCGAGGTGAGCACGACACGGTCGAGCGACACGCGGATCTTGGCGGTGGACAGCTCGATGCCGATTTCGGCCTCGCCATCCTCGACGAGGCGCTGGATCTCGGCGACGGCCTTGCGCGGCACGATCACCCCGGGCATGCCGGCCGAGCCGGCAGGTGCCGCGGTCTGCGCCTGCGCGAGCCGGTGGCCGTCGGTCGCCACCGCCCGCAGCACCGGGCCGCCGGACTCGGTAACGTGGAGATAGATGCCGTTGAGGTAGTAGCGCGTCTCCTCGGTGGAGATGGCGAACTGCGTCTTGTCGACGAGCCGCTTCAGCTCGCCTGCCAGGATGGGGAAGCTGTGGCTCATCTCGCCGGCGGCGAGATCTGGGAAGTCCGTCTCGGGCAGGGTCTGCAGGGAGAAGCGGGAGCGCCCGGCGCGTACCGTGAGGGTGCCGCGGTCGCCGCTGGTCTCGATGAGGACCTGCGAGCCCTCGGGCAGCTTGCGTACGATATCGTAAATGGTGTGGGCCGGGACCGTCGTCGCGCCCTCCTGCGCCACCTCGGCGGGGATGGTCTCGACGATCTCGATGTCGAGGTCGGTCGCCTTCAGCGCGAGACCGCGCGGCCCGGTGCGCATCAGCACATTGGCGAGGATCGGGATGGTGTTGCGCCGCTCGACGACACGATGGACATGGGCGAGAGACTTGAGCAGTTCGCCCCGCTCGACGGTGACCTTCATGGCCGCGACTTCCAGCTCGGAGAGTTAGGACCGCGCACGGGGCGCGAAGGAAGCGGGCGCTGCCCAACCGCGCCCCGGCGGACGGCGCGGGCGCGCCGCCGGGCCGACGACATTGCCGCCCGTTTCGCCGTAGCGCAAGGCCACGGCGAGGGCGGGGCGGTCGTATTGTGGGGAAAACAGGAGGGGAAAGCGGGGACTATTCGTTGACCAGCCGCTTCAGCGCCTCAAGCTCGTCGGCCAGCGCCCGATCGGTGCCGGCAAGGCCCTCGATCTTGCGCACGGCGTGCAGCACCGTGGTGTGGTCGCGGCCGCCGAACCGCCGGCCGATGTCCGGCAGCGAGCGCAGCGTGAGCATCTTGGCGAGGTACATCGCGATCTGGCGCGGCTTCACCACATTGGCGGTGCGGCGCTGGGACAGGATGTCGGCGCGGGTGACGTTGTAGTGCTTGGCGACGATGCGCAGGATGTCGTCGATCTTCACCCGCTTGGGCTCGGAGGAGCGCACGAGGTCGCGAACCACCACCTCCGCCATTTCCAGCGAGATGGCGCTGCTGTTGAACTGGTTGTGCGCGAGCAGGCGGTTCAGCGCGCCGTCGAGGTCGCGGCCGTTCTGGCCGCAATTGCGGGCGATGAAGCTCAGCACGTCGGCGGGCACGCCGAAGCCGGCATGCTGCTGGGCGAGGGCGGCGACCCGTGCGTTCAGAATGGCGACGCGCAGCTCCTCGTCCAGCGCGGCGATCTCCACGACGAGGCCGCCGGCGAGGCGGGAGCGCACCCGCTCCTCCAGCGCGTCGAGTTCCGCCGGTACGCGGTCGGCGGCGATCACCACTTGCCGGCCGGCGTCCATCAGCGCATTGAGGGTGTGGCAGAATTCCTGCTGCACGCTCTTGCCCTGGAGGAACTGGAGGTCGTCGATGACCAGCACGTCGATGCCGCGCAGCTGCTCCTTGAAGGCCAGCGAGGACTGGGTCTTCAGCGCATTGACGAAGCCGTACATGAAGCGTTCGGCGGTGAGGTAGACCACCCGGCGGCCGCGGGCGGCACCGGCGGCGGCGATCGCCTGCAGCAGGTGCGTCTTGCCGAGCCCCACCTCGGCATGGAGATAGAGCGGGTTGAACACCGGGCTGGCGCCGACCGGCGCTTCCGCGACTTTCAGCGCGGCGGCGTGGGCGAGGCGGTTCGAGCTGCCGAGGCGGTAGCTCTCAAAGGTGAAGCGGGGGTCGAGCGGCGAGCCGCCGGTCATGTCGCTGGCGACGGCGCGCGCCTCCGGGGCGGGGGCCGGCGCGGCGGCGGTCTCGCGGCGCGGTTCGGCCGGGCGCACGATGCGGCGGGCGGCAACGGCCGGCGCGGCGCCGGCTCGTGCCACCGCCGAGCGAACCATCAGCTCCACACGGGCATTGGGCAACTCCGGCTGCCAGAGCTCCGCGATCTTCTCGACGTAATGCTGCTGAATCCAGTTCTTCAGGAACAGCGTCGGCACCGAGAGATAGACGGTCTCGCCCTGCACGCCATCCAGTTCGAGCCGGGTGAACCAGCTCGAATAGATTTCCTCGCCGATCTTGGCACGAAGGCAGGCGCGCACGCGCTCCCAAATGTCGCGGACGCCGCCGTCGCGACCGCCCACGGCAGCCCGTGCGTCGGGCTGCGCCGTGCCGGTTCGGTCGGAGATATCCAGATCATCTGGCCTGAACATGGTGAGCTCCCGCCTTGCGAATGAGGTCTTCTTGTCAAAGGTCGAGGCGGCAAAGGCCGACATGCGCACGACGCTCCGCGCGAAGCGCGGGCCGCATCGTGCGGCCGCCGCGCCGTCGCAAGCGCTACGTGTCGGTATCGCCGTCTCGAAATGGCTTCGGGTGGATGTAGCGTGCGTGACGCCTATTCCTGCGATCGGGCCTCACAGATCACGTGACGGCTCCGGCTTCCCGCATGGTGACGGCAGGCCGCCGGCGGACGGTTGTCACGCGACCGCGCCCTGTCGGCGCGTGGGGAAGGCTCGGTTGGATCGCAGGCATCGAGAGTCATAGTTGCCCCTTTGCGGACAATATAGATGTCCGCCTGTCAAAGTTTTTGATTGTTTTGGAATACAACCACAAGAACTCAAACGTCACTCACATGGCAACATCAGGTGAATGTTCCTGGTCGCCCTGAAACTCAACAAACAACGCAACTCGCAACAGGAGTCTGAATTTTGACAACGCATCCCCGATCCCCTCACCACTGATGAGTGGTAGCCGATATCTCAACTTTTCGCTGAGCGATCTTCGGCCGACCGAAGATGGAGTGAACATACACAGGGGTCTTCGCGGGTGCAACGCCGTTGGGTCTGCCGAGGCCGCGCGGCACCTGCCCGAGGCATGCATGGGCCCGACCGCTAGTCGGCAAATCTCTGAGTCGCTTGCGAGATTCGGCGAGGCTTCCGGCTGATGGAAAAAGAGCGGTTTTGCGCCGGGATGCAAGGGCGGGCTCGTGCCGGCCACAGATTCGGCCCTGCTGCAGGGGGGTGGGTCGCAAGGGATTGGAATTCCAGCTCATTTCTTGGCAGGTTGAGGCCGCGCCGGCTTACGTGACCGCGGGATTCCGCGGCGGAAATGCGCCGCGAGAGTCAAGCGGATTCCCGGGCAAAGCCGGGCCGGCCGTCGCCGACTGTGACACTTGTGCAACGAATTTGGACTGCACGATGGAGGTACTTAAATACCGAAAGGGTCAACGGTATCCCGCCCCTCCGGCACTGCAGCACAGGCCGGCCCACCCGGCGGGAGAGGGGCCTTCCAAACGGCAAAACCCGGCCTCGCGGCCGGGTTCAGCATCCGTTTTCAGGCAACCCCGTCCCGGCGTCGCGCCGGGCCGCTGGCGTCAGCCGAGCTTGGCGAGCCGATGGGCGAGGCGCGACACCTTGCGGGACGCGGTGCTCTTGTGGAGCACGCCCTTCTGCGCCGCGCGCATGATCTCGGGCTCGGCCGCCTTGAAGGCGACGCCGGCGGCGTCGCGGTCGCCGGAGGCGAGCGCCTCCTCGACCTTGCGCACAAAGGTGCGCATGCGCGAGCGGCGGTTCTTGTTGACCTCGGTGCGGCGCTCGATCTTGCGCGCCGCCTTTTTGGCGGAAGGCGTATTGGCCATCGGCCGTCCTTTTCTACGTCGCAAGGGCCAGGATCGAGCCTGCCCATGCCTGCTGTCAGGTGGCAATATGGGTGCGCGGCGTTCCCGGAGGACGCCTTCGCGTGTGGCGGGCCTTATAGTCGCGGAAGGCGGGGGCGTCAATCTTCGTGGCGTGCCCCGTCCGCCCCGCCACGGGAGAAATCCTTTCCGAAGCTGGGCTGGCGCTTCTCGACAAAGGCGCCCATGCCCTCCTTCTGGTCCGCCGTGGCGAACAGAGCCTGGAACAGCCGCCGCTCGAATCGGATTCCCTCGGCCAGCGTGGTCTCGAAAGCGCGGTTCACGCTCTCCTTCACCATCATGGCGGCGGCGGGGGCGAGGGCGGCGATGCCTTCGGCGAGTTTCATCGTCTCCGCCTTGAGGTCGGCGAGCGGCACCACCCGGGAGACCAGCCCCGCGCGCTCCGCCTCGGCCGCGTCCATGGTGCGGCCGGTCAGGCACATTTCCATCGCCTTGGCCTTGCCGATGGCGCGGGTAAGGCGCTGGGTGCCGCCCGCCCCGGGCAGGATGCCGAGCTGGATCTCCGGCTGGCCGAAGCGGGCGGTGTCGGCGGCGATGAGGATGTCGCACATCATGGCCATCTCGCAGCCGCCACCCAGCGCATAGCCCGAGATGGCGGCAATGACCGGCTTGCGGCAGCGCGACAGGCGTTCCCAGTCGGTAATGAAGTCGTCGGTGTAGGTCGCGGGAAAGGTAAGGGGTTGCATCTCCTTGACATCGGCGCCGGCGGCGAAGGCGCGCTCGGAGCCGGTGAGGACGATGCAGCCGATGCCGGGGTCCGCCTCGAACCCGTCCAGCGCCTGGTTGAGTTCGCCGATCAGCGCCCGGTTGAGGGCGTTGAGCGCCTTGGGGCGGTGGAGGGTGAGGACGCCGATGCGTCCATGCGTCTCGACGAGGATGTTCTCATAGGACATCGGCAGCCTTCCTATCGCTGGCAGCTCTCGCAGTGAAACGTCGCGCGCCCGTTCTGCACGAAGCGCAGCACCGCGCCGCGGCAGCCGGGGGAGGGGCAGGGCGCGCCCTCGCGGTCATAGACCCGGAATGTATGCTGGAAATAGCCGAGCGTCCCGTCCACCCCGGCGTGGTCGCGCAGGGTCGAGCCGCCGGCGGCGATCGCCTCCCCCAGCACGTCGCGGATCGCCTCCACCAGCCGCCGTGCCGCCGGCGTCGGGCCTCCCGCCGCGGTGGCGAGGGTGCCGGCTTCCCGGCGCGGGGAGAGCCCGGCGCGGTGCAGCGCCTCGCTGACATAGATGTTGCCGAGCCCGGCCACGACCTTCTGATCGAGCAGCGCGGCCTTCAGTGAGGTGGCGCGGCCGGCGCAGGCCCGGGCGAGATAGGCGGCGTCGAACGCATTGCCGAGCGGCTCCGGCCCGACGCCGCGGAAGAGGGGATGGGCATCCAGCTCCGGCCGCGGCACCAGCAGCATGGCGCCGAACCGGCGGGGGTCGTTGTAGACGATGCGGGTGCCGCCTTCGAGGTGGAAGACGACATGGTCGTGCGCCTCCAGCCGGGAGCGGGGCAGGGCGAAGGCACCGGGCATCGCCACCGTGCCGGGCGCCTCCGCCGCGCCCGGCAGAGTCGTCGTCGCGCCCGCCATCTCGCCCGGCTGTTCGATGCGGAACGAGCCGGACATGCCGAGGTGCATCACCAGCACCTCGCCGTCGGCCGCGTCACCCGTTCTGCCATCCGGGTCACCCTTGATGTCCCCTTCCAGGTCGGCGAGCAGATATTTCGCCCGCCGCCCCAGCCCGAGGACGCGGCGGCCGGCGAGCCGCTCGGCGAAGCGCTCCGGCAACGGCCAGCGCAGGTCGGGCCGCCGCGCCTCGACGGCGGTCAGCCGCAGCCCCTCCATGACGGGGGCGAGGCCGCGCCGGACGGTTTCGACTTCGGGCAGTTCGGGCATGGGCGGGCTCGCTGTGGCAGAGCCCTATATAAGGTGAAGTGCGCGCAGTGCCGAGACGAGCCCGTCAATGCCGGTGAAATGATGCCCGCGCAGCCCCGCCGCCCGGGCTCCGGCGATGTGCCCGGCCTTGTCGTCGATCATCAGGGCGTCGCCAGGGGCGACGCCGTAGAGCGCCGCGAGCCGGCGGAAGATGTCGGGATCGGGCTTCTTGGTGCGGAATTCCGCCGCGACATGCATGGCGCTGCCGAAGACGGGGCGCAGATGCGGCACCACGGCGTCGAAATGGCGCTTCATCAGCAGGCCGTTATTGGTGAGCAGGGCGAGGGGAACGCGCGTGCCGACCCGCGCTGCCAGCGCGGTCATCTCCGGGTCGGGCCGGGTGACGGGGGCGCGTGTTCGCACCCAGGCCGCATCGTCAAAGCCGATGCCGAGCGCCGCGCCGACCGCGGCGAGGTATTGATCGGCGTCTAGGGCGCCCATGTCGCCGGCATCCTCGATGCCGCTGTGCCAGATCCGGCGTTCGACCTCGCCGGCATCGAGCCCGGCGAGCGCACCCATCGCCGCCTGCCGCGCCCGCGGGTCGTAGCGCACCAGCACGTCGTCCATGTCGAAGATGACCATATGCGGCCGGGTGCCCGGGCCGGGCATGTCCGCGCGCTCGTCCGGCGGCTCGGGTCGGCTCACGGCGTTCTCGCCTCAGGGAAGCTTGTCGAAGCCCTCGCCGAACCCGTTCAGGCTCAGCGGAATGCCGATACCTTCTTCCGGTGTCTGGAAGATGATGAAGGTGGCGTTCTGGCCGTTGCGGAGCTGGCCCACCAGCTTGTCGTCGAGAACGACCTCGGCGACGCAGCCGTTCGGCACGCAGCGCACGAAGCCGGCGCGGCCGACATCGGTGTTGTCGATCTTCAGCCCGAGGCCGGAGGGCAGCAGCACGCCGAGCGGGGCGAGCACGCGCAGCAGGCGGCTCTGCTGGTCGGCGGTCTTCAGCACGATGACGGTGAGGCCGACATTGGGGCGGTCGTCGGCCTGCACGCTCTGCAGCAGCACGCATTGCTCGGACTGCGCGCCGGGCGGGGTGTCGCACCGGATCTGCCAGTCACCATGGACGGAGCGCACCACCCCCTGCGCGCTGGCGCTTCCCGCGGCGGCGAGGAGCATGGCGAGGGCCAGGAAGGCGGGCGCCACGAGATTGAGCGAGGGGAACCCGCGCATGGTCTACTCTCCCGAGGAAGGGACTTCGGAGGGGGCCGGCGCCCGCGGGGGGGCGCCGACGATTCGGGCTGCTTCGGTCGGTCGCAGCCTCCCGTGGGAAGGAGGCCTACAGCGCACGCGCGCTATGTCAAGAATGGGGCGCGCCGAGCTTCTTCCGGATTTGGAATGGCTCCAGCCAGACCCGACGTCATGTCGCACAGGAGCGGAGCCTTGTCTCGTTGCCCGGGGTGGCGTTTTGTGTTTGATGTAGGTCAATTGCCGCCGATCCCCGGACGCGACTGACGCAACGGTATAGGGCGCGCAGCCAAGTTCTTAGGGAGTGACGATCGCGATGCAGTCGTGGATCAGCAATGCCGTGCGCACGTGCGGGGGCTTCGGAACGGGCCTGGCCGCGGGCATCGCCACGGTGCTGGCGGGCTCGGGTGCCGCCCTTGCGGGTACCGGGCAGCCGTCGGACTGGCAGGTGAACCTGCAGGGCGCGGCCTCGCCGGTGATGGAAAGCATCCATTCCTTCCACACCTTCCTGCTCTTCATCATCGTCAGCGTCGTGCTGCTGGTGCTGGCGCTGCTCATCGTCGTGCTGGTGAAGTTCAACGAGAAGGCCAACCCGGTTCCGTCCAAGACGACCCACCACACGCTGATCGAGGTGGCGTGGACCGTGATCCCGGTCCTCATCCTCGTGGCGATCGCCATTCCCTCGTTCCGCCTGCTGTTCCTGGAGCTGAACATCCCCAAGGCGGACATGACGGTGAAGATCACCGGCCATCAGTGGTACTGGTCCTACGAATATCCCGACAACGGCGCCTTCACCTTCGACAGCCTCATGCTGACGGACGAAGAGCGCAAGCCGGACCAGCCGCGCCTGCTGGCGGTGGACAATGAGGTGGTGGTGCCGGTCAACAAGATCGTCCGCATCCAGGTGACCTCGGCCGACGTCATCCATTCCTTCGCCATGCCGTCCTTCGGCGTGAAGATCGACGCGATGCCCGGGCGCCTCAACGAGAGCTGGTTCCAGGCCACCAAGGAAGGTGTGTTCTACGGCCAGTGCTCGGAGCTCTGCGGCAAGGATCACGCCTTCATGCCGATCGCGATCCGCGTCGTGAGCGAGCAGGATTTTTCGGCTTGGGTCGAGGAAGCCAAGCAGAAATTCGCCGCGGGCGACGCGCCGCGTCCGACCTTCGCCGAGAACGACGCGGCTGCCGCCCTGCCGACGACGCGCTGAGCGCCGGCAGACTGGTTTGAGATGAGAAGCGCGCAAGCGCGATGAGGGACGAGTTCATGGCATACGCAGCCGGTCACGCGGGCGACCCCACGGGTTGGAAGCGTTGGGTCTATTCGACCAACAACAAGGACATCGGTGTCATGTACCTGATCTTCGCCATCGTGGCGGGGGTCGTGGGCGGCATCCTTTCGATCGGCATCCGTGCCGAGCTGCAGCAGCCGGGCCTGCAGATCTTCTCGGACCCGCAGACCTTCAACGTCTTCACCACCGGCCACGGCCTCATCATGATCTTCTTCATGGTGATGCCGGCAATGATCGGCGGCTTCGGCAACTACTTCATCCCGCTGATGATCGGCGCGCCGGACACGGCGTTCCCGCGCATCAACAACGTCGCCTTCTGGCTGCTGCCGCCGTCCTTCGCGCTGGCGATCATGTCGCTGTTCGTCGAGGGCGCCGCCGGCTCCAACGGCTTTGGCGGCGGCTGGACCATTTATCCCCCGCTCTCCTCCAAGCTCGGCCATCCCGGCCCGGCGATGGACCTGCTGATCCTGTCGCTGCACATCGCCGGCGCCTCCTCGATCCTGGGCGCGATCAACCTGATCACGACCATCCTCAACATGCGCGCGCCGGGCATGACGCTGCACAAGATGCCGCTCTTCGCCTGGTCCCAGCTCGTCACCGCCTTCCTGCTGCTGCTGTCGCTGCCGGTTCTGGCCGGGGCGATCACCATGCTGCTGACCGACCGCAATTTCGGCACCACCTTCTTCGATCCGGCCGGCGGCGGCGACCCGATCCTGTTCCAGCACCTGTTCTGGTTCTTCGGCCATCCCGAGGTGTACATCCTGATCCTGCCGGGCTTCGGCATCGTCAGCCACATCGTCTCGACCTTCTCCAAGAAGCCGGTGTTCGGCTATCTCGGCATGGCCTACGCCATGGTTGCGATCGGCGTGGTCGGCTTCGTGGTGTGGGCGCACCACATGTACACGGTGGGCCTGTCGGCCTCGACCCAGGCCTATTTCGTCGCGGCGACCATGATCATCGCGGTGCCCACGGGCGTTAAGATCTTCTCGTGGATCGCGACGATGTGGGGCGGCTCGATCTCGCTGCGCGTGCCGATGCTGTGGTCGATCGGCTTCATCTTCCTGTTCACCGTGGGCGGCGTCACCGGCGTGGTTCTGTCGAACGCCGGCATCGACCGCTCGCTGCACGATACCTACTACGTCGTGGCGCATTTCCACTACGTGCTGTCGCTCGGCGCGGTCTTCGCGATCTTCGCCGGCTGGTACTACTGGGCGCCGAAGATGTTCGGCTACATGTACTCCGAGACGATCGGCAAGCTCCATTTCTGGATGACCTTCGTCGGCGTGAACCTGGTGTTCTTCCCCCAGCACTTCCTCGGCCTCGCCGGCATGCCGCGCCGCTATGCCGACTATCCCGACGCCTTCGCGCACTGGAACTTCATCTCCTCGATCGGCTCCTACATCTCGGGCGTCGCGGTGCTGGTGTTCCTGTTCGGGGTCTACCGCATGTTCGCCGCCAAGGTGCCGGCCGGTGACAACCCCTGGGGCGTTGGCGCGACCACGCTGGAATGGACGCTGCCCTCGCCGCCGCCCTTCCACCACTTCGACACGCTGCCGCGCATCAAGTGAGCGGCCGCCGCCCCGGGCCTTTGCCCGCGGCTCGACGAGTTCCCGGCGCGCGCGTCGCGCCGGTCGCCTGAATCAAGGACGCGCCTTCTCCGGGAAACCGCTCCGGCGGCCATCGTGCCGGGCGGGGTGGAAGGCGCGGAACCGGAGCGCATGATGAGTGACGTCGCCTCGCGCGAATATGAAGTGACCGGTTCCGAACCCGCAGCGATCGACGTTCCGTCCTTCGCTTCGGTGTCGGATTACATCGCCCTGCTGAAGCCGCGGGTGATGTCGCTCGTCATCTTCACCGCGCTGGTCGGTATCGTGCGCGCCCCCGGCGACGTGCACCCGGTGATCGCCTTCACCGCGCTGCTGTGCATCGCCATCGGCGCCGGCGCCTCAGGCGCGCTCAACATGTGGTGGGATGCCGACATCGACGCGGTCATGACCCGTACCCGCACCCGCCCCGTGCCCGCCGGCCGGGTGACGCCGGGCGAGGCGCTGGCCTTCGGCATGACGCTGTCGGTCGGCTCGGTGCTGGTGCTCGGCCTGCTGGTCAACGTGCTGTCAGCGGTGCTGCTAGCCTTCACCATCTTCTTCTACGCCGTCATCTACACCATGTGGCTGAAGCGCTCGACGCCGCAGAACATCGTCATCGGCGGCGCCGCCGGGGCCTTCCCGCCCATGGTCGGCTGGGCCGCGGCGTCGGGCGGCATCGGGCTCGAGAGCGTGCTGCTCTTCCTCATCATCTTCTTCTGGACACCGCCGCATTTCTGGGCGCTGGCGCTCTACAAGACCGGCGACTATGCCCGTGCCGGCGTGCCCATGCTGCCGGTGGTCGCAGGCGAGGCCGAGACCCGCCGCCAGATCCTGCTCTACACGCTGGTGCTGGTGCCGCTGGGCATCGCCTCCTTCGCCCTCGGCATGGCCGGGCTGGCCTATGGCGTGGTCTCGGTCGTCTCCGGCGCCGCCATGCTGGGCCTGGCGCTGGAGGTGTACCGCCGACGCGAGGGCGCGGCGGCGGAAAAGGCGGCGAAGCGTCTTTTCGCCTTCTCCATCCTCTATCTCTTCCTGCTGTTCGCGGTGCTTCTGGTCGAAGCCCTGCCGGTACCGTCGGGGATCGGCATCTGAACCATGGGCACCGCAGGGAGAGACATCATGACCGGCCATTCCAAGGACCCCCGCGACCCGCAGGGCGTGGTCCTCACCCCCGAGCAGAAGCGCCGCCAGCGTTCCCGCTCCATCGCCATCGCCGTGGTGCTGGGCGCGCTCTGCGTCCTGTTCTATGTCGTCACCATCGTGAAGCTGGGACCCAACGTCCTCAACCGGCCGCTGTGAGGCAACGATGAGCGCACGCGATCCCTCCTCTTCATCCGCGGCCGGCACCGGCAGCCGCCGGCACGCGGTGGTGGCGGTGGCCTGCGTCGTCTTCGTCGGCGCCATGGTCGGCGCCTCCTACGCCGCCGTGCCGCTGTACAAGATGTTCTGCCAGGTCACCGGCTTTGGCGGCGCCACCCGGGTGGCAACGGCGGCGCCGGACCACGCCATCGACCGCGTGGTCGAGGTGCGGTTCGATTCCAACGTGGCACCCGGCCTGCCCTGGAGCTTCGAGCCGGAGGTGCGCTCGATGCAGGTCCGGCTCGGTGACACCAAGCTGGTGCATTTCCGCGCGACCAACCATGCCGACCGGCCGGTGACGGCGGCGGCGACCTACAACGTCACCCCGGGCGTGGTCGGCAGCCATTTCGGCAAGATGCAGTGCTTCTGCTTCACCGACCAGACGCTGCAGCCGGGCGAGTCGATCGAGATGCCGGTGGTCTTCTTCGTCGACCCCGACATGGCCACCGACATCGACGCGGCCAGCGTGTCGACCATCACCTTGTCCTACACTTTCTTCCCCAAGGCGACGCCGGTCGCCTCGGGCCAGGGTACCCCCGCGAAGGCTCCCCTGTGACACGACGGAATGGTAATATCGCGGCCATTCTGATGGCCCGCTAGAAACAGACGCACGGAGAGCGCGACCCATGGCCGAGGCCCACGCCAAGCACCACGACTACCACCTCGTCGACCCGAGCCCGTGGCCTTTCGTCATCTCGATCTTCGCCTTCGTCATGGCGGTCGGCGCGGTCTTCTGGATGCACGGCCAGCTCACCTCGCTGGTCTTCATCGTCGGCCTGCTCGGCGTGATCTACACCATGGTGGTGTGGTGGCGGGACATCATCCGCGAGGCCCAGCACACCCAGGCCCATACCAAGGTGGTGCAGCTTCACCTGCGCTACGGCATGATCCTGTTCATCGCCTCGGAGGTGATGTTCTTCGTCGCGTGGTTCTGGGCGTTCTTCGACGCCTCGCTCTATTCCGGCGAAGCCATCAACTTCACCCGCAACGAGTTCACCGGCGGGCACTGGCCGCCCCAGGGCATCGAGACCTTCGATCCCTGGCATCTGCCGCTGCTGAACACGCTGATCCTGCTCACCTCCGGCACGACACTGACCTGGGCGCATCATGCGCTGGTGCATGGCGACCGTCAGAGCGCGAAGTGGGGGCTGTGGCTCACCGTCGGCCTCGGCGTGCTGTTCTCGCTGTGTCAGGCTTATGAATACAGCCACGCGACCTTTGCCTTCTCCGGCAACATCTACGGCGCGACCTTCTTCATGGCGACCGGCTTCCACGGTTTCCACGTCATTGTCGGCACCATCTTCCTCGCGGTCTGCCTGGGCCGGCTCTATGCCGGGCATTTCACCCCCACCCATCACTTCGGCTTCGAGGCGGCGGCGTGGTACTGGCACTTCGTCGACGTGGTGTGGCTGTTCCTGTTCACCTTCATCTATGTGTGGGGCGGCGGCGCCGCCGCGCACTGAACGTGGATCCCGACCGGATCGCGGGGCGGCCTTTGGCCGCCCCGTTTGCGTTTGCAGCGATGCGGCGGAGGAGTAGAACTGCAGCCATGGACCTGAAGCCCTTCGATACCGCCGTCTCGCCCTTTGCCGCCGGGCTTGGCTGCCGCTGCCCGCGCTGCGGCCGCGGCCGCCTGTTCAGCGGTTTTCTCACCGTGGCTCCCGCCTGTGAGCGCTGCGGCCTGAGCTATGACTTCGCCGATTCCGGTGATGGGCCGGTGGTGTTCATCATCCTGCTGGCCGGCACGCTGGTGGTGGGCCTCGCGCTCTGGGTGGAACTCACCTGGCAGCCGCCGCTGTGGGTGCATGCGATGCTCTGGACCCCGCTGGTGCTGCTGTCGACGGCCGGTCTCATGCGCCCGCTCAAGGCGCTGCTTATCGCCCAGCAATATGCCAAGCGTGCCGCCGAGGGCCGGCTCGACCGGGGCGCTCCGTGACGCTCGACGATCATGCCGGCACGGCGGGCGCCCACCGCCCGGCGCCGGAGCCGGCGGATGGGAGAGGCCCCGCACCGCGGCCCCGGCCGCGCAAGCCGCGCTGGCGCCGCCTCATCGTGCCGGGCCTTGCCACTCTCGTCGCCTTCGCCATCCTGATGTGGCTTGGCGCCTGGCAGCTGGAGAGGCTGGCCTGGAAGGAGGCGCTCCTCGCCAAGGTGGAATCGCGCATCCACCAGCCGCCGGTGCCGGCCCCGGCCGAGACCGAGTGGGGCGCGGTCGGCTTCGAGGCGGACGAGTACCGCCACATCCGTGCCACCGGCCGGTTCCGCCACGATCTCGAGGTTCAGGTCTATGCGCTGGTCGACGCCACGCCCGAGGGTGGCGGCGGGCCGGGCTACTGGGTCGTGACCCCCCTGGTGCTCACCGACGGGGCGGCGATCCTGGTCAATCGCGGTTTCGTTCCGCTGGACCGGCGGGCGCCCTCGACCCGGCCGGAGGGGCAGACCGACGGTCTCGTCACCGTCACCGGCCTGCTGCGGATGCCGGAGGAGGAGGGGCTCTTCACCCCGGAGAACGACCCCGCCCGCGACGCCTGGTACACCCGCGACCCCGTCGCCATCGCCGCGGCGCGCAACCTTCTCCGGGTCGCTCCGTTCCTGATCGACGCCGATGCGGCCGCCACGCCCCCCGCAGGTTTGCCGGTTGGCGGCCTGACGCGGGTCACCTTTCCGAACCGTCACCTCGAATATGCCCTGACCTGGTTCGGCCTTGGCGCCACCCTGCTCGGCGTCTTCGCCGCCTTTGCCTGGGTGCGGCTGCGGGAGCCGCGCTGACACGGGCGCTTGCGTCGGGCCGGCACCGCCACTAGGTTGCCGGCGCATTCACGGAGGCGCCGTTGCGCTACGTCTCGACCCGGGGGGAAGCTCCCGTTCTCGCGTTCACCGATGCGCTGCTGGCGGGCCTCGCCCGCGACGGCGGCCTTTATGTGCCGCAGCAGTTTCCCGTTCTCACGCCGGCGCAGATCGGACAGTTCGCCGGGCTCGGCTATGCCGACGCGGCCGAGCGGGTGATCGCGCCGTTCGCCGACCCGCTTTTCCCGGTGCAGGTGCTGCGGCCGATGCTGGCCGCCGCCTATGCCGGCTTTCGCCATCCGGCGGTGACGCCGCTGGTGCAGATCGCGCCGAACCGCTTCGTGCTGGAGCTGTTCCACGGCCCGACCCTGGCGTTCAAGGATGTCGCCATGCAGCTGCTGGGCCGCATGATGGACCACGCGCTGGCGGCCCGCGGGGCGCGCGCGACCATCGTCGGCGCCACCTCCGGCGACACCGGCAGCGCGGCGATCGAGGCGTTCCGCGACAGCGCGCGGGCCGACGTCTTCATCCTCTATCCCGCCGGCCGCGTCTCCGAGGTGCAGCGCCGGCAGATGACGACGGTCGACAGCCCCCATGTCCATGCCATCGCCATCGAAGGCACTTTCGACGATTGCCAGGCTCATGTGAAGGCGATGTTCAATCATCACGCCTTCCGCGATCGGCTGGCGCTGGCGGGCGTGAACTCGATCAACTGGGCCCGCATCGTCGCCCAGGTGGTCTATTATTTCGTGGCGGGCGCCGCGCTCGGGGCTCCGCACCGGTCGCTCTCCTTCGTGGTGCCGACCGGCAATTTCGGCGACGTGCTCGCGGGCTATGTCGCCAAGCGCATGGGCCTGCCGGTCGACCGGCTGGTGATCGCCACCAATGTGAACGACATTCTCGCCCGCACGCTGGAAAGCGGGCGCTACGACGTCACCGGCGTGGTGCCGTCGCTGTCGCCCTCGATGGACATCCAGGTGTCGTCGAATTTCGAGCGCCTGCTGTTCGACGCGCTCGACCGCGACGCCGGCGCGCTGCGCGGGCTGATGGCGACGCTGGCGCAGTCGGGCTCCTTCGCCCCGCCCACCACTGCGCTGGAAGCGATCCGCGCCGAGTTCGACGCGCTGCGCACCGACGAGGAGCAGACCGCCGCGACCATCGCCCGGGTGCGGCGCGAGACCGGCTATCTCCTCGATCCGCACACCGCCGTCGCGGTCAGTGCCGCGGAGCGGGTGGTGCACGACCCCCATGTGCCGCAGGTGGTGCTTGCCACCGCGCACCCCGCCAAGTTCCCCGATGCGGTCGAGCGGGCCTGCGGCGAGCGTCCGCAGCTGCCGCCGCACCTCGCCGATCTCTATGAGCGGCCGGAGCGCACGCCGGTGCTGCCGAACGACGTGGCCGCCATCGAGGCCTATATCTCCCGCCATGCGCGGGCCGGAGCCGGGGCATGACCGGCGGGGAAGACGGCGGCACGCCGCGCATCTCGACGCTCGACAACGGCGTGACCGTCATCACCGACGCCATGCCGCATCTGGCGACGGCTTCGCTCGGCATCTGGGTGGGTGCCGGTGCCCGTGACGAGCGACCGGACGAGCACGGCATCTCGCATCTGCTGGAGCACATGGCCTTCAAGGGGACGCGCCGGCGCACCGCCCGCGGCATCGCCGAAGAGATCGAGGCGGTGGGCGGCGACATCAACGCCGCCACCAGCGTCGAGCACACCGCCTACCACGCCCGCGTGCTGGGCGAGGATGTGCCGCTCGCCATCGACGTGCTGGCCGACATCCTGACCGAGCCGCTGTTCGATGCCGAGGAACTCACCCGCGAGCACAATGTGATCGTGCAGGAGATCGGCGCCGCGCTGGATACGCCGGACGATCTGGTGTTCGACCTGTTCCAGGAGCGCGCCTTTCCCGACCAGGCCATCGGCCGCTCCATCCTCGGCACGCCGGAGACGGTGCGCTCCTTCGGGCCGGCGCAGCTCCAGGCCTATCTCGACCGCAACTACCGCGGCCCCCGCGCCATCGTCGCGGCGGCGGGCGCGGTGGAGCATGAGCGGGTGGTGGCGGAGGTGGCGGGGCGGCTCGCCCGCTTCCCGGCGGCGGCAAAGCCCGAGCCGGCGGCGGCGCAATATCAGGGCGGCACCCGGATCGGCGGCGGGCGCGATCTCGAGCAGGCCCATCTGCTGGTCGGGCTCGAGGGGCTGTCCTTCCGCGATCCCGGCTTCCACGCGCTGCAGATCTTCACCAATGTGCTTGGCGGCGGCATGTCCTCCCGGCTGTTCCAGGAGGTGCGGGAGAGCCGGGGGCTGTGCTACTCGGTCTATTCGTTCCACTGGGCTTATGGCGACAGCGGCCTGTTCGGCATCTATGCCGGCACGGATGGCGGCGACGTCTCCGAGCTGACCGATGTGGTGATCGATCAGATCGGCCAGTGCAGCGAGACCATGACCGAGGCCGAGCTGGCGCGTTCCAAGGCGCAGGCGAAGGTCGGGCTGCTGACCGCGCTGGAAAGCTCGGGCGCGCGGGCCGACCAGCTGGCGCGGCAGATGCTGGCCTTCGGCCGTCCGATCCCGCTGGAGGAGATCGTGGCCCGGCTGGAAGCCGTCACGCTCGCCGATGCGCGGGCGGCGGGGCGCCGGCTGCTCGGGCAGGGCCGACCGACCTTCGTTGCGCTCGGACCGGGCAAGACACTTGAAACCGCCGCCCGCATCGTCGAACGTCTTGACGTTAAGGCGGCATAGGGGCCGCCCCGGGACGGCCCACCCGCATGGCTCTCTTCCGCGTTGTCGCCTGGCCGGATTCGCCGCCCCTGATCGAGGGGCGCGGCGTGCTGCTGCGGGCGCCGATGATGTCGGATTATGCCGCCTGGGCGGCGCTGCGCGAGCGCAGCCGGGCCTTCCTGACCCCGTGGGAGCCGCTGTGGCCGGCCTATGACCTTGCCCGCGGCGCCTTCCGCCGCCGGCTGCGGCGCTATGCCCGGGACGTGCGCGAGGACCAGGCCTATCCCTTCCTCGTGTTCCGGCTGGAGGACCAGGCGCTGCTCGGCGGCCTCACCCTCTCCAATGTGCGCCGCGGCGTCGCACAGACCGCGAGCCTCGGCTACTGGATGGGGCAGGACCATGCCGGCAAGGGCCATATGAGCGCGGCGGTTGCGGCTCTGCTGCCGTTCGCCCATGGCAGCCTTGGCCTGCGGCGGATCGAGGCGGCCTGCCTGCCGCATAACGAGCCCTCCATCCGGCTGCTGCGGCGGGTGGGCTTCCGGCATGAAGGCTATGGCCGGGAATATCTCTGCATCAATGGGGTGTGGCAGGATCACCTGCTGTTTGCCCGGCTGTCGAGCGATCCGATCTCGCCTCACCTCGACAGCGCGGGATAGACGCAGGGCTGCCACGTGCTGCAGTCTGGAAGAAGTAAAATGTAAAGCTGGCGTCGAGCCAGTATTATTTGATCACGCTATCGCCAGATACGCATTTGCCCGTTGACGGCGGCGAGCTGTAGCGCGACAACGGAAGACGAAGGGTTTGTTTAGAATTATTCTAACAAGCTCATCACTTCAGGTGCGCTGCCGCGATGATCGTGTGCTCTTGCAATGTGCTGTCGGACACTCAGGTCCGCGATGCCGTCGCCGGCCCAGGCGCGGCCGTGAGGACGGCGGGGCAGGTGTATCGCTGCCTCGGCTGCAGCCCGCAATGCGGGCGCTGCGCCCGCACCATCCGTTCCATCATCGATCAGGCGCTGGGTTCCGGCTGCGGCAGCTGTCCGATGGAATGTCCCGCCGCCGCCGGTCACGCGGCCGCCGCGGAATAACGGGCGCGTCCCGACATTCTTTTGCATTGGAAGGCTTCCACCTCCGGGTTTGGTCGGTAAACTCCCGCCGACCGGCTGGTGCTTTCCTTAGAAAGACTCTAAACAGGCCGGGTTCACTCGATTAAGGAGGCCGCGGCCATGAAGGGCGATCCCAAGGTCATCGACTATCTCAATCGCGGGGTGAGGTCGGAACTGACCGCCATCAACCAGTACTGGCTGCATTTCCGCATGCTGGACAACTGGGGCTACAAGAAGCTCGCCGCCAAGTGGCGCGCCGAATCCATCGAGGAAATGCACCACGCCGATCGCTTCATCGATCGCATTCTGTTCCTTGAGGGCTTCCCCAACCTCCAGGTGCTCGACCCGCTGCGTATCGGGCAGAACGTCAAGGAGGTCATCGAGTGCGACCTCGCGGCCGAGCTTGAGGCGCGTTCGCTCTACCAGGAAGCCGCGACCTATGCCGAGACGGTGCAGGACTATCCCAGCCGCGACCTCTTCAAGGCGCTGATGGCGGATGAGGAAGGCCACATCGACTTCCTCGAGACCCAGCTCGACCTCATCGGCCAGATCGGCCTTCAGCTCTACGCCCAGCACCACATCGGCGATCTGGACGACTGAGCCGTTCGGCATCGGACGGGAGCGATCGACGGGCGGCCGCGGGCCGCCCTTTTTCGTTTCCGAGCCAGCATGGGCTGGTTCCGCACCTCGCGCCGGAGGCCGGATGTCGAGGGCTCGCATGCCCCCTCATTTTCATTGGAAGATTTCTAACCTATTGAATTCACTTATCTTTGGATTGACGCTGGGGAATGGCTTCTCTAGGTGCGGTACCCGGCGCTGCCGGCTGCGGGAGCGCCGAGCTCATGGCTGAACCCGGAGTCCACCGATGCGCCACCGTCTCGCCCCGCCCCTGCGCGCCACCCGGCGCCGTTTCCTCGCCGCTGCGGCCTTCGTCGCCCTGGCGACGGGCCTGACGGCGGGCCCTGCCGCGGCCGAGGAGGTCGTGAACATCTACACCACCCGCGAGCCCGGCCTTGCCAGGCCGCTTTTCGACGGCTTCACCGCCGCCACCGGCATCAAGGTGAACAGCGTCTTCGTCAAGGATGGGCTGGTCGAGCGGGTGAAGGCGGAAGGCGCCGCCTCGCCGGCAGACGTGCTGATGACCGTGGACATCGGCAATCTGCTCGACATCGTCGATCAGGGCGCGGCCCAGCCCGTCGCCTCGCCGGTGCTGGAAGCCGCCATCCCGGCCAATCTGCGGGGAGCGGACGGCAGCTGGTTCGCGCTCTCCGCCCGCGCCCGCGTGGCCTATGCCTCGAAGGAGCGGGTGAAGGAAACGGCGCTCACCTATGAGGACCTTGCCGACCCCGCCTGGAAGGGCAAGCTCTGCATCCGCTCCGGCAAGCACCCCTACAACACCGCCCTGATCGCGGCCTATATCGTCCACCATGGCGAGGCGAAGGCCGAGGAGTGGCTGAAGGGCGTGAAGGCCAACCTTGCCCGCAAGCCGGCCGGCGGCGATCGCGAGAACGCCCGCGATATCCTCGGCGGCATCTGCGACATCGGCATCGGCAATTCCTACTATGTCGGCCTCATGCGCTCGGGCAAGGGCGGCCCGGACCAGGAGAAGTGGGCCGAGGCGATCAACGTCATCCTGCCCACCTTCGAGGGCGGCGGCACCCATGTGAACGTCTCCGGCGCCGTGGTGGCGAAGAACGCCCCCAACAAGGCCAATGCGGTGAAGCTGCTGGAGTATCTCGTCTCCCCGGCGGCGCAGGACCTCTACGCCCGGGGCAATTATGAATATCCGGTCGTGGCCGGCGCCCCGGTCGATCCGATCATCGCCGCCTTTGGCCCGCTCAAGGTCGACAATGTCGATCTGGTCAAGGTCGCCGGCGCGCGCAAGGCGGCAGCGGACCTGATCGACAAGGTCGGCTTCGACAATTGACGACGGCCGACGCGGCGCCGGAGTCCGCCGTGACCCTCTCGACCGCCGGCTCGATGCCGCGGCGGCCGCGGCACACGCCGCTGCCGCTGCTGCGGATTGCCGCCTGGGCGGTGGTGGCGCTGGTGCTGGCGCCGCTGCTGGCGCTGGCGGCCATCGCCGCATCCGGTTCCACCGCGCTGTGGCCGCACCTGCTCGTCTATGTGCTGCCATATGCGCTGACGCAGACTGCACTGCTGGTCGCCGGGGTCGGGGTGGTGGTCACGGTGATCGGCACCGGCACCGCCTGGCTTGTGGCGACCACGCGCTTTCCCGGGCGGGGCGTCTTCGACTGGGCGCTGCTGCTGCCCCTTGCGGTGCCGACCTATATCCAGGCCTATGTCTATCTCGACGCGGTCCACCCGCTCGGGCCGATCCCGACCGCGCTCCGCGCCGCGCTGGGGATGGCCAGCCCGCGCGACCTGCCGCTGCCGGAGGTGCGCTCGCTCTGGGGCTGCATCCTGCTGCTCGGCCTGGTGCTGTACCCTTACGTCTATCTCACCGCGCGCTCGGCCTTTCTGGTGCAGACCGCCACGGCGCTGGAAGCGGCGCGTACCCTCGGCCTCGGCCCGGCCGGCACCTTCTGGCGCATCGCGCTGCCGCTGGCCCGCCCCGCCCTCGTCGTGGGCCTGACGCTGGCGCTGATGGAGACGGTGAACGACATCGGCGCCTCGGAATTTCTCGGCGTGCAGACGCTGACGCTGTCGATCTATTCGACCTGGCTGAACCGCTCGGACCTGCCCGGCGCGGCTCAGATCGCTCTGGTGATGGTGGCCATCGTGGTGGCGCTGACGCTGGCCGAACGCTGGGGCCGGCGGCGGCTGCGGGTCGGGGCCGTGGGCGGGCGAGCCCACCCGACACTGCGGCGCCGGCTGGGCGGGGCGGCGGCCGCGGGCGCGTTCCTCGCCTGCCTGCTGCCTGTGACGCTGGGCTTCCTGCTGCCGGCCAGCCATCTCCTGCACACCGCGTGGGGGCGCTACCAGTTCCACGGCCGCATCCCGGAGGGGCTGCTGGCGGAGGCGGGGGCGACGGCGCTCCTCGCCGGGTGCGGCACGCTGGCGGCGCTCGGCCTCGGCGCGCTGGTGGTGGTGGCTCGCCGCACCGGGGCGCTCGGCTCCGCGGCGGCCGGCAGGCTTGCCGGGCTGGGCTATGCCGTGCCGGGAACGGTGCTGGCGGTCGGGCTGCTGGTGCCGCTGGCGACGCTGGACAACGCGCTGGCCACGCTTGGCGCCGCCCTGTTCGGCCTTGCGCCGGGGCTGCTGATCTCCGGCTCCGGCGCGGCGCTGGTTCTGGCCTACACGATCCGCTTCCTCGCCATCCCGGTGGGGTCGCTGGAGGCCGGCTACGGCAAGATCGGGGAAACGCTCGACATGGCCGCCCGCAGCCTCGGCGAACGGCCGCCCGGTCTGGTGCGACGCATCCACCTGCCGCTGCTGCGGCCGGCCCTCGGCGCCGCGGCTCTGCTGGTGTTCGTCGACTGCATGAAGGAACTGCCGGCAACGCTGATGCTGCGCCCGCTGAACCTGGAGACGCTGGCGAGCCACGTCTATGGCGAGGCCGCCCGCGGCACCTATGAGGACGGCGCGCTGGCGGCGCTGCTCATCGTGCTGGTCGGCCTCGCCCCGGTCATCCTGCTGGCCCGGCTGTCGCGCGGCGGCGATCAGGTCGCCAGCTCGGGCCGGTCGCGGTAGAGCTCCAGCGCCTCGGGGTTGGCGAGGGCCTCGGTGTTCTTCACTGGCCGGCCATGCACCACGTCGCGCACCGCCAGCTCGGTGATCTTGCCGGAGCGGGTGCGCGGTATGTCGTCCACCGCGACGATCTTCGCCGGCACGTGGCGCGGGGAGGCGCCGGTGCGGATCTGGCTGCGGATGCGCTTCTCCAGATCGGCGTCGAGACTCGCGCCCGGCTTCAGCCGGACGAACAGCACGATGCGCACGTCATTGTCCCATTCCTGGCCGATGGCGAGGGATTCGACGATCTCCGGCACCTGCTCGGCCTGGGCATAGATCTCGGCGGTGCCGATGCGCACGCCCTGCGGGTTCAGCGTCGCATCGGAGCGGCCGTGGATGATCAGACCGCCATGGCTCGTCCATTCGGCGAAGTCGCCGTGACACCAGACATTGGGGAAACGCTCGAAATAGGCGGCGCGGTACTTCGCCCCCTCCGGGTCGTTCCAGAACATGACGGGCATGCAGGGGAACGGCCGGGTGCAGACCAGCTCACCCCGCTCGCCGCGCAGCGGCTGGCCCTCGTCCGACCAGACGTCCACCGCCATGCCAAGGCCGGCGCACTGAATCTCACCCTTGTAGACCGGGGCGGTGGGGTCGCCCAGCACGAAGCAGGAGACAATATCCGTGCCTCCGGAAATCGAGGCGAGGTGAACGTCGCGCTTGATGCCCTCATAGACGAAGCCGAAGCTTTCCGGCGCCAGCGGCGAGCCGGTGGAGGTGATCGCCTTCAGCGCCGAGAGGTCGTGGGTCTCGATCGGGCGCACCCCCTCCTTGTGCAGCGAATCGATATATTTCGCCGAGGTGCCGAACAGGGCGAAACGCTCGGCCTGCGCATAGTCGAACAGCACCGAAGGTCGCGGTGCGAAGGGCGAGCCGTCGAACAGGCAGAGCGTCAGCCCGCTCGCCAGCCCGCTGACCAGCCAGTTCCACATCATCCAGCCGCAGGTGGTGAAGTAGAACAGCCGGTCGCCGGGGTGCAGGTCGCAGTGCAGCCGGTGCTCCTTGATGTGCTGGAGCAGCGTGCCGCCCGCGCCATGGACGATGCATTTCGGCACGCCAGTGGTGCCGGAGGAGAACAAGATGAACAGCGGGTGGTTGAAGGGCAGCCGCTCATAGCCGACCGGCCCGGGCTCGAACGGGGCGATGAACCGGTCGAGGCTCACCCCGTTCGGCAGGCTGGCGGCGACCGCATCGGCGTCGCCGAGATAGGGCACCACCACCGTGCGCGCGACGCTCGGCAGATGGGGTACCACCGCGCGCAGCTTGTCGGCGATGCTCACCCGCTTGCCGTTGTACCAGTAGCCGTCGCAGGCGACATACACCGTCGGCTCGATCTGGCCGAAGCGGTCGAGAATGCCGCGCTCGCCGAAATCGGGCGAGCAGGAGGAGAATACGGCCCCGAGCGAGCTCGTCGCCAGCATGACGGCGATCGTTTCCGGCAGGTTGGGCATCGTGGCCGCGACCCGGTCGCCGATGCCGACGCCGGCCGCCTTCAGCGCCTGCTGCAGCCGCGACACCAGCGCAGTCAGCTCGGCGAAGGAGATGTGGCGCTCCACCTTGTCCTCGCCGCGGAAAATGAGGGCGATGTCCTCGGCCGGGCGCGGGCGCAGCAGGTTCTCGGCGTAGTTGATGCGCGCGTCGGGAAAGAAATGCGCGCCCGGCATCTGGTCGGGATTCTCCAGCGCGACGCTGCCCGGCTCGCCGATCACCTCGCCGAGATGCCAGACCTCCCGCCAGAACGCGGCGGGATCGGCAATCGACCAGGCGTGGAGGCCGGCATAATCCGTCAGGCTGGTGCCGTGGGCGGCGTTCACCCGCGCGATGAGGGCGGTGATGGCGCTCGCCGCGACACGCTCCGGGCCGGGTATCCACAGCGGCCCATCGGTCCCTTGCGACATCCTCGGCTCTCCCGCTTTCGGCACGGCTTTGCCCGCGCGCGCCTTCCCCATCCATGCCCGGATTCATAGCCGGCCCGCCGGGCGCTGTCAGGCCATCAAACAGACACAGAACCGGTCGAACCTGCGCCCTGACGAGGGGGGTGCAGGACCGGGCGGGTCTGGTGCGCACGGGAGGCGGCGGACCACAGTCCCGCCGGCTGTCCCGGTTGCGTATTGCGCGTGCCCGGAACCTAGGGCACGACTGATTCGTAATGAAACGTATCGTTCCGATCCTGCTGCTGCTCATCGTGGTCGCCTTCGGCGCGGCGGCGATGGCGCCGAAGCTCGCGCCGGAAAGCCGGCTGCGGGCGGAAGCCCAGGCGGCGCTGGAGCTGGCGACCGGCCAGCCCGCAACGCTTGACGGCGCCGTCACCTTTTCCGCCTTCCCCCGGCCGGCGATCGTGATGGCCCATGTGGCGTTCGGCGAGCCCGGCAGCGCCACGCTCGACATTCCCAGCGCCCGAGTGATTCTCGATCTCATGCCGCTGTTCGCGGGCCGGGTGCGGGCCGCGCGGATCGAACTCGATTCGCCGCGCATCGTCCTCGCCGGCAGCATGGGCGACAGTCTTGAGCCCTGGAATGCGCTGGCTGCGACGCTCGGTCGCGAGGCGCCGTCGGCGCACCTGCAGGTGCATAACGGCACGGTCCTGCTCACGCATGACGGCATCAACGACATCGTGCTACGCGAGCTGAGCGGCGATCTGCGCTGGCGCGGCGGCCGCTCGCTCGAGGCGGAGGGCGAGGTGATCTGGCGCGGCCAGACCATGGCCTTCGACCTCGACATCGCCGACCTTGCCTCGCTGGCCCGTGGCCGGGCGGCGTCGGCATCGCTGTCCATTTCCGGTGCGCCGGTGGCGCTGACCTATAAGGGTTCCGGCCGGCTTGCCGGGGGCGGCATCTATGCCGACGGCGACCTCACCATTGCCTCCCCCCGGCTTCGCGATGCCATGAGCTGGCTCGGTACCGACGCGCCGACCGAGGAAGGGTTCGGCGCCTTCTCGCTGCGCGCGCGGGCGCTGGCCTCCGGCACCTCGGTGGCTCTCAGCAATGCCCGGCTCGATCTGGATGGAAACCGCGGCGATGGCGGCATGACGGTGCGGATCGAGAAGGGCCGCCCCATCGTGCAGGGCAGCTTCGCCGCCGACAGCTTCGACCTCTCGCCTTACGGCCGCATCGCCATGTCCGAACCGGACAGCGAGGAGTGGAATGCCAGCCCCATCGATGTCGGCCGCCTGCGCGAGTTCGACCTCGACCTCAGGCTTTCGGCCGGCCGGGTCATCGCCGGGGAGTCCCGCTTCACCCGGGTGGCGGCGAGCGCGCTGCTGAAGGGCGGCCGGCTCTCTCTGGCGATCGGCGAGGCGGAGGGCTGGAACGGCTCGCTTCGCGCCTCCGCCAACCTCACGCCGCGCGCCGGCCGCCGCGGTGGCGAGGTGCGCGCGGAGATTGTCGGCACGGATGTCGATCTCGCTGCGGCGCTGGCCAGTGTGGTGCGCCAGCAGCATATCCAGGGTGTCGGCAGCTTTCGCATCCTGGCTGGCGGCGGCGGCGCCAGCGTCGCCGAGATCGTGACCAATCTGGAAGGCGCCCTCACGCTCGATGCCAGCAATGGCGCGCTGGTGGGGATCGATGTCGGCCGCGTGCTCACCCGGCTGGAGCGCCGCCCGCTGTCCGGCGGGTCGAGCCTGCGCGGCGGCAATACCGATTTCGACCAGCTCAACGCCAAGGCCACCATCCACCGCGGCACGGTGCAACTCGACCGGCTCACGGCCGAGAGCTCCGTGGTCAAGATCGCGGTGGGCGGTGAAATCTCCATCGCCGATCGCACCCTCGACCTCAACGGCACGGCGGCGCTGGTGCGCCCGGCGCAGGCGGACGAGCCGCCCTTCGACCTTCCTTTCGTGGTGCAGGGCTCGTGGGACAGCCCCTATCTGCTGCCGGACGCGCAGGCGATGATCCGCCGCTCGGATGCCGCGCGCCCGCTGCTGGAGCCGAGCCGCCTCGGTATCGTCTCCCCCGCGCCCTGAGCGCCTATTCCGCCAGCACCCGGGTCGAGGGGAAGGTGATCTCGACCATGGTCCCGGATTCCACCGCGCTGCGGATGCTGAAGGTGGCGCGGTTGGCTTCCGCCAGCGCCTTGGTCAGCGGCAGGCCGAGGCCGGTGCCTTCGGTGGTGGTGCGCACCGAGGTGGGCAGTTGCCGGAACGGTTCCATCGCCGTGGCGATGTCCGCCTCCGACATGCCGATCCCGGTATCGCGCACCCGCAGCACCACCTCGCCCTGCTCGGTGAGCGCGGTGGACAGGATGACCTGCCCCCCGGGCCGGGTGAACTTGATGGAGTTCGACACCAGATTCAGCACGATCTGCCGCATCGAGCGGGCATCGGCCACCACCGGCGGCAGTTCGGCGGCGAGCGAAGAGCGGATGATGATGCGCTCGCGATTGGCCTGCGGCTGCATGATGCCCATGCATTGCTGGATGATTTCGTTCAACGCGACGCTGGTGAAGGCGAGGTCCAGCTTGCCGGCCTCGATCTTCGACAGGTCCAGCAGGTCGTTGATGAGCGAGATGAGGTGCTCGCCGGAAGCGTGGATGTCGCGCAGATAGGTGCGGTAGCGCTCATTGCCGATCGGCCCGAAGCGCTCGCCCACCATCACCTCGGAAAAGCCGATGATGGCGTTGAGCGGCGTGCGGATCTCGTGGCTGATCTTGGCGAGGAAGTCCGACTTGGCGAGGCTGGCCTTTTCGGCGTTGCGCTTGGCCTCGGTCAGTTCCTCTTCCGCGCGCTTCCACTGGGTGATGTCGCGCAGGACGGCGCAATATTTGTCCGCCTCCTCGCCGACCCGGCCGATGGTCATGAACAGCGGGATCAGTCCGCCCTCGCGCTCCCGGCCGATCACCTCGCGCCCGTCGTTCAGCACGCTGGCGACGCCATTGGCCGCCAACCCGTCGAGATAGTCGATCGCGGCGCGATGGCTCTCCGGCGCCAGCAGAAGCGTGAAGGCCTCACCCTGGATCTCCGCGGCGTCGAAGCCGAACAGCGCTTCGGCCGAGCGGTTGAAGCTCAGGATCGTGCCGGCGCGGTTGATCAGCACCACGCCGTCGGTCGCGGTGTCGAGGATGGAACGCAGCTCGCGCGCCGTGGCCTCGGCGGCGCGCAGCGCCAGCTCGGCCTGGCGCGCCCGCTCGTCGGCCATCGGCGTCGGCACCACCCGGCGCAGCACATAGAGCAGCGCCGTGCCGCCATCCCAGGGCACTGAGAGCAGCCGCGCCTCGACCGGGAGGGAGGTGCCGTCCGGGCCGGCCAGCGCCATGCAGCGCGCGCCCTCGCTCTCGGCCTCGCCGTCGGTTGCGGCCTCGGTGTCGGTGAAAAGGCTCGCCAGTCCGCCGGCGGACTCCAACGCGTCGATGTCCTCACGCCCGGTCCAGCCGAGCAGGGTGCGGTTGGCATAGATGAGGTGATCGCCCTGCTGCACCGCGACGCCGAAGGGCAGCCGATCGAGGATCGGCCGCTCACCGCCGGCGACCGTGCGACGCAGGCCGTCATTGGCGGGCGCGGGCGGCCGCAACCCGGTTTCGGGCGGACGGGCGGCGATCGGGGAGGGCTGCGGCGAGGCCGCCTCAGGCAAGGGCCCGGGCGGCGCAGGCGCTGGGCGCAGGGCCTCTTCCAGCGAGCGCAGCGTCTGGTCGCGCGGGCTCAGTGCCGGCTCGTCCTCGCCGACCGGCGTCTCCGACGCCTCGACCTCCGGCTCGAAGGTTTCGTGGTCGTCGTCGTCCGCGCCTTCCAGCCGGGCGCCGAGCGCACGGGCAATCTCGCGGAACGCGTTGCGCTCGCCGGCGGTCAGCCCGGCCCAGGAGGCGCGGGCGGCATCGAGCCGGTTGGGATCGCCGGCGCCAGAGCGCAGCGGGATGACGTTGACCGGCGCCAGCGTGCTGAGGGTGACGCGCGGCGCCCCGGCAGGGGTGGCTTCCGCGGCCGGGCCGGCTGACGGCTCTGTCGGCGCGGGAGGAGCAGGTGGTGCCGGCTCCGGCGGGGTGGGCGCGGCGGCGCTCGGTTGATCGCGATGCTCGGCGGGCCTGCTGCCATCGGGCGCGGCTTCCTCCGCCGTGGACGTAGCCGCGAGGGCTTCCCCGCTCTTTTCGGGACGAAGCGGCTCTGGCGCAGCCTCGGCCGGCGCCGGCGGAGCCCCCGCGGCGGCTGGCGCCGGAGGCTGCGGTTCTTCGCGCACGGCGGTGTTGAGGGACGGGGCCTCCGAAACGGGCGCCCTGGGAGCCTGCGCCTCGGGCGCCGGTGTGGGGGCGGGCGTCGGCGTTGCGGCAGCAGCCGGGTGGGGCGCTTCCTGCGGGGAGGGGGCGGTGCCTCCCGCGAGCAGCAGGCCGAAACCGCGCATGCCCTCGCCGCGGATGGGCGCGCCGCCGACCTCCGCGTCGAGCGTGCCGAGCCGGCCGGCCAGCGCGACCCGCACTCCGGTGAAGCTCAGGCCCGCGCGGACGCGATCCTGCACCGTCGGGGCGCCGAGATCGTCCCAGTCCTTGCCGGCCAGCGCCTCGGCGGAGCGGCCGAGCGCGGCGGCCAGCAGCGGGTCGACGAAGCGGAAGCGCCCGTCCAGCCCGGTACGCCAGATGAATCGGGTGAGGGTACGCGAGCGCTGGGTCGGGTTCGCCTCGCGCGGCGGAGCGGCCCCGGGGGCGGTGTCGCCACGGTGGGGTGCGGCGGGGAGGGGGGCGGTCGCAGCCGGTGCCGTCGCGGGTGCGGCGGGGCTGGCCGGGGCCGGGGCAAGGCGGGCCCCCGTGCGAACGGGCGGTTCATTGGCGGCGGGGGCGGCTGGCGCGGCGATCGGCGCCGGGGCACGTGCCGGCGGGCTGCCGGGGGCGACCAGCAGCACCGCACGGGCGGTTCCCGCCGTCACCAGCGAGCAGGCGAAGGTCTCCGCGGCCAGCCGGCCGGGCAGGCGGATGCGCTCCAGCCGCGGCGGATGGCCGGCACGCAGGGTCGCGGCGATGCGGCTGATGACCCGCGCCGCGTCGGCCGGCAGCATGCCGGTGCGGCTGCCGGCGGCGCGCGCCCCTGCTGTCGCGCCGATCACCACCCCGTCCGCGCGCACGAGCACGGCGGCGCCGTCGCCGGTCAGCCGGTCGCCGGCCGCGGCGCGCAGCGCCCCGTCCGTCTGCGACGGCAAGGGCGGGGTGGGATCATCGGTCCAGCGGGTCATGCCAGGGGATTGCGCTGCTTCATCTGTCGGTAACATCCGGGAAGGGCGCCGTGCGCCTCCGGCCGGAGCCGCCGCCTTTGCACCATAGTGGCCGCACGAGGCCGACACCATGGCGAGTCGGGACTCGCGCCTCATCTTCGCGCGAACCGGTTAACCGCTCGCGACCAGAATCGGCGCGTAAAGCGCTTGCTTCTTCTTTCCGAGCCATTAACGTGACTGAAAGGAAGCCATCCGCGCGGCATGGCCGCCTCTCACGGCGCGCCGTCCCGCCTGTTCCGGGAGGAAAGCATGGCCGACGACCTCCACAGGACGGCACCCGAGGCGAAAGCGCCGGGCGACATCGACGTGCCGAAGGAGCTTCGCAGCATTGTCGAAGCCAGCCTGGTGCAGGCGCGCCAGGCGGTGGACAGCCTGCTGCTGGTGGCGCACCGCGCGCTGGACGATGGCGAGCAGCGCACCGACCGCCTGCAGGAGCAGGCCCGGGAAGCCAGCCGCAACGCGATGCAGCTGATCGAGGCGAATGTGACCGCGGGCTTCGACTTCGCCGCGCAGCTCGCCCGTGCCCGCACCCTGCCGGAATGGGTGAAGCTGAACCAGGATTTCGCCGCGCGCCACGCCGCCCGTCTGGCCGAGCAGGCGCGCCGCCAGGGCGAGGCCGTCGTCGCGGCAGCCGAGCCGGTGGTTTCTGCGCCTGTGGCGGCGGCGCCGGTGCCTGAGCCGGCGGCACCGATCGAGCCCGAAGCCGAGCCGTCCGTTCAGGCGGAACCCGCTTCCGAGCCCGTCTCTTCCGCCGCCGTCGCCGAGGTCGCACCGGAGGAGGGGCTGGCCGAAGAGGGCGCGAGCGAGGCCAGCGCGGCGGCGGATCCCGCCACTCCCGCGCCGGCGGTGGCAAAGCCTGCCGCACGTCGCGGTCCCCGCAAAAACCCTACCCCGCCCGACACGCCGGCCTGATCTCGGCAGCGTCGTCGAACGCCGCGCCGCTGCCTGATGGGCGGGGCACGGTGTATGGGGCTGGCAGCGGCAGGACGGTTTCATGTTGCCGCCGGTTTGCAAGCCGTGGCCGGTGGCGGGATGTCCTGGTGGCACAGCCGAAAAAAATCTCGCTGAAGGCCGTTTTGTGCATTGCAATATGATGCTGCAATGCACAATTAATGAGACGCAGATGGCGGGCTTCAGAGCGAGGCGCGCCGATGCAGGGGCCGAACGTCGCGCCGTGGGTGCGGTCGGTAAGCCCTCCTGTTCCCCATGCCGCGACCCGAGGTGAATCCGATGACCGACGCTCCCGAAATCACGCCCCCCAAGCCGGCTTTTCCGTTCCAGGCCGGCGTTCCCAAGTTCGACCCCGCCAGCTTCGAAATGCCGGCGGTGATGCGCGAAATGGCCGAAAAGAGCGTGCAGAACGCGCGCGAAGCCTATGAGAAGCTGAAGTCCAGCGCCGAGGAGACGACCGATCTCCTCGAGGACACCTATGCGACCGCCACCAAGGGCGCCGCGGAATACAACACCGTCGCGCTGGAATCCCTGCGCACCAATGTGAACGCGGCGTTCGACTATTTCGGCGCGCTGCTCGCCGCCCGCAACGTTTCCGAGGCGGTGGAACTGTCGACCAGCCACCTGCGCAAGCAGTTCGACGTGCTCTCTGCCCAGGCGAAGGAACTCTCGATCATCGCCCAGAAGGTGGCCACCGACACCGCCGAGCCGATCAAGGCGTCGGTGGAAAAGACCATCAAGAAGGCCGTCTGATTTCCGCCTCCTTCGGCACCTCATGCTCGCGCCCGGCCGGAACCACCGGCCGGGCTTTTTGCATCTGCCGGCGCAGATGCCCCCGCCTCGACGGCACAGCCGTGCTTGACAGCCCTCCCTGGTCTGCCTATCTCCGCCTCGGCTCTGGCACTCCCGTTGAAAGAGTGCCAACACGGCCGCCGAGCGACCCCGATGCGCCGCAGGCGCGCGACGACCTGAGGATGTCAACAATGTCCAAGCTGAATTTCCGCCCCCTGCACGACCGCATCGTGGTGAAGCGCCTCGACGCCGAGGAGAAGACCGCGGGCGGCATCATCATCCCGGATTCCGCCAAGGAGAAGCCGTCGCAGGGCGAAGTGCTCGCGGTGGGCTCCGGCGCCCGCGATGAGTCCGGCAAGCTGGTCCCGCTTGATGTGAAGGCGGGCGACCGCGTGCTGTTCGGCAAGTGGTCGGGCACCGAGGTGAAGATCGACGGTCAGGATCTCCTGATCATGAAGGAATCCGACGTCATGGGCGTGGTCGGCTGACCTCGTCGCTCTGCGGCGCCGCGGTGGCGCCGCCGTCACTCCCATCCTTCGATAACCAGGAGTTCGGCACATGGCTGCCAAGGACGTAAAGTTCGGGGGCGAAGCCCGCGACAAGATGCTGCGCGGCGTCGACATCCTCGCCAATGCGGTGAAAGTCACGCTCGGCCCCAAGGGCCGCAACGTCGTTATCGAAAAGAGCTTCGGCGCTCCCCGCATCACCAAGGACGGCGTCACCGTCGCCAAGGAGATCGAGCTCGAGGACAAGTTCGAGAACATGGGCGCCCAGAT
>CAZIXP010000020.1:0-35017 GCA_964543245.1 uncultured Starkeya sp.
CGGACTGGATGCGGTGGCCAACCGCATCCAGTCCGACACCTTCCGCAGCTTCGAGACCTACATCGTGGTCGGCGTGATCTATCTCGCGCTGTCCTTCGTGGTGCGCATCGCGCTCGGCCTGTTCGGGCTCGCCGTCTTCGTCCGCCGGCGCAAGCTCGGCACGGCGCTGTGAGGAGATGGGGATGCCGACCTTCAGCCTCGTCCATCTCGAATTCCTCGGCTGGGCCGCGCTCTGGACGCTGGGCCTGTCCGCCATCGCCTTCATCGGCGGCGGCCTCGTCGGCTTCGCCGTGGCGCTGGCCCGCATCTCGCCGGTGCGCGGGCTGCGCTGGGCGGCGATCGGCTACATCCAGATCGTGCAGGGCACGCCGCTGCTGATCCTGCTGTTCCTCATCTATTTCGGCATCGCCATCGTCGGCTTCAGCGAAGTGCCGGCGCTGGCGGCGGCGGGGCTGGGGCTGACGATCTATTCCTCCGGCTTCCTCGCCGAGATCTGGCGCGGCTGCATCCAGTCGGTGCCCAAGACCCAGTGGGAGGCGGCCGAGTGCCTGGCGCTGACGCCCTGGCAGCGGATGACGCGGGTGATCCTGCCGCAGGCCGCCCGCATCGCCACCGCGCCGACGGTCGGTTTCCTCGTCCAGATCGTCAAGAACACCTCGCTGGCCTCGGTGGTCGGCTTCGTCGAGCTGGCCCAGGCGGGCAAGCTCATCAACAACTCCATCTTCGAGCCGTTCACCGTGTTCATGGTGGTGGCGGCGATCTACTTCGCCATCTGCTTCCCGCTCTCCACCTGGAGCCGGAGTCTGGAAAGGAAGCTCAATGTCGGCCGTCGTTAGACTTCACAACGTTCACAAGAGCTTCGGCAGCCACAAGGTTCTCGAGGGCGTCTCCTTCGAGGTCGGGCGCGGCGAGGTGGCGGCGGTGATCGGCCAGTCCGGCTCGGGCAAGTCGACCGCGCTGCGCTGCATCAACGCGCTGGAGACCATCGAACAGGGCTCGATCGACGTGTGCGGCCATGCCGTCCACGACCCCAAGCTCGACCGCCGCAGCCTGCGCCGCGACGTCGGCATCGTGTTCCAGAGCTACAACCTGTTCCCCCACCTCACGGTGGAGCAGAACATCATGCTCGCCCCGACCTGCGTGAAGTCGCTGCCCAAGGCGAAGGCGCGCGAGCTCGCCCGCGAGGTGCTGGCGCGGGTCGGGCTGGAAGCCAAGGCGGAGAACTACCCCGAGCAGCTCTCCGGCGGGCAGCAGCAGCGCGTCGCCATCGCCCGCTCGCTGGCGATGCAGCCCAAGCTGATGCTGTTCGACGAGGTGACCTCCGCGCTCGATCCCCAGCTCACCGGCGAGGTGCTGAAGGTGATGGAGGACCTCGCCCGCGGCGGCATGACCATGATCCTCGTGACCCACGAGATGGCCTTCGCCCGCAAGGTCGCGAGCCAGGTCGTCTACATGCACAAGGGCAAGGTCTGGGAGACCGGCCCCGGCGCCATGCTCGACGCGCCGAAGACCCCCGAACTCGCCAGCTTCGTCGGCAGCGGCCTCTAGCCGTGCCGGCCGCGCGGCCGGCATCCCCCTTCCCGACGCCTGAACAGACACCGCCAGAGTGAAAACCCAGGGAGAACACCCGTGAACGCCATGAACCTGAACCGCCGCGGCTTTCTCGCCGCCACCGCGCTGGCCGGCCTCGCCGGCGGGCTTGGCCTGCGTCCCGCCAGCGCCGGCACGCTCGACGACATCAAGAAGCGCGGCAAGGTGCTGGTCGCCATCGACCTCGGCTCGCCGCCCTTCGGCCTGACCGACGCGCAGATGCAGCCGACCGGCTCCGATGTCGAGACCGCCCGCCTGCTCGCCGCCGATCTCGGCGTGCCGCTGGAAATCGTGCAGGTCACCAGCCCCAACCGCGTGCCCTTCCTGCTCACCGGCAAGGCCGACCTGGTGATGGCCTCCTTCAGCGTGAATGAGGAGCGCAAGAAGGTCATCGACTTCTCCGACGCCTATGGCGTGATCCAGATCGTCGTCGCCGCCGGCAAGGGCACTGCGATCAAGAGCATCGACGACCTCGCCGGCAAGCGGATCGGCACCACCCGCGGCTCGACCAACGACAAGGAAGCCACCGCCCGCATCACCAATGCCGAGATCGTCCGCTACGACGACGACGCCACCCTCATCACCGCGCTGGTGTCCGGCCAGGTCGACGTGATGGCCTCCTCGCCCCAGGTGATGGCGGCGGTGAATCTGCGCCGCGCCAGCGACCCGCTGGAGACCAAGATCGTGCTCAAGACCAACCCCTACGCCATCGGCCTGCGCAAGGGCGACGACGCGCTGCGCGCCCGGCTCAATGAATTCGTCGCCGCCAATCTGGCGAACGGCAAGCTGAACGAGATCTACCTCAAGTACAACGGCGTGCCGCTGCCCGCCGAGATGCCGAAGACCTGAGCCGGTTTCGCCGGCACGCGCCGGCGCCCCCTCCCTCCCGACCACTGACCGGCCCGCACCCTGCGGGCCGGGCTTTTCCTGCCCAGCCCGAGCCCGCGAGAGCGCCATGAAAGCCCTGATCTGTGACGAACCCGGCCGCCTGTCGATCATCAGCCGGCCCGAGCCGGTGCCGGGCCCGGGCGAGGCGCTGATCCGCATCCGCCGCGTCGGCATCTGCGGCACGGACTTCCACATCTACCAGGGCAAGCACCCCTTCCTCGACTATCCCCGGGTGATGGGACACGAGCTTTCCGGCACGGTGGAGAGCGCCCCGGCGGGCAGCGGCCTCGCCCCGGGCCAGAACGTCTACATCGTGCCGTATCTCTCCTGCGGCACCTGCCTCGCCTGCCGCAAGGGCGTCAACAATGCCTGCATGAACATCAACGTGCTCGGCGTTCACCGCGACGGCGGCATGGCGGAGTTCCTCTGCGTGCCGGTCGGCAATGTGGTGCCGGCGGGCGCCGCCAGCCTCGACGAGGCGGCGATGATCGAGTTCCTCGCCATCGGCGCCCACGGCGTGAAGCGCGGCGGCATCACCGCGCAGGACCGCGTGCTGGTGGTGGGTTCCGGGCCCATTGGCATGTCCGCCATCATCTTCGCCAAGGCGCGCGGCGCCGATGTCACCGTGATGGACCTGCGCGAGGACCGGCTCGCCTTCACCGTCGACCAGCTCGGCGCCGACCGGATGCTGCTCGCCGACGCTTCCGCCGAGGCCGAGGCCAGGCGCCTGACCGGCGGGGATTTCTACGACGTCGTGATCGACGCCACCGGCAATGCCGGCGCGATGCAGCGCGGCTTCGGCTTCCTCGCCCATGCCGGCCGCTATGTGCTGGTGAGCGTGGTACGCACCGACATCACCTTCTCCGACCCCGAATTCCACAAGCGGGAAGCCACCCTCTTCGCCAGCCGCAACGCCCAGGCCGACGATTTCGCCGAGGTGGTGCGGCAGATGGAGGCCGGCCGGGTGCCGACCCGGGCGCTGCACACCCATGGCGGCCCGCTCGCCGAGGGCGCGGCGCTGTTCGACGCCTGGCTGAAGCCGGAGGCCGGGGTCATCAAGGCGATCCTGGAAGTCTGAGCGATGGCCGTCCCGCGCACCCTGCGTCTCCACGAGGCCGACAACGTCATCATCGCGGTCGACAGCGTCCCGACCGGCAGCCCGCTGCCGGAGGGCATCGCCGCCACGCGGCAGATCCCGAAGGGCCACAAGATCGCCGCGCGGCCCATCGCCGCCGGCGAGGCGATCCGCAAGTTCGGCCAGGTCATCGGCTTCGCCGGCAGCGCCATCGCGCCGGGGGACTGGGTGCACGAGCACAATGTCGTGCTGCAGGACTTCGAGCGCGACTACGCCTTCGCCACCGAAGCCCGGCCCGACGCCGGCCTGCTGCCGGGCGAGGCGCCCGCCACCTTCCAGGGCTTCCGCCGCGCCGACGGGCGGGTGGGCACCCGCAACTATATCGGCATCCTGTCCTCGGTGAACTGCTCGGCGACCGTCGCCGAATTCATCGCCGACGCGGTGACCCGCTCGGGGATGCTCGACGACTACCCCAATATCGACGGCGTGGTGGCCTTCACCCACGGCACCGGCTGCGGCATGGCCTCAAAAGGCGAGGAATACGACATCCTCGCCCGCACCCAGTGGGGCTATGCCAGCCACCCCAACTTCGCCTCGGTGCTGGTGGTGGGGCTGGGTTGCGAGGTGTTCCAGATTCCGCGGCTGATGCGGGACTACGGCATCACCGAGGGGCCGCATTTCCAGCATCTCACCATCCAGGAGAGCGGCGGCACCCGCCGCTCGATCGAGGCTGGGGTCGCCCGCATCCGCGCGATGCTGGACCACGCCAATGCCGCGACGCGCGAGGCCGTGCCGGTCTCCGAGCTGACCCTGGCGCTGCAATGCGGCGGCTCGGACGGCTATTCCGGCCTCACCGCCAACCCGGCGCTGGGCGCTGCAGTGGACCTGCTGGTGCGCCATGGCGGCACCGCCATCCTCTCCGAGACGCCGGAGATCTTCGGCGCCGAGCACCTGCTCACCCGCCGCGCCGAAAACGAGGCGGTGGGCCGGCGCATCGTCGAGCTGATCGACTGGTGGACCGACTATGCCGCCCGCACCGGCGGCGAGCTGAACAACAACCCCTCCCCCGGCAACAAGGCCGGCGGGCTGACGACCATTCTCGAAAAGTCGCTCGGCGCGGTGGCCAAGGGCGGCACCTCCACCCTGCGGGGGGTCTATCGCTACGCCGAGCGGATCGACCGCAAGGGCTTCGTCTACATGGACACGCCCGGCTACGACCCGGTCGCGGCGACGGGACAGGTGGCGGGCGGGGCCAACATGCTGTGCTTCACCACGGGGCGCGGCTCGGCCTATGGCTGCAAGCCAACGCCCTCGGTGAAGCTCGCCACCAATTCCGACCTGTTCCGCCGGATGGAGGAGGACATGGACATCAATTGCGGCGACATCCTCGACGGCGTGTCGATCGAGGCCAAGGGCCGGGAAATCTTCGCGCTGGTGCTCGACATCGCCTCCGGCCGACGCTCGAAGTCGGAGCTGCTGGGCTATGGCCGCAATGAATTCGTGCCCTGGCAGCTTGGCGCGGTGATGTGAGGGCCGCGGGGCGGCACCGGGACGGTCGCCGTCTCACCCGTACCCGCCTCCCGCCGGGGTGCCGTTCCGTCGGCGCGCCGTCCCGCCTGCGCACTATTTCGTTGGAGCGTCGTCCCGCCGGCGCGCTGTTTCGTTGGAGCGTCGTTTCGCCGGCGCGCTGTTTCATCGGATCGTCGGCTCGCCGTTCCGCCTGCGCGCCGCCCCCGACGTCCGTCATCCCCGGGCTTGACCCGGGGATCCATGCCGTCCCGCGCTGCACCAGCGCCGGCGCGTGGATGGCCGGGTCAAGCCCGGCCATGACGGGTCATGGGAGCCCGGCGTCGCGCATGGCGCTGCATAAGGCCCGGGGCGGCGCACCGCGCCCCCCCGCAACCCGCCCGTTCGCCGCTTACCGCCCCCCGTCGGCCGTCATCCCCGGGCTTGACCCGGGGATCCACGCCGTCCCGCGCTGCACCAAGGCCGGCGCGTGGATGGCGGGGTCAAGCCCGGCCATGACGGGTCATGGGAGCCCGGCGTCGCGCGTGGCGCTGCATAAGGCCCGGGGCGGCGCACATGGCGCTGCATGAGGCCCGGAGTGGCGCACTTCGCCCCCCGCACTCCGCCCGTCCGCCGCTTACCGCCCCCCATCGGCCGTCATCCCCGGGCTTGACCCGGGGATCCACGCCATCCCGCCTGCACCAAGGCCGGCGCGTGGATGGCCCCTCACCGCTTCCGCTCGAGGCTCCAGAAGAACAGCACGGTGAGCCCCAGCACGATCAGCAGCAGCACGAAGGACGCCGCCGCCCCCTCGTTCAGCGACAGGCCGAGAAAGGCGCGGCGATAGGCGAAGAAGCTCAGCACCTCGGTCGAGGTGCCCGGCCCGCCCTTGGTGAGGATGTAGGGCAGGTCGTAGGTGCGGAACTCGTTGATGAGCTGGATGATGACCGCGATCGCCGCCACCGGCCGCAGCATCGGCAGGGTGATGTACCAGAACTGCTGGAGCGCGGTCGCCCCGTCCACCTCCGCCGCCTCGTAAGGGTCGCGCGGCAGCGCGGCGAGGCCGGCGGCGAGGATCAGCACCACGAAGGAGGTCTGCTGCCAGATGTCGATCGCCGCCATGGTCCACAGCGCGAGATCGGCATTGCCGAGCCAGTCCACCCGCGGCAGGCCGAGGCTCTCCATCACCTGGTTGGCGATGCCGAGATTGGGCTGCAGCAGCATGCGCCAGATCAGCGCCACGCTGACCGGCGACATCGCCATGGGAATGGTGAGCACGGCGAAATAGACCGGCTTCATCGTCACGGTGCGGTTCAGCATCAGCGCGATGGCGAGGCCGATGACGAACTCGCCGAGCACGGTGACGAGCGAATACTTCACGGTGAGCCACAGCGCGCCCCAGAACAGCGGGTCGCTCATCACCGTGGCGAAGTTCTTGGCGCCGACGAAGGGCTGCAGCATCGGCTTGAGCAGCGTCAGCGACGAGACCGAGATCAGCGCGGCATAGACCAGCGGAAAGCCCATGACGAGGGCCAGCGTCAGCAGCCCCGGCGCCGCGAAGGCCCAGCCGGTCCGCCACTCCCGATCCGCGAATGCCGGAAGGCGCATGCTCGTTCGTTCTCCGTCAGGGGCCGGCAAGGTGGAAGATGCGCCGGCCCCGGGGGGCGAGGCCGGCGCACCATATGGCTGAAGGCGTCAACCGCCGACGGTCCTCACTTGTTGAGGAGCTGGGTCAGGCCGTCCGCAGCGGCCTTCAGCGCATCTTCGGGCTTCGCCTGCCCGCCCGCGGCCAGCGAGAGCTGGGCGCCGAGGACATCCTCGTACTGGGCGGAATAGGCGAAGATCGGGAACGACTTGCCCGAGGCGACCACCTCGAGGCCGGTCTTGTAGAAGGGGTACTTCTTAAGCACCGCCGGGTCGGTGTAGACGTCGGAACGCACCGGGGCATGGCCTTCCAGCGCGCGGGCGACCGAGATCTTCTGGCTCTGCACCCATTCGATGAACTTCCAGGCCGCGGCCTTGGATTCATCCGAAGTGTTCTTCGGAATGCCCCAGCCCCAGCCGCCGCTCTCGCCATGGCCGCCCGGCATGACGCTGAGCGCCAGCTTGCCGGCCACCGCCGGGCACTTGGCGGCATCGTCGAGCTGCGGCAGCATCCACCAATAGGTCACCATGCTGAACGCCTTGCCCGCGCACATCAGCCGCATGGTGTCGTCGAGCGTGGCGGAGAGCGCGCCCTGCTGGGCGCCGTTCTGCACGTTGTCGGCGTAGAGCTTCAGCGCCGTCAGGCCCTCCGGGCTGTTCAGTGCCACCTTGCGGCCGCCGTCGAGATAGGCGCCGCCGGCGGAGAACAGGTAGTTGGAGAACTCCATGGAGTTGGGGTCGCCGCGCTGGCCCTGCATGGCCGCGCCCACCACCTCGCCGCCGGCGGCCTTGAAGTACTTCGACAGCGCGACATAGTCCGCCAGCGTCGCCGGCACGGCGAGGTCCTTGCCGGTCTTGGCCTTGTAGTCCGCCTTCACCTTGGGATCGCTGATCAGGTCGGTGCGGTAGATCAGGCCCATGGAGTAGTTGTACATCGGCAGGATCGGCAGGGCGTCGGGCGTGGCGCCGAGCAGGTCGAGCATCGAGGGGATGATCGGCTTCAGGTCGAAGCCGGATTTTTCGACATAGGGCTTCAGGTTTTCCAGCCAGCCCGCGGCGGGAAACTCGCCGGCCCAGAGGAAGTCCACCTCGAGCACGTTGTAATAGCTCTCCGGCGAGACGAGCTGGGCGACCAGCTTGTCGTGCATGTCGCCATAGCCGATCTTCTCGAATTCGACCTTGATGCCGGTCTCCTTCTCGAATTCCGGCAGCAGCTTCTCGATGATCTGGGTCTCCGGCACGTCCTCCATCAGGGCGCGCAGGGTGACGGGATCGGCGAAGGCGGGGCCGGCCGCGGCGAGCATCGTCGCGCCGAGCAGGGTCGAGATGAGACTGCGCTTGAACTGCATGTCGTTCTCCTGTTCCGTCTGGATCGGATCTTCGTCCGCCGTGTTGGCGCGGGCCCGGAGGCCGCGCGGTCGTCGCATCACTTCACGCTGCCGAAGGTGAGCCCCTGCACGATGAAGCGCTGGATGAAGCGGGAGGCGATCACCAGCGGCAGCACGGCGAGCACCACGCCGGCCGACACCTTGGCGATCTGCACGCCGTTGGAGGTCTGGAGCGCGGCGAGCGCAACCGGCACCGTCGCGGTCTGCGGGCCGCTGAGCACCAGGGCGAACAGGAACTCGTTCCAGGTGAGGATGAAGCCCAGCACACCTGCCGCTGCGATGCCCGGCAGAGACACCGGCAGCACCACCCGCCAGAACGCCCCCCAGGCGGTGGCGCCGTCGGTCATCGCCGCCCATTCGAGGTCCACCGGGATGCCCTCGAAAAACCCCATCAGGATCCAGATGAGGAACGGCAGGTTCACCGCGGCATAGACGATGATGAGGCCGGTCAGCGAATTGGTGAGGCCGAACATGCGGAACAGCGTGAAGGTCGGCAGCACGATGGCGACCGGCGGCAGCATCTGGATCGCCAGCACCGCGAACCGCCCGGCCCGCCCGCTGGTCTTGAAGCGGGCGAAGGCGTAGCCGGTCATGCTGGCGAAGGGCAGCGCCACCACCACCGAGCCCACGGCCACGATCAGGCTGTTGAGATAGGACGGGCCGTAGCGGGTGGAGGTGAAGAGCGCGACATAGTTGTCGAGCGTCGCCGCCGGCATCAGCTCGGCCGAATAAGACAGGGACTCCGGCAGGAAGCTGGTGCGCACCACCCACAGCAGCGGCAGCAATATGACGGCGCAGACCAGGAGCAGGCCGAGATGGAGAGCGACGCGCCGCATGTCCGCTTCCTCCCCGCTCAGGGCTGCAGCACGCCGAGACGGGGGCGCGGCAGCGCCCGCGTCGTCTCGGGATCGAACAGATGCATGGGCCGCGCGTCGAGATAGAGCGGCACGCTCGCCCCGACCGGGGCGGTGAAGTGGCGGGAGAGCCGCGCCGCGATCTCGACCGGCGCCGCGCCGCCCGCCCCCGCGAGCTGGCCGACCAGGATGTTCTCCACCCCCAGCGCCTCCAGCGCCACGACCGCCACCTCGATCTTCTGGAAGCCGGGCTGGGGCGCCTCGTGCAGGTCTTCCGGGCGCAGGCCGAAGATCACCTCCCGCCCGGCGGCGGGGGCATAGGCGGCGCGGTGCCTCTCCGGCACCGCCACCTCCAGCCCCGGCGCACGCACGACGAGCCCGTCGCCCTGCCCTTCCAGCCGTGCCGGCAGCAGATTCATCGGCGGGGTGGCGAGGAAGCGGGCGACGAAGGTGTCAACCGGGTCGGCATAGACCTCCAGCGGCCGGCCGACCTGGATCATGCGGCCGTCGCGCATGATGACGATGCGGTCGCCCATCGTCATCGCTTCGACCTGATCGTGGGTGACGTGGACGATGGTGCGGCCGAGCCGGCGGTGCAGCTTCACCAGTTCCAGCCGCATCTCGGCGCGCAGCTGGGCGTCGAGATTGGAGAGCGGCTCGTCGAGCAGGAAGGCGACGGGATCGCGCACGATGGCGCGGCCGAGCGCGACGCGCTGGCGCTGGCCGCCCGAAAGCGCCGCCGGCTTGCGGTCGAGATAGGGCGTGAGGCCGAGCAGGGTCGCCGCCTCGGCGATCTTGCCGTCGATGACGGCCCGCGGCACGCCGCGCATCTTGAGGCCGAAGCCCATGTTCTCGCGCACGCTCATATGGGGATAGAGCGCGTAGGACTGGAACACCACGGCGATGTTGCGCTCGCGCGGGGGCACGTGGGTCACGCTGCGCCCGCCGATGCGCAGGTCGCCCGCGGTGATGCTCTCCAGCCCGGCGATCATGCGCAGCGTGGTCGACTTGCCGCAGCCCGACGGGCCGAGGAAGATCACGAACTCGCCGTCGCCAATGGTCAGGTCCACGTCACGCACGCCATAGGCGCCGTTGGCGTAGAGCTTGGAGACATGATCGAGCTCGATCGACGACATATGCTGTCCTCTGGCCGCGCCGGCGGGAGTGGGGGCCCGCCCGGCCCGGGCGTTGCCGTGCACGGGTGTCGACCCGAACGCGGCAGCACATCTAAAAGCACAATTTCGAACAGATCAACAGATCATCCGAACGTATTCTGTGAACCGGCAGGGCAAACGCACATGGCCACGCGCCCGCTGCGGGTCAGGTCATGTAGACGCCGCCGGTCACGTTGATGCCCTGGCCGGTCATGAAGCGGGCCTGGTCGGAGCAGAGGAACACCACCACGTCGGCGACATCCTCCGGCTGCTCCAGCCGGCCGAGCGGGGTCTGGGCGATATAATCGGCGATGACCTGTTCCGGCGTCACGCCGCGCAGCCTGGCTTCCCACTCCACCTCGCGCGACTGCATGCTGGTGGCGACGAAACCGGGGCACACCGCATTGACGCGGATGCCCTTGGCCGCCAGTTCGCGCGCCAGCGCCTGGGTCCAGCCGAGCACGGCGAATTTCGAGGCGGAATAATGCGCCAGCAGCGGCGCGCCGACCTTGGCCGCCAGCGAGGCGGTGTTGACGATGCAGCCCTCGCCGTTCTCGACGAAATGCCGCGCCGCGATCTGGTTGGTGAGGAACACGCCGCGGGTGTTCACCGCGAAGTTGAACTCCCACTCCGCGTCGGTGATCTCCAGCGCCGGCTTCATGGTGGAGACGCCGGCATTGGCGACGAGGAGGTCGCAACCGCCGAGCCGCGCCACCACCTCGGCAAAGCCGGCCTCGACCGCCGCGCGCTCGCGCACGTCGATCGTCACCGCGATGGCGCCGCCGCCGATCTCCGCCGCGGTCCGTTCGGCCGCGGCCAGGTCGATGTCGCCAATTGCCACCCGCACCCCCTGCCGCGCGAGCGCGACCGAGATGGCGCGGCCGATGCCGACCGCACCGCCGGTGACCAGCGCCCGCCGCCCGGCGAGTTCAGGAAAGACGGGGGTGGCGACCGGCGACGGCTTCATGAGCGGCTCTCCTCGTGTTTGATGGGCACCTTATATGAACATAAATGCACATCAAGAGGATTCGCATGTTTGATTTTGTCTGCTCTTGGGGTAGGACTTTGGGGTAGAAAAGAGACGCTTCGGCGCCTGAGACTCGCCTGCACGACGCCCCGACCTGCGGACCCCGCCATGCCCGACGACCTCGATCCCCAGCTGCCCGAGACGGCGGAGGCCGGCCGCGCCGAGGACCGCCAGCGGGCGCTGCTGCCGACCCGCCATGCCCGCATCCTCGACCAGCTCGCCACCACCGGCGCGGTGTCGGTCGCGGCCATCGCCAGCGAGCTCGGCGTCTCCGACATGACCATCCGCCGCGACCTGGTGGAACTGGAGCGCGAGGGCCGACTGGTGCGGGTGCATGGCGGCGCCGTCGCCCCGGAGGCCCCGCCGCCGGTGGTGATGGACAGCGACGAGCCGAGCTTCGATGCCCGCCTGCGCCGCGGCGCCGACGGCAAGGGCGCCATCGCCGCGCTGGCCGCGGGCGTGATCGCCGGCCACCGCACCGTCGCGGTGGATGTCGGCACCACCACCTATCTCACCGCCGGGCACCTGCGCGAGACCCCGCACATCAAGGTCTTCACCAACAGCCTGCGGGTGGCGTCGCTGCTCGACGGGGCGCTTCCCGAGGTCTATGTCGCCGGCGGTCGGGTGCGGGCGGACGAGATGTCGGTCTGGGGCCCCACCGCCATCGCCCAGTTCGAGAAGCTGTGGTTCGACGTCGCGGTGATCGGCGCCTCCGGCCTGACGGCGGAAGGCTTCTTCGACTATTCCTTCGAGGACGCCGACCTCAAGCGGGTCTATCTGCGCCGCGCCGGGGTGAAGATCCTGCTGTGCGACAGCGCCAAGTTCCAGCGCATGTCGCTGGTGCAGGTCGGTGCCCTCGCCGACATCAATATGCTCATCACCGATGCCGAGCCGCCCGCGCGCATCGCCGCGGCCCTGGCCGCGGCGCGGGTGGATGTGCGCATCGCCCGAACCGCCCCCAGCGCGTGACCCCGCCCGCGCACGGGCCCGCCTTTTTCCAAGGAGTAGACCAGATGGTTTTCGCGTGCTTCGGCGACAAGAAGAAGGTCGTCATCGCCATGGCCCATATCGGCGCCCTGCCCGGTGCCCCGCTCTATGACGCCGATGGCGGCCTCGACAAGCTGATCGAGGGGGTGCTCGCCGATGTCGAGAAGCTCCAGGCCGGCGGTGTCGACGCCATCATGTTCGGCAACGAGAACGACCGCCCCTATGTGTTCAAGGGCTCGCCGGCCTCCATCGCCGCCATGAGCGCCATCGTGCAGGCGGTGAAGCCCAGCCTGAAGGTGCCGTTCGGCGTGAACTATCTGTGGGACCCGGTCGCCACCGTCGCCATCGGCGCGGTGACGGGGGCGAGCTTCGTGCGCGAGATCTTTACCGGCCTGTTCGCCTCCGACATGGGGCTGTGGGAGCCGAACTGCGCCGAGGCGGCGCGGCTGCGCCACGACCTCAAGCGCGACGACATGAAGATGCTGTTCAACATCAACGCCGAATTCGCCCATTCGCTGGACCAGCGCCCGATCGAGCTGCGCGCCAAGAGCGCGGTGTTCTCCTCACTCGCCGACGCCATCCTCGTCTCCGGCCCGATCACCGGCCAGCCGGCCGACCAGTCGCACCTGCGCAGCGTCGCCGAGGCGGTGAAGGACGTGCCGATCTTCGCCAATACCGGCGTCAACATCGACAATGTCCGCGACGTCTTTTCGGTCGCCAGCGGCGTCGTGATCGGCACCCACTTCAAGGTCGACGGCAACACCTGGAACCCGGTGGATGCCGGCCGCGTGGCGCGGTTCATGGATGTCGTGAACGCCCTGCGCTGAACGCCGCGCGCGCCCCTTCCCTCCGCCTGACCTGATGGGCTGACATGAGCTGCATTCTCGGCCTCGACATCGGCACGACCTCCACCATCGGCATCCTCATCGCGCTGCCCGGCGAGGTGCTGGGGGTAGCTTCGCGGCCGGTGACGCTCACCTCCGCCCATGCCGGCTGGGCGGAGGAAGACCCGGCGCAATGGTGGGACAATGTCGGCGCCATCACCCGCGAGCTGATCGCCGCCGCCGGCATCGCCGCCAGCGACATCGCCGGCATCGGCGTCACCGGCATGCTGCCGGCGGTGGTGCTGCTCGACGCCGAAGGGCAAGTGCTGCGCCCCTCCATCCAGCAGAGCGACGCGCGCTGCGGCGCCGAGGTGGCGACACTGCGGGCCGAGCGCGACGAGGCCGCCTTCATCGCGCGGGCCGGCAACGGCATCAACCAGCAGCTCGTCACCGCCAAGCTGCGCTGGATCGAGACCCACGAGCCGGAGGTCTTCGCCCGCATCGCCACGGTGTTCGGCTCCTATGACTATGTGAACTGGCGGCTCACCGGCGAGCGGGCAGTGGAACAGAACTGGGCGCTGGAAGCGGGCTTCGTCGACATCGCCCGCCACGCGCTCGACGACGAGCTGATCGGCTGGGCGCACATTCCGCGCGACGCCATTCCCCGCAAGACCCTGTCCCATGAGATTCTCGGCCGCGTCACCGCGGCGGCGGCGGCCGCAACCGGCCTTGCCGAAGGCACGCCGGTGGTCGGCGGCGCAGCGGACCTCATCGCCTCCGCGCTGGGCGCCGGCGTCACCCGCGCGGGCGACGTGCTGCTGAAGTTCGGCGGCTCGATCGACGTGCTCACCGCCACCGCCACGGTGAAGCCCGACCCGCGGCTCTACCTCGACTATCACCTCGTGCCGGGGCTCTATATGCCCAATGGCTGCATGTCGACCGGCGGCTCCGGGCTGAACTGGTTCGCCCGCACCTTCGCCGGCGGCGAGCTTCCCGCCGCCCAGGCGGCCGGCCTCACCCTGCACCAGCACCTCGACCGGCTCGCCGCGGCCCGCCCCGCCGGCGCGGACGGCGTGCTGTTCCTGCCCTATCTGCTCGGGGAGAAGACCCCGATCCACGACCCGGAGGCGCGCGGCGTCATCGACGGGCTCACCCTCTCGCACGATCTCGGCCATGTCTGGCGGGCGCTGCTGGAAGGCTATGCCTATGCCATCGCCCACCATGTCGAGGTGCTGACCGATATGGGCCACCGCTGCGAACGCTATTTCGTCTCCGATGGCGGCGCCAATTCCCGCGTCTGGATGCAGATCGTCGCCGACGTGCTGCAGCAGCCGGTGCAGCGGCTCACCGGCCATCCCGGTTCCTCGCTGGGGGCGGCGTGGACCGCCGCGGTCGGGCTGGGGCTGGCGGAATGGGATGGCATCGCGCGATTCGTCGGCTATGACGAGCAGGTCCAGCCCGATCCGGCGACGGCGGGCATCCATGCGGCCGGCTATGCCCGCTTCCGCGAGCTGTACCGCCGCCTCCAGATGAAAGCCCCGGCATGAGCGAACACCCCCTCCGGAGCCCGGTCCTGCGCGCTGTCGCCTGGGACATCGACGGCACGCTGGTGGACAGCGAGCCGCTGCACCACCAGGCGCTCCTCGCCGCCTCCCGGCTCTGGGACGTCGACCTCACCGACCTGCCGGACCAGGCGTTTCGTGGGGTCCACATCCTGGACGTGTGGGACATCCTGCGCCCGCGCCTGCCGGAGCGGCTGGATCGGGAGGCCTGGCTCGAGGCGATCCACACCCATTATGTCGGCCACACCGACCAGCTCATCCCCATTCCCGAGGCGGTGGAGACCATCCGCGCGCTGGCGGGGCACGGGGTGCCGCAGGTCTGCGTCTCCAACTCCAGCCGCAGCGTTGTGGACGCCAATCTCGCCGCGCTCGGCATCGCCGATGCCATGGCGTTCTCGATCAGCCTCGACGATGTCGCGCAGGGCAAGCCCGACCCCGAGCCGTACCGCACCGCCTGCCTCCGGCTCGGCTTGCCGCCCGAATCAGTGGTGGCGGTCGAGGACAGCCATACCGGCGCGCGCTCGGCCGAGGAGGCGGGGCTTTATGTGGTGGGCTACACCCCCTCGGGCGGCGGCTTCGGCCGGGTCGATCTGGCCATAGACCGGCTGTCGCGGGTCTATGACCTGCTGGCGCGATAAAGCCGCCGCACCGCGCTTTACCCCAAAAGGCCAGGTAGCTGCGCCGATTCCCCACCCGGAGGCGGGAATCGGCGCCCGGAACAGCTATTTCCGGCGGCCGCCGTCGTCGTCCGTGACGGTCAGCCAGACATATAGCCGGGCCAAAGGATAGGGCACCCAGATGGGCAGGCGCGCATAGGGATGACGCGTGCCGAGGATGTAGCGGCGGTTGAGGAAATCGGCCTGGCGTCTCTCCCGGCGGGCCTTTTCGGCCCTTGATATGGTTTTTTCAGTCTTCGACATGCGATAGGGGCTCGTCTCCACGCCGACACGCCCTTGAGTAGTACCGTATCGTAAAGGAATAGCAACGCCTGACGCCACACGGTGCGATGGCATCGGTGTGCCTGTCCACACTGTGGTAGCTCTTTGACGGCCCGAAAGGCAAGCACACACCCTTGCGAGACCAGAGGTCAGCCCCGGCGCCCCGACGCATAGAAACTTTCAGCCGCCTCGGCATCGTTCAGCGTGAAACGGTGATCAACCGGAGGATGTGCCCTCTGCTCGCAATCCAGCCGCGGGCAGATGCGGCAGCCGACGCCGATCGGCACGGTCTGCGAGGGGTCGGCCAGGTTGATGCCGTCGGAATAGACCATCTGCGCGGCGTAGCTGATGTGGCAGCCGAGCCCGATCGACATGTGCCGGCGTGGCGCGTTGTGGCGATGGCCGCCCTTGGCCACCGAGCGGGCGATGCAGAAATAGCGCTGGCCCTCCGGCATCTGGCTGACCTGCACATTGATTCGCTCGGGGTGGAGAAACGCCGAATAGACGTTCCACCGCGGACAGGCGCCGGAATGGCGCGAGATGTGGATGCCCGAGAGCGAGAAGCGCTTGGAGATGTTGCCGGCGATGTCGGTGCGCACGAGGTGGAGCGGAATGCCGGTGAGGCCAGGCCGCTGCAGCGTCGTCATGCGGTGGCAGACCTGCTCGAAGCTCGCGCGGAAGCGCCGCTGCACCCGCTCGATGTCGTAGCGCGTCTCCCGGCAGCACTGCAGGAACGCCTCATAGGGCATGGTCAGGGCGCCGGCGAAGTAGCTCGCCAGCGCGTTGCGGGTGAGCACGGGGGCATCGGCGGGCAGGTCGGAGGCGTTGATCAGCTCCTCGATTTCCCGCGCCGCCGCCAGCAGCCCCAGCTGATGGGCGACGGTGAACACCGCCGTTTCCGGCGGCAGCACATCGGAGGTGAGGATTTCGCGCCGCTCCGCGTCATAGCGCCGGGCGATGCCGCCGGGCAGCGGGGCCAGCCGCCAGGAGAGGCCGAACACGTTGAACAGATAGGTCCGCAGGCCGTGCTCGAAGGAATCGTAGGAATCGGCCGCGGCGTCGATGTCGTGGCGCACCCGCTCGGCCGCGGCCTCCAGCGTGGGGAAATGGTTCGCGTTCTGCTGGATGAAATCCGACACCGCCTCGGTGGCGGGGTGATAGCCCACCGCCTCGGGATCGGCGCCGCCGCCGCTGAGCTTGGCGGCGCGCAGGGCGCGGTACTGGTCGAACAGGCGCACCACCGCCCGCCCGACCGCGGCGTTCGAGCTGGCGAGGTCGCGGACATCCTGGTTGGTCAGGCCGCTGTCGGCGAAGATCTCGTCGCCGAACAGCTCCATGAGGTCGCCGACGAGGCGCGGCTCGTCATTCTCCACCAGCTCGCCCGGCTCGATGCCGAAATGGCTGGAGAGCTTCATCAGCAGCGGCACGGTGATGCGGCGGCGATTATGCTCGATGAGGTTGAGGTAGCTGGCGGAAATGCCGAGCACGCCGGCGAGGTCCGCCTGCGAGACCTTCTTCTGGCGGCGCATCCGCTGGATGCGCGCACCGATCTGCAGATCGCTTCCCTGCACGGCCAACTCCCTTTTCCCCGCTTTACAACTTTGCAGGCTTTACAACTTCACACCGCGGACTTTACAAGGCTTTTCCGCTTAACAGCTTCATTTATCTAATGTTCTTGCCTTCCGGTGTCGAGTGTTAAATCTTTACACCATCCAAGGAGGCACCCCATGAGCCCGCACCCCACCACCCTCGACGAAGAATTCGTCACCATCATCGGCAGCACCCCGGAGGAGATCAGCCGCGCCTTCCAGGCGCAGGGTCTCGCCGAACAGCACTACGCCGTCGTGCATCGCATGGGGCGCCATCGCTTCACCATGGCGGACGGCGCCGGCAATGAATCGCTGTTCGAAGGCCGCCCGCTGGTTGCGGCGACCTATGTCCGCCGCCGCCCGAGCTGAGCCGGAACCGGCCGCTCCCGCCCGCACCCGCCGCCGGCCACCGCAGCCGGCGCTCCAGACCCGATAACGCCGGCGCCGCGCGCCGGCGCCGCTCCCACCGCGCTGACGGCGCGGCCCACGTCCAGGAAGGAAACGCCATGCTCGACACCCACCGCGGCATCCCGTCCGGCCCCGACCAGTTCCCCGCCCCGGGCTGGGCGCCGAACCGCTGGGACGGCATCCGCCGCACCTACACCCCCGCCGATGTCGCCCGCCTCGCCGGCTCCCTGCGCATCGACCACACGCTCGCCCAGCACGGCTCGCGCAAGCTGTGGGAGCTGCTGCAGACCGAGGACTATCTGCCGACGCTGGGCACCTATACCGGCAACCAGGCGGTGCAGCAGGTGAAGGCCGGCCTCAAGGCCATCTATCTCTCCGGCTGGCAGGTCGCCGCGGACGCCAATTCCTCCGGCGACATGTATCCCGACCAGAGCCTCTACGCGGTCGACAGCGTGCCCGCCGTCATCCGCCGCATCAACAAGGCCTTCATGCGCGCCGACCAGATCCAGACCATGGAGAAGGCCGAGGGCAAGGCGACCACCGATCTCGACTTCTTCGCCCCCATCATCGCCGACGCCGAGGCCGGCTTCGGCGGCCAGCTCAACGCCTATGAGCTGACCCGGGCGATGATCGAGGCCGGCGCGGCGGCCGTGCATTTCGAGGATCAGCTCGCTTCGGAGAAGAAGTGCGGCCATCTCGGCGGCAAGGTTCTGGTGCCGACCCAGACCTTCATCCGCACCCTCAACGCCGCGCGCCTCGCCGCCGACGTCATGGGCGTGCCCACCGTCATCATGGCCCGCACCGATGCGGAAGCGGCCCGGCTCATCACCTCGGACATCGACGAGGCCGACCGGCCCTTCATCACCGGCGAGCGCACCCGCGAGGGCTTCTACCGCCTGAAGGGCGGCTTCGAGGCCGGCATCGCCCGCGCAGTGGCCTATGCCCCCTATGCCGACCTGCTGTGGTGCGAGACCTCAACCCCCAGCCTCGAGGACGCCCGCCGCTTCGCCGAAGGGGTCCACAAGGTCCATCCCGGCAAGATGCTGGCCTATAACTGCTCGCCGTCCTTCAACTGGGCCAAGCACATGGACCGCGCCCAGATGAAGACCTTCCAGAGCGAACTCGGCGCGATGGGCTACAAGTACCAGTTCATCACCCTCGCCGGCTTCCACAACCTCAGCTACACGACCTTCGATCTCGCCCGGCGCTACCGGGACGAGGGCATGGCCGCCTATTCCCAGCTGCAGGAAGCCGAATTCGCCGCCGAGGCGCAGGGCTTCTCCGCCATGCGCCACCAGCGCGAGGTGGGCACCAGCTATTTCGACGCCATCGCCACCGTGCTGAGCGAAGGCACCAGCGCCACCACGGCGATGGGCGAATCCACCGAGACCGCACAGTTCCACTGAGCCGCCGCGCGCTCCCCCCGGGGGTCTGTTCGCCCCCCGGGGCTTTTGTGCAATGCAACTAAAGTGATCGCACCTGCAGCGGTGTGGTGCGTTATTTTGTCTCTGATCACCTGCCCGCGGCGGCGCCGCCTCGGGCCAGCCTGCGAGAGCCCGCCATGAACCACATTGCCGTTTCCGGCCTGAAGATCGATTCCGCCCTGCACGCCTTCATCGCCAACGAGGCCCTGCCGGGCACGGGGGTGGACGCCAAGGCGTTCTGGGCCGGCTTCGCCGCCCTGGTGGCGGACTTCGCGCCGCGCAATGCGGTACTGATGGAACGGCGCGAGGCTCTGCAGCGCGCGCTCGACGGCTGGCACCGCGACCACCGCGGCGCTATCGACCAGGAAGCCTATGAGCGCTTCCTCGCCGAGATCGGCTATCTCCAGCCCGATCCCGGCCCCTTCGCGGTGACGACGGCCGATGTCGACGACGAGCTCGCCCGCATTCCCGGCCCGCAGCTCGTCGTGCCGGTCACCAATCCACGCTACGCCCTCAACGCCGCCAATGCGCGCTGGGGCAGCCTCTATGACGCGCTGTACGGCACCGACGCGCTGCCCGACACCGACGGCGCCGAACGCGGCAGCACCTTCAATCCGGTGCGCGCCGCCCGCGTCGTCGCCCGGGCCCGCGATTTTCTCGATGCGGTCGCCCCGCTCACCTCGGGCAGCCATCACGATGCGGTGGGCTACAGCGTGTGCGGCGACGGCATCTGCGTCGATCTCGCCGACGGCAGCATCACCGGGCTGAAGAACCGCGCCGGCTTCGTCGGTTTCACCGGCGAGATCGACGCGCCGAGCACGCTGCTGCTCGTCCACAACGGCCTGCATGTCGAGATCGTCATCGACCGCGGCAACCGCATCGGCGCGCGGGACCCGGCGGGCATCGCCGACATCGTCATCGAGGCGGCGGTCACCACCATCGTCGATGCGGAAGACAGCGTCGCCGCGGTTGATGCCGAGGACAAGATCCTCGTCTACCGCAACTGGCTCGGGCTGATGAAGGGCACCCTTTCCGCCCGCTTCGGCAAGGAAGGCCGCACGGTGGAGCGCCGGCTGGCCCCCGACCGGGTCTATGCCCGGCCGGACGGCGGCACCCTCACCCTGCACGGCCGCAGCCTGATGCTGGTGCGCAATGTCGGCCACCACATGATGACCGACGCGGTGCTGACCCCCGCGGGCGAGCCCATTCCCGAGACGCTGCTCGACGCCGCCGTCACCGCGCTGATCGCGCTGCACGACCTGCGCGGCCCCGGCCCGCTGAAGAACAGCCGCACCGGCTCGGTCTACATCGTGAAGCCGAAGATGCACGGGCCGGAGGAAGTCGCCTTCGCCGTCGAGCTGTTCGCCCGGGTCGAGGCGATCCTCGGCCTGGCGCCCCGCACGCTCAAGATCGGCATCATGGACGAGGAGCGCCGCACCAGCGCCAATCTGCGCGCCTGCATCTTCGCGGCGCGCGACCGGGTCGTGTTCATCAACACCGGCTTCCTCGACCGCACCGGCGACGAGATCCACACCGCCATGGAAGCCGGCGCCATGGTCCGCAAGAACGAGATGAAGGCGCAGGCCTGGATCAAGGCCTATGAGGATAACAATGTCGATGCCGGCCTCGCCGCCGGGCTCGACGGCCATGGCCAGATCGGCAAGGGCATGTGGGCCATGCCCGACCGCATGGCGGACATGATCGAGCAGAAGATCGTCCATCCCCTCGCGGGCGCGACCACCGCCTGGGTGCCCTCGCCCACCGCGGCGACCCTGCACGCGCTGCACTATCACGATGTCGACGTCTTCGCCCGCCAGGCCGAGCTGCGCGGGCGTGCGCCGGCCTCGCAGCGCGCGCTGCTCACCATCCCGCTCGACACCGGGCGCGGCTGGGACGCGGCGGCGATCCAGGAAGAGCTGGACAACAATATCCAGGGCATTCTCGGCTATGTCGTGCGCTGGGTCGACATGGGGGTCGGCTGTTCCAAGGTGCCGGACATCCGCAATGTCGGGCTGATGGAAGACCGCGCCACGCTCCGCATCTCCAGCCAGCATGTCGCCAACTGGCTGCTGCACGGCGTCGTCACCGAGGCCCAGGTGGAGGAGACGCTGCGCCGCATGGCCTCGGTCGTCGACGGCCAGAACGCCGGCGAGCCGGGCTACCGGCCGATGGCGCCCGCCTTCGAAGGGCCGGCCTTCGCGGCGGCGCGCGACCTCATCTTCGAGGGCCGCGCCCAGCCGAACGGCTACACCGAATTCGTGCTGCACGCCCGCCGGCTGGAGGCCAAGGCGCGCGATGCCGGCACAGGCACGCGCTCCAGCGCGGCGGCCTGAACCGCGCCGCGCCCGGGTCTCCGCCTCGCCCGCGGCGCAGCGCCTTTCCCGTCCGTCCCGCGGGGTTTCCCGCGGGCTCGACCGCGCCCCGGCACCCCTCGCCGGGGCGCGGTTTTTTCATGTCGCCAACGTCCCGGCGGCGCCGGGCACGGGCACGCAACGCTTCCGGCGGGGATCCCCCACCGGAAGCGCCTGAGGCGAGGAAGCGAAAGCGTGATGCCCGGCGCGTACGCCGCGCCAGGCAGCGCCGCCCCGGGGCTGGCCTCAGTTGTTGCGCTCGAACGCGCCTTCGATGGAGCCGAGCACGCCGCCCATGCCGGACTTCGAGGTCTGGCCGGTCTGGGCGCCGCTGTCCGGCCGCGCCGGCGCCAGCTTGGGCTCGCCGCCGAGGGGCTCCGACACCTGGCCGCGGAATTCCGAGCGGCCATCCATGCTGGGGCCGGAGGTCCACCGCCCCTCCGGGATGGAGCCGTCGGTCATGTGGCCGAGATAGACATAGGAGAAGTCCTGATTCTCCTGCTCCTGCGGGAAGCTGTCGGGGATCGGCAGCGCCGCGCTGCCGCCCAGTTCCTCGATCGCCGCCAGCCACTGCTGCTGGTGCATGGTGTCGCGGGCGATGAGGAAGGCCAGCATGTCCTTCATGCCGGGGTCGCTGGTCATGTTGTAGAGCCGGGTCGCCAGCACCCGGCCGGAGGATTCCGCGGTGACATTGGCGTACATGTCGGCGGCGATGTTGCCGGAGGCATAGACGTGGGAGGCGTCGAACGGCACGCCATTGGCATCCGTCGGCATCGCCGCGAGGCCGGAGGAGAGCACGTGGCGGAAATCCATGCCGCTCAGCACCGCGCCACCCACCGGGTCGGCGGCGGCCTGCTCCTGCAGGGAGAGCGGCGCCTTTTCAAGGTTCAGCGCCACGGCGGTGGCCAGCATCTCGATATGGCCGAGTTCTTCTGTGGCGGTGTTCAGCAGCATGTCGCGGTATTTCACCGGGCCGCGGGCACCGAAGGCCTGGAACATGTACTGCAGGGCGACGCGGATCTCGCCCTCCACCCCGCCAATGGCCTGCTGCAACGCGCGGGCGAAAACCGGGTCCGGCGTGTCGACCCGCACCGGATATTGAAGCTTGCCGTCGGTATAAAACATGAAAACCTCCACATGAGCGCGCGACGTCGCCCATGCCTTTGCAGGCATGCGACGTATGTTCTGGCGCCGGGACAAATAAGATGACGATGAATGCGGCATGCCGCACGCAGTTCAACGCGTCATGTAATGCTGTGTTCCGAAATAATAACTTGGAATGACTATATCTGAATGAGGATCATCTAAAGGACGGCAGCGCCCTGAGGGCGAATTCGACGATCTGGTCGGGCTGGCCGGGAAACAGCCGCGCCCCTTCCAGCACCGCATGGGTGAGCGAGAGCTTGAGACCGGCGGCCCCGGTCTTCTCGAGAATCTCCGGACGGCGGGTTTCCACGGTGCTGAGGGCGGCCGCGATGCAGGCCTCCAGCAGTTCGACGTCGAGCGCCCCGGACGCCTCGACGGCAGGGGCCTCGGACGAAGGGGCAGAACTCCTGGCCATGTCACGCACTCACTGCACCGCACCACGCTCGGCGCGCCGGTGCCACTTCGGGTCATTCGGTTTTCCGCGACAGCGTCGCCAGCAGAGCCAGATGGGTTTGGATCGCGGGAACCGCAACCATGGCGGCGCCGCGTCCCATCGGCTGGCTCCCGGTGCGGGCATAGTCGCGATGATCGCGCAGCGCGGCGTCGTGCCCCTCGATCTGGCCCTCCAGATAAAGCAGGTCGAAGGCGGCGTCATCGGCGAGGGTGCGTTTGTTGATCAGGATTTCGTGCTGCGCCATCAGTCCCGCGCTGCCGGGCTGGCCGCCAAAAGCGCGGGCGATGGCCGCCTGCTCCACGATTTCCATGCGCGCGAAGCCGCGCACGGCCTCGTCCTCGCTGCGCTGCAGGGCGAGTTCGCTGCTGGCCGTGGCGAAATCGCCGGCCATGAGGATGGTGCGCGCGAGGTCTTCGCCCGGCGGCCCCGAGGCGGCGGGTGCCGGCGGCGCGGATCGGGCAAAGAGGGGCAGCGGGATCAAGGCGAGGCTGGCAAGCCCGGCGGCGCCGGCCATCAGCCTGCGGCGATGCATGGGCGTTCTCCGTGTTGTGGAGGGTCAACCGGCCGCGGACGGCAGAGTTCCTGATTTTTACAGCCCCGACATCAATGATGTGCAGCATGACCGTCGACGATCATCATTTGATCGGCGAAAATGACTGGGATACTACTAGGGTATTTTCTTGCGGAAGGGGCCGGCAGAGGCGGTGGCACCCAACGGAGCGAGCCCGTATAAAGGCAGCGCCGCGCCACCTTCGGCCGCCACGGAGCCCGCCATGCCCTCGCCGTCGTCGAGCCCCCTGCTGCGCCGCCTGCGCGGCCCCGCCCTCGCCACCGTGCTGGCGCTGAACGTCGCGGCCTGCGGCGTCAACACCATCCCCACCGAGGAGGAGCGGGCCAAGGCGGCGTGGAGCGAGGTGCTGAACCAGTACCAGCGCCGCGCGGAGCTGATCCCCAACCTGGTGGAGACCGTGAAGGGCTATGCCCAGCAGGAGAAGGATGTGCTGACGCAGGTCATCCAGGCCCGCGCCGCCGCCACCTCGGTCAAGGTGGACGCCTCCACCATCACCGATCCCGAGCAGTTCCAGCGCTTCCAGGACGCGCAGGCCCAGCTTTCCGGCGCGCTCGGCCGGCTCATCGCCGTGAGCGAGGCCTATCCCGATCTCAAATCCAACCAGAACTTCCTCGCCTTGCAGTCGCAGATCGAGGGCACCGAGAACCGCATCGCGGTGGCGCGCCGCGACTACATCGAGGCGGTACGGATTTACAACACCGAGCTACGCACCTTCCCGGGGGTGCTGTGGGCCTCCACGCTCTACCGCTCCAGCAAGCCGATGGCGACCTTCACCATCACCGAGGAGCAGATGAAGGCGCCGCAGGTGAAGTTCAACTGAGTGGAAGCCGATGGCCGCGCGCCTGACCGCCTTGCGCCTGCTCGGCGCCGCCCCGCACCGCCGCCCCGCACTGCACCGGCTGGCCGGGCTCGTGGCGGCGCTGCTGCTGGTGCTGATGGCGCCGGCGCTGGCGGCGCTGACCTTTCCGGCCCTGAGCGGGCGGGTGGTGGACGCCGCCGACGTCATCGACGCCACGGTGCAGGCCGGGCTCGAGCAGCGCCTCGCCGCGCTGGAGAAGGCGAGCGGCGACCAGCTCGTGGTGGCCACCGTGCCCTCACTGCAGGGCACCTCGGTTGAGGATTACGCCAACCGGCTGTTCCGCACCTGGCGGCTCGGCCAGAAGAGCGCCAATAACGGCGTCCTCCTGCTGGTCGCGCCCAATGAGCGGCGCGTGCGCATCGAGGTCGGCTACGGCCTCGAAGGCATCGTCACCGACGCGGTGTCGAGCACGATCATCCAGACCGCCATCCTGCCTGCCTTCCGGCAGGGCGACGTCTCCGGCGGGATCGTGAAGGGCACCGACGCGCTGATCGAAATCCTCTCGCTCGACCGGGAGGAAGCCAGGCGCCGGGCACAGGCGGTGCCGGCGCCGCAGATGGGCAGCGACGACTGGGGCAGCCTCGTCTTCCTCCTCGTCCTGGTCGCGTTCTGGCTGTTCCTGTTCTTCCGCGCGCGCAACCGGCGCGGGCTGCGGCGGGCGGGCCGCGGCGCGGCACTGCCGGGCGGTATCGCGACGTGGGACTGGTCGCGCGGCGGCGGCAGCCGCGGCGGGTGGTCGGGCGGCGGCGGGTCCGGCGGCGGATTCTCCGGGGGCGGCGGCTCCTCCGGCGGCGGCGGCGCCTCGGGAAGCTGGTGAGGGAGAACGCGGCGATGCAGCCCCTGGAAGAGCCCCTGAGCCCCGCCGGCCATGCCGCGGTGATGGCGGCGATCCGCGCGGCGGAAGCCCGCACCAGCGGCGAGATCCGGGTGGTCATCACCACCCGGCCGCTGGTGACGCCGGCGTTCCATGCCCTGCTCGGCGCCGCGCTGCTGGCGCTGGTGGTGCCCTGGCCGTTGGCGATGACGACGGCACTGCCGCTGCCGGCCCTGCTCTCGATCCAGGCCCTCACCTTCGTGGTGGTGGGCGCGCTCCTGATCTTCACCCCGCTTGGCGCGTGGACACTGCCCGGCGCCGCCGTGGCGGCCGCGACGCGGGCGGCCACGGTCGATCACTTCCTGTCGAGCGGCATGCGCCACACCCGGGAACGCACCGGCGTCCTCATCCTTCTGTCCACCCACCATCGCCGGGTGGAGGTGGTGGCGGACGAAGGGGTGCATGCGGTGGTCGGGCACGAGGCCTGGCGCGAGGTGTGCGCTGCGGTACTTTCCGGCGTCCGGGAGGGCCGGACGGCGGAGGGACTGTGCGACGGCATCCGCGAGGCCGCCCGCGTGCTGGCCACCTGCTGCCCGCCCCGGCCGGACGACCGCAACGAACTTTCCGACCGCGTCATCATCCTGTAGCGGCCGCCGCGGCCTCGGCACCCGCCGAAACCCGATGTTCCGATCCGGCAGGCGATTCGCTCCGGAACGGACAGAGATACCACTCGTCCTTGCCGGTAACGCAATCGGGAAGTGGGGGCGGCGAGCCGACGCATCTCGGCCACTGTCGCAAAAGCCGCGAAATATCCCGCGCAAAACCGGCGCAATGCCCGCAGCCGCGGCGTTTTGTCCCCTGCGACGGCCCGAAAGCGCCGGATGCCGCGATGGGTCAGTCCTTCTTACGCAAGATTATCCATTTTGATCTTGGACAAGAGGGAACCGCCTGAGTTATGACAGATTAAACGACAAGAAGGTGACGTTCTTTCGGGAGATACGCCATGAGTGCCTTGCTCGGTATTGTGATCGCCGCTTATCTGCCCAGCGCCTTGCTGCTGATCTGGCTGTGGCGTACGCCGTCGAGCCAGGTACTGCCGCGTCGTTACTTCTGATCTTCTGCCGCGATGCAGCAATTATAGTGCGCCGCGGAACAGCCCTTCCCTCCCGCCGTTACGCCCTTCAAGGGCCATGTGCGGGAGAGGAACAGCATGGAGAGATTGGAAGATTGGGTTCGTGAGATCGAGCGGACGCTCGACTGGCTGCCCTCCTGGGCGGTGAGCCTGCTGGTGATGACCGCGGCCGTGCTGCTGGCACGGCTGCTTCACAAGATTGCCTTTCGCTTTGTCACGCGGCTCGTCAAGGACATGGACCTGTTCTGGCGCTCGCTGGTGTCGCGCACGGAAGGCCCGACCCGCATGGCGGCGATGATCCTGGCGCTGGCCTTCGCCGCCGGTGTCGCGCCGCTCAATGCGCGCGAAGCCGACATCGTGCGCCAGCTTCTCACCATCTCCTTCATCTTCCTGATGGCGTGGTTCGCCCACACCGCCGTCCACATCTGGGTGACGGTGTATCTGCGCCGCTTCAAGCTCGACGCAGAGGACAACCTCCTCGCCCGCAAGCATGTCACGCAAACCCGCATCCTGCGCCGGGTGGTGACCACGCTCATCGTGATCGTGGCGCTCGCGGCCATGCTCATGACCTTCGAGAGCGTTCGCCAATACGGCGTCTCGCTGCTGGCCTCGGCGGGCGTCGCGGGCATCGTGCTGGGTCTGGCACTTCAGCCCGTGCTTAAGAACCTGTTCGCCGGCATCCAGCTCGCCATCACCCAGCCGATCCGCATCGACGACGCGCTGCTGGTGGAGGGGGAGTGGGGCAATGTGGAGGAGATCACCTCCACCTATGTCGTGATCCGTATCTGGGACTGGCGCCGCCTCGTCCTGCCGCTCAGCTACTTCATCGAGCAGCCCTTCCAGAACTGGACGCGCGAGGGCGCCGCGCTGATCGGCACGGTGATGCTCTATCTCGACTATTCCATGCCCGTGGACGTGCTGCGCAAGGAAGTGGAGGCCATCGCCTCGCGCTCGCCGCTGTGGGACCGCAAGGTGGTGAACGTCCAGGTGACCGATTTCCGCGAGAACGTGATAGAGGTGCGCATCCTCGTGAGCGCTACCAATTCCGGCCGCGCTTTCGACCTGCGCTGCGAGATGCGGGAGAAGGTCATCGCCTTCCTGCAGAAGAAGCACCCCGGCGCCCTGCCGCGGCTGCGGGCGGAGATCGGGCCCCGTCCCGGCGCCCCCGCGCTCGTACCGGTGGCAGCCGGCGGCAACGGCCACGCCGAGCCCGCCATGGCCGAACCGCGCGCCTTCGCCGCCTCCCATGGCGGCTGATGCGATGTCGAGGACCCCGACGGCGCCGGGCGCCGGCCCCCACAGGCGCGCGCGGCCGACGTATTCACAGCGATGTGAAGGAGAAACCGGCCGCCCTTTGGCCGCTTAGTCATCAGCCTGCCGCGGCGGCGGGAACGAGGCGGGGCGTCGGCGGTTCTCTGCACTCCGGCTACCCGGCCGAGAAACAGCCCGCGCCCGGACAGGGCGCCGGCGGCAGGCGGCGTGCTTCAGGTGGCGGTCATGAGTGATTTCGAATTGGTGAGCTTCAGCCGGGCGCAGCTGCGCATCCGCCACCGGCAGGGGCACGAGCTGATCTTTTCCCTGACCACCGATGTGTGGGGCCGCCGCACCGTGAGCGCGGGACCGCTGATCGCGGTCTATGGCGGCCCCGACCCGGCCTGGCGCATCATCGAGGCGGCGCAGGGCTTCGCCGAGGCCGAGGCGCGCCGGCTCGGGCTGGTGTGAGGGCGGCCCGCCCGGCCGGTGCCGCAGCGCCGTGCCGGCTCAGTTCGGCGCGCCACCGGGCTCGTCGAGATCGTTCTGGCGGAAGCTGGTCGCGGCGAGGCTGTTGGCCAGCGTGCTGAGCAGGCCGATCGCCTTTTCCGCGATTTCGGTGTTCTCGCCCTCCTCATTGAGGGTGCGCTTGGCCTCGATGACGACCTCCACCGCATCGACCACCGCCTCGCGGGAGATGACGCGCTGGTCGATCAGCGCCAGGGTGAGGCTTTCGATCAGCATGAGCGCGGCCTGGGCCGAGGCCTGGTAGGCGGCGACGTCGACCGGCCGGTCCGGCGTGGGGTTGCGGCCCGCGGGCCGGGAAAAGGGTTTGCCGGCACTGCCCATCAGGAAAGCCCCCGTGCGTCCCCCGCCACGAATTCCGGCTGCGATTGCTCGAACGTATCAAACAGCGGGTAGGCCAGCCGGACGAGGGCCTCGAAATCGTTGATGATGACGGTGCGGCCGCGAAACACCACGAGGCCGTTCTCGCGGAACGCCCGCAGCACCCGGTTCACGTGAACGGTGGAAAGCCCGGCCAGGTCGCCGAGCTGCTCCTGCGTCATCGGCAGCTCATAGCTCATCGCCTTGTCGTCGAGCACACCGGCGAGCACCAGCCGGCCGCGGAACTCGAGGAACAGCGAGGCCAGCCGCTCGTCGGCCGCGCCGCGGCCGAGCCCGACCACCGAATTGTGCAGCCGGCGCTCCTCCTCGATCACCTGCCAGGTGCAGCGCATCGCGACGTCGGAATCCTGCTCGAAGGCATGGCGCAGCACGCGCTGGTCGACCTGCTCGATCTCGCAGTCCGACAGGGTGCGGATGATGTCGGGATGCCGGGTGACGAACATGCTCTTCACCGCGAAGAGGTCGCTCGGCAGGAAGACGAGGATGATCTGGCTGCGGCCATCGGGCAGGGTGCGCACCCGCCCGGCCCAGCCGCGCCGGAGCCGATAGGCATAGTCGTGATGCTCTTCCCCCCGCACGATCGTATCGCCCGCCGACAACCGGCGCAGACGCCGCTCGAACAGCCGGGAGATCTTCTCTTCGCCCCGGCGGAGCGCAGGCAGCAGCTCCGGCCGGTGCAACGCGAATGCAGGTGAATCCGTCATTTCTCGCCTCGCAACCCGGCACGCGCCGGCAGCGAGGACTCGCCACCGACGTGCAACGGTAGCGGTTTAACGGGGAGGCTGTACGGAGGTTCCCGGCGGCGCTGCCGTCAGGTCACCAGCCGGCGGGCGCGGCGGCGGCGCAGAACCGCGATGGTGACCAGCGCCAGCAGGATGATGGCCAGCGAGAATCCGGTGGTCACCGTGCCCAGCGCGTAGAGCACCGGCGTGGTGACGTTGGTCGTCATGCCGTAGATCTCCAGCGGCAGGGTGTTGAAGCTGCCGGAGGTCATCAGCGTGCGGGCGAACTCGTCATAGGACAGGGTGAAGCCGAACAGCCCGACACCGATCAGGCTCGGCAGGATGATCGGCAGCACGACATGCACGAAGGTCTGCCACGGGGTGGCGCCGAGATCGCGCGCCGCCTCCTCATAGGCCGGGTTGAAGCGGTTGAAGACCGCGAACATGATCAGCAGGCCGAAGGGCAGGGTCCAGGTGAGGTGGGCGCCGAAGCCGGAGGAATACCACGCCGGGTTCAGCCCCAGCACCTGGAAAGCGAGGCCGATGCCGAGCGAGATGAGGATGGACGGCACGATCAGGCTGGCGATGGCGAGGTAGAACAGCGGCCCGGAGCCGAAGAAGCGGCGGCGGAAGGCCAGCCCCGCCAGCAGCGACACCACCACCGTCGCCGCCATGGTCATCAGCCCCAGCAGCAGCGAGCGGGTGAAGGCGCCGCCGAAATCGCCCACCGCCTGCTGCTCGAACAGGAGGTTGCGGAACCAGTGCACCGAGCTGCCGTTCATCGGAAAGGTCAGCCCGCCATTCGGCCCCTGGAACGACAGGATGAAGATGGTCGACAGCGGCCCGTAGAGAAACAGCACGAACAGCACGAAGAAGACGGTCAGCACCCAGAAGCCGGGCCCGCGGCGCTCGCCATCCATGGCCGTTCCTCCCTCAGAGCTCTTTGCGGATGTTGACGATCCGCAGGATCGCGGCGACCAGCAGCAGCACGATCCCCAGCAGGATCACCGCGTTCGCCGCCGCCGCGGGGTATTGCAGCAGCGCGATCTGGTTCGACATCATCAGCCCGACCGAAGCCGACTGCCCGCCCGACATGAAGCGCACGGTGATGAAGTCGCCCATCACCAGTGTGACCACGAAGATGGAGCCGATGGCGATGCCGGGCTTGGCGAGCGGGATGATGACGTTGGTGAGGATCTGCCAGCCATTGGCGCCGGCATCGCGCGCCGCCTCGATCAGCGCCCGGTCGATCCGCATCAGCGTGTTGAAGATCGGCGTCACCATGAACAGCGTGTAGAGATGCACCATCGCCAGCACCACGGCGAAGTCCGAGAACAGCAGGAATTCCAGCGGCTGGTCGATCAGCCCCATCGCCATGAAGGTCTGGTTCAGCAGCCCGTTGCGGCCGAGGAACGGAATCCACGAGATCATGCGGATGATGTTCGAGGTGAGGAACGGCACCGTACACACCAGGAACAGCACCATCTGCATGGTGGCCGAGCGGATGTGGAAGGCGAGGTAATAAGCCACCCAGAACCCGATGAAGAGCGTGAGCGCCCACACGATCAGGGTGTATTTCAGCGTGTTGAGATAGGTGTTCCAGGTCACCGGGGAGGAGATGGTCTCCTCGTAATTGGTGAAGACGAAGGCCGGGAAGATCTGGATGGAATCATAGTCCCAGAAGCTCACCATCACGATGGTGGCGATGGGCAGCACCAGGAACGCCAGCAGGATCAGCGCCAGCGGGCTCGCCTGGAGATAGGGCGTGATCCGGGAGAGGGTCATGCGGGGCTTCCGATGGCGGCTTCAGTCCTCGGGAACATCATCCCCGGGCTCGACCCGGGGACCCACGTCGTGCCGCCGTCCGCCCCGGAAGGCCGGGATGGCCGGGATGGCCGGGATGGCCGGGCTGATTCCCGGATCACGTCCGAGCCCGGCCAGGACGGCGCGTCATTCCTCACGCGGCGATGAACTCGTTCCAGCGGCGGACCATGTAGCGGTCCTCGTCCATCACCGAGTTCCAGCAGGCCACGGCGCCCATGCGCTCCTCGAAGGAGCCGCCATCGCGGACCGCGCCGGCGGTGTACATCACCTTGCCCTCGGGCGAGAGGATGTCGGCCTTGGCCGGCTGGCCGAGCATCCAGAACGCCCACTCGTCCGGCGTCATGTTCTTCTCGGCGGTGGAGAGCACGGCGGAATAATAGCCCTGCCGGTTGAGATAGGCGCCGACCCAGCCGGAGAGATACCAGTTGATGTATTCATAGGCGGCGTCGAGCTCGGCGCCCTTCAGGTGCTTGGCGATGCCGAGGCCGCCGCCCCAGGCGCGGTAGCCTTCCTCGAGTGGCTGGTAGACGCAGGGAATGCCCTTGGAGCGCACCGCCGCCACCGCCGGCGACCACATGGACTGGATCACCACCTCGCCGGAGGCCATCAGGTTCACGCTCTCGTCGAAGGTCTTCCAGAACGCGCGGAACTGGCCGGCCTTCTTGGTCTTGATCAGGAAATCGATGGTGAAGTCGATCTCCTGCTTCGTCATGTTGCCCTTGTCGGCGTATTTGATGAGCCCCGCGCTCTCGCAGATCATCGCCGCGTCCATGATGCCGATGGACGGGATGTTGAGGATCGAGGTCTTGCCCTTGAAGGCGGGGTCGAGAATGTCCTTCCAGTTCTTGATCGGCCGGCCGACGAGATCGGGCCGGATGCCGAGGGTGTCGGCGTTGTAGATGGTGGGGATCAGCGTCATCCACTGGGTCGGGGCCGAGGCGAACTTCTTGGAGTCCGGCCCCTCGACGAAGCCGACCGTGCTGGGCGCGGTGCCCTGCGCGATCTTCGAGGTGGGTGTCAGCTTGCCGGTGGTGAAGATCGGCACGATCTGGTCGTAATACTTGATCTTGCTGACATCCATCGGCTGCAGCGTGCCGGCCGGGAACACCTTCTTGCAGATCCAGTATTCGATGTCGGCGATGTCGAAGCTGTTGGCCTGGGTCACCACGCGCTGCGACACCGCGTCGGAATCGAGCGCGGTCATCTGCAGGGTGATGCCGAGGTCGGCCTTGCACTTCTCGGCGATGGCGTTGAGGTTCGAGACGCCGGTGCCGAACTGGCGCAGCGTGATCGGGTTCTGGGCCCAGATGGTGGGAAAGCCGGTGACCACGCCGGCGCCCGCCGCAAGGCCGCCCGCCGCCGCCGCGCCCTTCAGCAGCGAACGGCGGCTGAGGCCGCGGGCCGGCGTGCTGCCGGTCTTGCCCGGCTCGATCTTCGTGCTCATCGCTGGTCTCCCGAGATTGTCATGTTCTGAGGGTTGCTGGCCGCTTGCGCGGCAGGGACTTGGTTCCGCGCTGGCGCGGCAAGCTGACGGGCGCCGCGGGTCACGCGGCGGGCGGCCGGAGGATGTGCACGTCCTGCGCCGTCCAGGCGAGCGGCACGGCATCGCCGACGCTGAGCGGCTTCTCGAAGAAGGCGGTTTCCGGCACCTGCACGGCGAATTCCTCGACCCCCGGCGCGGCAAGGGCGAGCTGCACCCGCTGGCCGTGATACTCGATGTTCTGCACCAGCCCGGTGAGGCCGCAGCCCGCCGGCGCCGCATCCGCCAGACGCACCCGGTCGGTGCGCACCGCGATCGCGATCGGTGAGCCGGGCTCGGCGGGCGCCGCCAGCGAGGCCGCCGGCGCCAGGAAGGACGCCCCGCCCGGCACCTCGAACCGCACGGCCTCCGCCGTGACCTCGGTGACGCGGCCGGTGAGCACGTTGTGATCGCCCATGAAGCGGGCGACGAAGGCGGTGGCCGGCCGGTTGAACACCTCGCGCGGGGCGGCCGCCTGCTCGATGCGGCCGCCATTCATCACCACCACCAGATCGGACAGCGCCATCGCCTCCTCCTGGCTGTGGGTGACGTGGATGAAGGAGATGCCGAGCTGGAGCTGCAGCTTCTTGAGTTCCTGCCGCACCCGGATCTTGAGGAAGGGGTCCAGCGCGGAAAGCGGCTCGTCCAGCAGCAGCACCTGCGGGTCGGGGATGAGGGCCCGCGCCAGCGCCACGCGCTGCTGCTGGCCGCCGGAAAGCTGGGCCGGCCGGCGGTCGGCGAGATGGTCCATCTGCACCAGCTTGAGCATCTCGAGCGCCCGGGCGCGGCGGCCGGCCTTGTCCGCCCCCTTCATCTTCAGCGAGAAGGCGACGTTGTCGACGATGTCGAGATGGGGGAACAGCGCGTAGCTCTGGAACATCATCGCGGTGCCGCGCCTGGCCGGCGGCAGGTCGGTGACGACGGCGGTGCCGAGCCGGATATTGCCCTCGCTCACCGATTCATGGCCGGCGATCATCCGCAGCGTCGTGGTCTTGCCGCAGCCCGAGGGCCCCAGCAGGCAGCAATAGGTGCCGGCCGGAATCTTCAGCGCGATATCGTCCACCGCCAGCGCGCTGCCATAGCGCTTGGTGACGCCTACAAGCTCGATGTCCGCGCCCTTGCTCATCGGCACCCGCATCCTTGTCGCTCGATCGACAAGGCAACACGCAAGCCATATGCCACACCGCCGGCAGGCCGGCAGGCGCTGGTTGCGGTGCCGGCATGCCGCACCCGCCGCCCCGGCCGCTCAGCTTTTGGGCACGCCGCCGCATTGCTGCGCAGGAGTGGATACGCCTGCCGTGTAGATCGCATACAATCGGGCGCGATCACCCGGTTTTCCCCCCGCGCACGGCCGATCGACCGCGCCCCCGGCGAAGGAGGCATTGAGCCGGGCGCCCGGATGCCCCACCTTCGCGTTACGGCACCCACCAGAAGATGCCGACCGCCCTCTGGCCCCCCGGGAGATTCGCCATGATCCGTCCCATCATGATCCGCTCCATCATGATCCACTCCCTGCTCTCAGCCGCGTTCGGCGCCGAGCTCGCCCTCGCCGCCGCGCCCGCCGGCGCGCAGGACTATCCCTCGCGCCCCGTCACCCTCGTCATCCCCTTCGCCGCCGGCGGCTCCACCGATCTGGTCGGCCGCCTCGTCGCCCAGCGCATGAGCCAGGAGCTCGGCCAGCCGGTGGTGGTGGACAATCGCGGCGGCGCCGGCGGCAATCTCGGCGCGGCGGCCGTGGCCAAGGCCGAGCCCGACGGCTACACCATCCTCATGGGCACCGTCGCCACCCATGCGATCAACCCCGCGCTGTACAAGAAGATGCCCTACGACCCGGTGACGAGCTTCGCGCCGGTCTCGCTGCTGGTCATCGTGCCGAACGTGCTGGTGGTGAATCCGAACTTCGAAGCCAAGACCGTTCCCGAACTCGTCGCCCTGCTGAAGGCCAACCCGGACAAATACAGCTACGCCTCCTCCGGCAACGGCACGCCGCTGCATCTCTCCGGCGAGCTGTTCAAGGCCATGGCCGGGGTCGACATGCAGCACATCCCCTACAAGGGCGCCGGGCCGGCGCTGGTCGACGTGCTGTCCGGCCAGGTGCCGATCATGTTCGACAACCTCCCCTCCTCCGCCGACCACATCAAGACCGGCAAGCTGCGGGCGCTGGGCGTGACCACGGCAAAGCGCGCGCCCTCCTTCCCGGACGTGCCGGCCATCGCCGAGACCCTGCCGGGCTACGAGACCTATACGTGGAACGCGCTTTTCGCCCCCGCCAATACCCCGCCGGAGGTGGTCGCCAGGCTGAACAAGGCCGCCAATGCCGCGCTGGCCGATCCCGCGGTGCAGGCCAAGCTCGCCGATTTCAGCGCCACCGTGGTGGGCTCCACCCCGGAGGAGCTCGCCGCCCATGTGAAGGCGGAGCTGGCCAAATGGGCCCCGGTGGTGAAGGCCTCCGGCGCGCAGATCGACTGAGCCGGCCGGCTTTTCGCCCGCCGGCGCGACGCCCGCCCGCGCCCCGATGGGACCGCCGGCGCGGCGTCAGAACACCGTGCCGTCGGCGAGGATGGCGAGCGGCGGCGGCCCCGCCGGCGGGCGCCGCTCGGCGGCGATCCG
>CAZIXP010000020.1:35027-36609 GCA_964543245.1 uncultured Starkeya sp.
GGCCCTGCTGGAAGCGTTCGGCCACCAGGCAGTGCCCGGCGGTCCAGGTGCCGCCCTGCAGCAGCTTGGCGAGCGGAAAGGCGTCGGGCGTGAAGCCGAGCCGCTCGCGCACCGCGTCCGCCAGCACGTCCAGCAGCGCCACGGTGAGGGCGCGCCATTCCACCACCATCTCCGAGCCCGGCGGGTGCTTCTGCGCGGGATCGAGCGGGGCGCGCGCCACCACCAGACCCAGGTCGATCAGCAGGCCGCCATTGCGGTATTCCGGCAGCGCGGTGAGGTCGTCGAGGTCGGTAACCGCCAGCCCCGCCGCCTCGAACGGCTCCAGCAGCGAATAGGTCAGCCACTGCGAGAGCTTGTGGAACGGCACCAGCCCTTCCGAGAGGTCGCCGGTGACGATGGCGGAGTGGCGGCCGACATCGCCGAGTTCCACCCCCTCCACCACCAGCCCGGCCGGCCAGATCGGGGCCAGCCCGTCGAGCAGCGCGGCGAGGATGCGCGCCGCCGGCAGCCGGCCCAGCGGCGCCTCTGCCACCAGCGCGTCCACCAGCCCGCCCGGCCGCGGCGGGCTGGCGCCAAACAGGTCCGGCCGCGCCGCCAGCGCCTGGCCGAGCCGGTTGAGCAGCGTCACCCGTCCCTCCAGCCCCACCAGCGGGTTGTCCGGCGCCACCTGGAAGAAGGCGCCGAGCCGGGCCGCGTCGATGCCGATCAGCGCGGTGGCGTCGACCCGCAGCGGCTCCTGCGGGGAGGAGGAGAAACCGCCGGCCGCGAACATGGCGAGGCTCGCCACCGCCAGCCCTTCGGAGCGGCCGATCACCAGCCCGCCCGGCTCGCGGTAGCGCCAGGCATCCCCCGCCCCGGCGTCGAGCAGCACGCTCACCACTGCAAGGTCCACCATGGTGCGGGCCCGCGCGCGCGCGTCCAGCCCGCCGAGCGCGCCGGCCTCCAGCGCCGCCCAGCGGTCGCGCCCCCCGGCGGCGAAGTGGCGCCAGCGGCTGTGATAGGGAATGTCGAGGGTGGGATAATCCTGCCGCGTCACCGCCGCGACATAGTCCGCCACCGTGCCGAGCGCGGCGTCCTCGATGGTGAAATGGGGCGAGCGACCGGCCCGCACATGGTCCAACACCTGATGCGCGCGGGCCCGCACCGCGGAAGGCGAGCGCAGGGCGAGAAGTTCGGGCGGGGTCATGGGATTCTCCCTGCGCCGTCCCGCGGGCGTGGCGGGCCGGCCGAGACTGCGGAGGCTCCCGCCGGCTCGAAGCCGCCGCCGGGAGAACGAATGAGGCCGCCACCGGCGGCACCGGCCGGGAGAAGCATTGGAAGCCGCGGCCGGCGGCGCCGGCCGGAGACCGAACGAAGCCACGGCCGGCGCCGCCGGCCGCGGGATGGCCCGTCAGCGCTTGCGCACGAATTCGGTGCGCAGCACGAGGCCCTTGATGGTCTCGTGGCGGCAGTCGATCTCCTCGGGATTGTCGGTCAGGCGGATGGAGCGGATCACCGTGCCCTGCTTCAGGGTCTGGCCGGCGCCCTTCACCGGCCGCTGCCTTATCAACGTCCTGTCGGACGGGGCGCGCACCATGGCGAC
>CAZIXP010000020.1:36619-44087 GCA_964543245.1 uncultured Starkeya sp.
GCCCTTCACCTTCAGGTCCTTCACCAGCACGACGGAATCCCCGTCCGCCAGCACGTTGCCGGAGGCATCGCGCACCACCGCGGCGGCCGCGGCCGCCGCCGCCATCTCCGAGGCGGGGCGCCATTCGCCGGTCGCCTCGTCATATACATAAGCGTCGTCTTCGCCGGCCATGTCCGTTCCGGTCGCCTGTGACTTCCCGCGCCGCCCGCGCGCGACTCGCGGGCGGCACGCGGCCTCACTCCTTCAGCCCGCGCCCCTTGGTGGCATCGTACTGGCTGTTGAAGCCCGCGCCGTAATAGCCGGCCGAGACCTTGGCTTCCATCTCCACCCGGGCATCCGGGGGGATGAGATCGTCGGGAATCGGCACGCGCTCCACAACCTCGATGCCGGAACGCGCCAGCGCGTTGAACTTCATGTCGCTCATCGAGGCGAAACGGTCGATGCGGGTGATGCCGAGCCAGTGGAACACATCCGGCATCAGCTCCTGGAAACGCATGTCCTGCACGCCGGCGACGCATTCGGTGCGCTTGAAGTAGGCGTCGGGCCGGTCGCCGCCCTCCTGCCGCTTGCGGGCGTTGTAGACGAGGAACTTCGTCACCTCGCCCAGCGCCCGGCCTTCCTTGCGGTTGTAGACCACGAGGCCGGTGCCGCCCTTCTGCGCCATCTCCACGCACATCTCGATGCCATGGGCGAGATAGGGCCGGCAGGTGCAGATGTCGGAGGAGAACACGTCCGAGCCGTTGCACTCGTCATGCACCCGGCAGGCGAGCGGGGTGACGCCGTCGCCGATCCGGGCGGGATCGCCGAACATGTAGAGCGTCATGCCGCCGATGGGCGGCAGAAACACCTTGAGGTCGCCGCGGGTGACGAGCTCGGGGAACATGCCGCCGGTATATTCGAACAGGTCGCGGCGCAGCCGGCCCTCGGAAACGCCGAAGCGCTCGGCGATGCCGGGCAGGTACCACACCGGGTCGATCGCCGCCTTGGTGACGCGCACGTCGCCGCGCGGGCCGATGATGTCGCCGTCGATCGCCAGCCGGCCGGCGCGCAGCGCGTCGCGGATTTCCGGCATGTCGATATGGGCCCGGGTCACCGCGATGGTCGGCCGCACGTCGAGCCCGGCGGCGCGCTCGGCCGCAAATGCCTCGCCGACCAGATGGCCCCAGGGGTCGAGCGAGACGATCTTGCCCGGGTCGCCCCATTGCGGGTGCGGGCCGATGGCGTCCGACGGCGCGGTATTGGTGAGGTCGGCGCGGAAATCGGCCGGCAGCGCCCCGGCGGCGATGGCGAGCGCACGGTACACGGCATAGCCGCCGGCATGGGTGCCGATGGCGTTGCGGCGCTTGGGGTCGGTGAGGGTGGCGACCACCGGGCCGCGCGCAGCGGGGGTCGGCGCCCCCCAGTGCAGCGCCGGCGCGTCGGCGGAAACGCCGGTCGCCGCCCCGTGGGAGGTGAGCTTGATGTGGCGGGGAGCCGGCGCCTTAGCGGCGGGGGGCGCCACGGCGGGCGGCGGCGGCAGCGGGTCCGGCGCGTCCGCGCGCACGGCCGGGGCGAGGCCGGCGGCCGGCGGCAGGGCGGGTTCTTCGAGCGGAGGGGTTTGCGGCAGGCGGTCTTGCAGGAGCGGCTCTTGCAGGAGAACCGCCGCCGCGGGCTGCAGGAGAACCGCCGCCGCGGGCTGCAGGAGAACCGCCGCCGCGGGCGCGGCCTCGGCGGGGAGGACACTGGAGCTTGCAGGTGTCTCGACAACTGCCGTCATGGGCTCACTCGCTTCTCGACCGGCGGCGCGACGGGCGCAACCGGAGCAGGGAAGCAACGAAGCAGAGCGCGAATTCCCATCTTTCGCAAGAGGGTCTTCGCGGGGCGGAGGCATGGCCGGCACCCGCCGCCGCACCGCCAGACCTGTTTCCGGCGCGGCGGCGCTTCCCGATGCCGCTTACCGGGCACGCGCGGCCCCGTGCGCCCCGTGGGCGCGGCTTGTGGCCCCTTGGCCCCATGCGCCCCGTGGGCGCGCCGGGGAACCCGCCCCCCGCGCGGCACCACGGAACATGCCAAGGACCGCGACAAGCCGGCACGAATTCCGCTAGCCTGTCCGCCGCACGCTACGCGCGCCCTCCACACTTCCAGAGCGAGCCGACGCCCTCATGACAGACGCGACCGCCTCCATCGCCCCCGCTTCCGCCGCGACGGAGGGCACCACCATCGTGGTCGACCACCCGCTGATCCAGCACAAGCTGACGCTGATGCGCCGCTCGCGCACGCCGGCGAACGAGTTCCGCCAGCTCCTGCGCGAGATCAGCATGCTGCTCGCCTATGAGGTGACGCGCGACATGCCGCTGGAGCTGATCGAGATCGAGACGCCGCTGGAAAAGATGATGGCCCCGGTAGTGGCGGGCAAGAAGCTCTGCCTCGTCTCGGTGCTGCGGGCCGGCGGCGGCATTCTGGAGGGCATGCTGGACATCCTGCCCGCCGCCCGCGTCGGCCATGTCGGGCTCTACCGCGACCCGGTCTCGCTCGCCGCCGTGGAATATTACCTCAAGCTGCCGCGCGACATCTCCGAGCGCACCGCCATCGTGCTCGACCCCATGCTGGCGACCGGCAATTCCGCCGCCGCCGCCGTCTCCGAGGTGAAGGCCGCGGGCTGCCAGTCGGTGAAGTTCGTCTGCCTCATCGCCGCGCCGGAGGGGCTGAAGGCGTTCCACTCGGTCCACCCGGACGTGCCGGTCTTTGCCGCGGCGGTCGACAGCCACCTCAACGACCACGGCTATATCGTGCCGGGCATCGGCGATGCCGGCGACCGGATCTTCGGCACCAAGTGAGCGCCCCGCGAGCGAGCCGCCGATGCAGCGCGTGACCCTCACCATCGACGACGCGCTGCTCGAGGCGCTCGACGCCCATGCCGCGCGCCACGGCTATGCCAACCGCTCCGAGGCGCTGCGCGACGCTCTGCGCCGCGCGCTGCTGACGCCCGACGCGCCCGAGGCGCCCGCCGGAGCCGAGGACGCGGCGCGCTGCTACGCCACGCTGAGCTATGTCTACGACCACGAGAAGCGGGAGCTGGCCCGCCGGCTCACCCAGGTGCAGCACGGCCACCACGACCTCGCGGTCGCCTCGATGCATGTGCATCTCGACCACGACACCTGCCTGGAAGTGGCGGTGCTGCGCGGCCCGGCCGGCGCGCTGCGCCGGCTCGCCGACAGCGTGGTGACCCAGCGCGGGGTGCGCCACGGCCATCTCCAGGTGCTGCCGGCCGGCGAGGCGGCGGACCACACGCACCCCCACCCGCACCTGCGCGACCCATCGCACGAGAGCTGAAGCCGGACCGCGGCCGGGGCCGGCATGCGATTTGCGTTCACTGCCGCGAAACGGGATTGACGGGAAAAGGCCCCGCCATATGCTGTTTGCGTAAAATCTTCTTACGCGCCAAACCATCTTACGCAGACGTACGCACCGGAGCTTCCGAAGGCGGCCTGCCCATCCCGAGGGGTTGTCATGTCCAACGTCGTCTCGTCCACCGGCCCGCGCCGGGGCGCCATTGCCCTGCGCCGGGGCGGAGCTGCCCTGCGCCGGGGCGCCTTCGCCGCGCTGTTCGCGCTGAGCCCGTCGCTCGCCTTCGCCCATCCCGGCCATGGCGAGGCGGCCGGCCTCGTTCACGGCTTCCTGCACCCGATCGGCGGCCTCGACCATGTGCTCGCCATGGTGGCGGTCGGCCTGTTCGCCGCCCATCTCGGCGGGCGGGCGCTCTGGGCGGTGCCTGCCACCTTCGTCGCGCTGATGGCGGCCGGCGGCGCGCTCGGCATGGCCGGCCTCGTCCTGCCGCATGTCGAGCTCGGCATCGCCGCCTCGGTCGTCGCGCTCGGCGCGGCGGTGGCGCTGCGCCAGGTGCGCTGGCCGCTGGCCGCCGCCATGGCGATGGTCGGCGCCTTCGCGGTGTTCCACGGCTTCGCCCATGGCGCCGAGATGCCGGAGAGCGCCTCCGGCCTCGCCTATGCCGCGGGCTTCATGGCCGCCACCGCGCTGCTGCACGCCGCCGGCATCGGCCTCGGCTTCGCGATGGAGCGGCTGGCGATGGAGCGCGCCCCGCGCCTCGGCCAGGCGCTCGGCGCCCTCGTCGCCATTGCCGGCGTGGGACTGCTGGCCGGCGCCCTCTGAGCCTGCCGCGCCGCGGCTCATCCCGGGCGCGCCGTGGCCCCGCCCGCACAGGACCCCGGCCCCGGCCGGGGTCTTTTCGTTTCGCCGGCCCCGGCCGGAGTCTTTTGGTTTCGGCGGCCGGGGGCGCGGGCGCCAAAACTTTCGGCGCCCCGGCGCGCCGGCTGCCGCAAATCAGGGCTTGTCCGCCGCCTCGGCGCTGCTAGGCTCGCCGGGTTCCTAGGGTTCCGGCATGCCCCGCATGCGCTGGTCCGAGAGGGACAGCCCGGGGCGGAGACATGCGCCGGGTCCACGGCGGGACAAAAGCCCGGGAGGCTCGTGCGGCAAAGGTCGCAGCGAAGGCCGCCGGGCTGTGCGCCGCCGGCTTCCGCCAGCCCCGCGCCGCGACCCGGAACCGGACCGCTGCCATCTGGCGAGGAGATTCGAGACCATGCGCCCCCTCCCCCTTCGCTCCACCCGCATCGCCGGCCCGCTCGGCCGGAGGGAACGCCTGCGCCGCCATCACCCCAATTTCGAGGTGAAGGGCATGCAGGGCTGGAAGTCGCTGGAAGCCGAGGAGAAGCTCTCCGAGGACGGCTGGCGCAAGGAGCAGCAATGGGCCCTCGACATGGGCCTGCCCGGCGCGGACTCGATCAACGACAAGTCGATCCCCACCTTCGCCCGCGGCGAGCTGCCCCATTTCGCCGGCATCAACACCTTCATGAAGGCGCCCTACATCGAGAATGTCCGCGACGTCGGCAAGTATGACGCCGCCGTGCTCGGCATTCCCTTCGACAGCGGCACCACCTATCGCCCCGGCACCCGCTTCGGGCCGCAGGGCATCCGCCGCATCTCCGCGCTCTACACCCCCTACAACTACGAACTCGGCGTCGACCTGCGCGAGCAGATGACGCTGTGCGACGTCGGCGACGTCTTCACCATTCCCGCCAATCTGGAGAAGAGCTTCGACCAGATCTCGAAGGGCGTCTCCCACGTCTTCTCCTCCGGCGCGCTGCCGATCATGCTGGGCGGCGACCATTCGATCGGCTTTCCCTGCGTGCGCGGCATCGCCGAATGCACCTCCAAGCGCATCGGCATCATCCATTTCGACCGCCACATCGACATCCAGGAAAAGGATCTCGACGAGCGGATGCACACCACGCCGTGGTACTGGGCGACCAACCTGCCGAATGTCTCGCCCAAGAACCTCGTGCAGCTCGGCATCGGCGGCTGGCAGGTGCCGCGCTACGGCGTGCAGGAGGCCCGCAAGCGCGGCACCAACGTGCTGACCATCGACGACATCGAGAAGATCGGGCTGGAGAAGGCCGCCGAGATCGCGCTCGAGCTGGCGTGGAAGGACGCCGACGCGGTCTACATCTCCTTCGACGTCGATTCGATCGACTGCGGCTTCGTGCCGGGCACGGGCTGGCCGGAGCCGGGCGGCTTCCTGCCGCGCGAGGCGCTGAAGATCCTCGGCCTCGTCGCCGCCGAAGGGCTGTGCGGGCTGGAGGTGGTGGAGGTCTCCCCGCCCTACGACACCTCGGACATCACCGCCCTGTTCGGCCTGCGCGTGGTGGTGGAGGCGCTCGGCTCCATGGTCGCCCATGGCAAGCTCGGCAGCCACAAGCACATCATCGACAAGCCGGTGAACTTCTGAGGCTCGTCCCCGGCCGCCAGCCGTGGTGGCCGGGGCGCCCCCGGCCCTGACCGGCGGCCGCCCGCCGCCCCTACAGACAGGAGCCGAGACATGCATCGCGGCCACGACCATCATCACCCCCACGACCATGGCGGCGGCGGCCATTCGCACGGCCACGATCACTCCCATGATCACGGGCACGGCGCTCACGGCCACAGCCACGGACACGACCCTGCCCATGGGCCCGGCCACAATCACGGCCATGGACCGCGCCGCGCCGCGCAGTGGCAGACGCCGCATCTGCCGGCCCAGCCCCCGGCGCCGGTGCCGGCCTATGCCGAGCCGGATCTCGACCTCGTCGAGCAGGCCTTCGTCGAGGGCTTCGCCTCGGCGAGCGACCCCACCTCGTTCCTGCGCCTCGCCAACGTGCCGTTCGAGGCGGTGGCGGCAGACGGGACGAAGCTCGCCTTGCTGCGGGTGGAAAGCGACGAGACCACCGATGTCGGCGCGGTGATGCCCCATCTCGGCGGCGGCAGCTTCCGCTACGACCCGCTGCCTGGAAAGATGGTGTCGCGCCGGCGCCGGCTGCGCTTCGTCTATTTCGACGGCCGGGCGCCGCGCCCGCTCACCCTCGGGGAGGTCCGCGCGCTCGCGCAGTCGTGAGCGCGCGGCCGGCCGGATGGGCGCGCCCGATCGCCGCGCCGCGCCGCCCGCGGGTTGATCGGAACGTCTCCAAAGTCCAAGGTGCCCATCATCCGCGCGTTCGACCGGCGCGGGCCGCCCTTAGGCGCGCCCGCCAGACCTGCAGGGCAGGGTCGCCCGCGCGCCAACGTCTCCCGCGAGCACATCGCCAGCGGGCCGTCAGGATGTGCCATGGACTATCAACGCTTCTTCGAGGACGCCGTCGACGAGCTTCGCCGCGAGCGCCGCTACCGCACCTTCGCCGAGATCGAGCGCGACGCCGCGCGCTTCCCCCACGCGATCTGGCACACGCCGGAAGGGCCGCGCGACATCGTCATCTGGTGCTCGAACGACTATCTCGGCATGGGCTGCCATGACGCCGTGGTGGAGGCGATGTGCGCCACCGCCCGGCAGGCCGGCGCCGGCGCCGGCGGCACCCGCAACATCTCCGGCAACAGCCATGCCGTGGTCGAGCTGGAGCGCGAGCTCGCCGACCTCCACGGCAAGGAAGCCGGCCTCGTCTTCACCTCCGGCTACATCTCGAACCAGACCGGCATCTCGACCCTCGCCCGGCTCATCCCGGACTGCCTCGTGCTGTCCGACGCGCTGAACCACAATTCGATGATCGAGGGCGTGCGGCAGGCCGGGCGCGACAAGCAGATCTTCCGCCACAACGATCTCGGCCATCTCGAGGAACTGCTGAAGGCGGCGGGGAATCGGCCCAAGCTGGTGGTGTTCGAGAGCGTCTATTCCATGGATGGCGACGTCGCCCCGATCGGCGCCATCTGCGACCTCGCCGAGCGCTACGGCGCCATGACCTATCTCGACGAGGTCCACGCCGTCGGCATGTATGGCGCGCGCGGCGGCGGCATCGCCGAGCGTGACGGCGTGATGCACCGGGTCGACGTGATCGAGGGCACGCTGGGCAAGGCCTTCGGCGTGGTGGGCGGCTACATCACCGGCCGCGCCTCGGTGATCGACGCCGTGCGCTCCTATGCCCCCGGCTTCATCTTCACCACCGCGCTG
>CAZIXP010000021.1:0-43707 GCA_964543245.1 uncultured Starkeya sp.
GGCGGCGATGTCGGCGGCGACCAGCGAGCGGGTGTCGGCGCCGAGGCTGGCGGCGAGCCGCATGCCCGCCTCCAGCCGCGCCCGCTCGGCGGCGCCCGCGGCGGCGCCCGGGCGCTCCACCGTCACCGCGATCCAGCCGGCATCGAGCCGGTCGGCGAGGCGCTTGCCCTCGCGCACCACCCGCTCGGCGGCGGTGTCGGCGCCGACGCAGACCAGCAGCCGTTCCCCCGCCGCCCAGGGCCCGGCGATGGCGGAGCCCTGCATCCGCTCCAGCAGGTCGCTGTCGACCCGGGCCGCCACCCGGCGCAGCGCCAGCTCGCGCAGGGCGGTGAGATTGCCGGGCTTGAAGAAGCTCTGCACCGCGCGGGTGGCGGTGTCCTCGACATAGACCTTGCCGTCGGCGAGGCGCTTCAGCAGTTCGTCGGCGGGCAAATCGACCAGGATGATCTCGTCGGCCTTCTGCAGCGCGGTGTCCGGCACCGTCTCGCGCACCCGCACGCCGGTGATGCGCTGCACCACGTCGTTCAGGCTTTCGACATGCTGGATGTTGAGCGTGGTCCACACGTCGATGCCGGCGGCGATCAGGTCCTGCACGTCCTGCCAGCGCTTGGGGTGGCGGCTGCCCTCGACATTGGAATGGGCATATTCGTCCACGATCAGCAGCGAGGGCCGCCGGCGCAGCGCGCCCTCGAGGTCGAATTCCGTCACCAGCCGGCCGCGATAGGCCACGCCGCGGCGCGGCAGCAGCTCGAAGCCCTGCACCAGCGCCTCGGTCTCGGTGCGGCCATGGGTCTCCACCAGCCCCAGCACCACTTCGCGCCCGCCGGCCTGCGCGGCGCGGGCGGCCTGCAGCATGGCGTAGGTCTTGCCGACCCCCGGCGCGGCCCCGAGGAAGATGCGCAGCTTGCCGCGCATCTCCCGCTCCGCCGCGGCGAGAAGGGCCTCCGGCGCGGCGCGGGGCACCGCGTCAGCGCTCATGGCGCGTCCGCTCACGAGGAGGGGCTGACGCCCGGCGTGCCGCCACTGGCGGACGGGACGGCGCGCGGCGCGGCGGCGTCGTCGAGGGCGAGGTTGAGGTCGAGCACATTGACGGTGGGTTCGCCCAGGAAGCCGAGGGTGCGGCCCTCTATGTGCGCGTCGACGAGGGCGCGCACAAGCGCCGCGTCGAGGCCGCGCGCCGCCGCCACCCGGGCCACCTGCGCCCGCGCGAAATCCGGCGAGATGTGCGGGTCGAGCCCGCTGCCCGAGGTGGTGATCGCGTCGGCGGGAATCGGCCCGTCGAGCCCGCCGGCGCGCAGGGCGGCGGCATCCGTCTTCAGCCGCTCCGCCAGCTTCGCGCTGGTCGGCCCGAGATTGCTCCCCGAGGAGGCGCTGGCGTCGTAGCCATTACCGGCGGCGGAGGGCCTGGGGTGGAAATAGCCCGCCCCGGCGAAGGGCTGGCCGATCAGCCGGGAGCCGACAGCGGCGCCCGCGCGCATCACCAGGCTGCCGCCGGCCGGATCGGGCAGCAGCGCCTGCGCCACCCCCGTCATGGCGAGGGGATAGGCGAGCCCGGTGAGCACGGTGAAGACCGCCAGGAGGCTGACGGCGGGACGAAGATGGGTGAGCATCGCGGTCACTCCTCAGGCCAGACCGATGGCGACGATGGCGAGATCGACGATCTTGATGCCGAGGAAGGGCACCACGATGCCGCCGAGCCCGTAGATGAGCAGGTTGCGGGCGAGCACCGCGCCGGCCTCGCGGGCGCGGTATTCCACCCCGCGCAGCGCCAGCGGGATCAGCGCGACGATGATCAGCGCGTTGAAGATGACCGCCGACAGGATGGCGCTCTGCGGCGAGTGCAGCCCCATCACGTTCAGCACCCCCAGCTCCGGGATGGCGGCGATGAACAAGGCGGGGATGATGGCGAAATACTTCGCCACGTCGTTGGCGATGGAGAAGGTGGTGAGCGCGCCGCGCGTCATCAGCAGCTGCTTGCCGATGCCGACGATCTCGATGAGCTTGGTGGGGTCGCTGTCGAGATCCACCATGTTGCCGGCCTCGCGGGCGGCCTGGGTGCCGGTCTGCATGGCGACGCCGACATCCGCCTGAGCCAGCGCCGGGGCGTCGTTGGTGCCGTCGCCGCACATGGCGACCAGCCGGCCCTGGCGCTGCTCGTTGCGGATATAGGCCAGCTTGTCCTGCGGGGTGGCTTCGGCGATGAAGTCGTCGACCCCCGCTTCCGAGGCGATGGCGGCGGCGGTGACGGGGTTGTCGCCCGTCACCATCACGGTGCGGATGCCCATGCGGCGCAGCTCGGCGAAGCGCTCCTTGATGTCCGGCTTCACCACGTCCTTCAGGTGGATCACCGCCAGCAGCCTTCCGTCCTCGGCGAGGCCGAGCGGGGTGCCGCCGGAACGGGAAATGCGCTCCACCGCCGCGTCGAAGGCGGGAATGTCCGGGGCAGCGCGGTCGGTGACGCCCATCACGAAGCGCTTCACCGCGTCGATCGCGCCCTTGCGGATGCGGCGGCCGGCTATATCCATGCCCGACAGCCGGGTGGCGGCGGAGAAGGCGATGACGCCCGCCCCCTGCGGCGCCTGCGCCGGGATGGCGAGGCCGTAACGCTCACGGGCGAGGGCGAGGATGGAGCGGCCCTCGGCGGTCTCGTCGGCGAGGCTGGCCTCCACCGCCACCCGCGCGGCTTCCGCCTCGCTCACGCCCGGCACCGGGATGATCTCGCTCGCCATGCGGTTGCCGAAGGTGATGGTGCCGGTCTTGTCCAGCAGCAGCGTGTCGACGTCGCCCGCCGCTTCCACCGCCCGGCCCGACATGGCGAGCACGTTGTGGCGGATGAGTCGGTCCATGCCGGCGATGCCGATGGCCGAGAGCAGGCCGCCGATGGTGGTGGGGATCAGCGTCACCAGCAGCGCCACCAGCACCGGCACCGGCACGTCGGCACGGGCATAGCGGCCAAGGCCCGCCAGCGCCACGACGGTGATGAGGAAGATCAGCGTCATGCCGACCAGCAGGATGGAGAGCGCGATCTCGTTGGGCGTCTTCTGCCGCTCGGCGCCTTCCACCAGCGCGATCATGCGGTCGAGGAAGGAGGAGCCGGGGTCCGCGGTGATGCGGATCACCAGCCAGTCCGACAGCACGGTGGTGCCGCCGGTCACCGCGGACCGGTCGCCGCCGCTCTCGCGGATCACCGGGGCGGATTCGCCGGTGATGGCGGCCTCATTGACCGAGGCGATGCCCTCGACGATCTCGCCGTCGCCGGGGATCAGCTCGCCGGCGGTGACGAGCACATGGTCGCCCCGGCGCAGGTCCAGCGCCGGAACGGTCTCGGCGCGGGCGCGGTCGGCCGGGTCGCGCAGCCGGCGGGCGAGGGTGTCGGTGCGGGCACGGCGCAGCGTGTCGGCCTGGGCGCGGCCGCGGCCTTCCGCGATCGCCTCGGCGAAATTGGCGAACAGCACCGTGAACCACAGCCACGCCGCGATCTGCCCGGTGAAGCCGAGCGGATGGCCGGCCGCGATGTCGCGCAGGAACAGCGCACTGACCAGCGCGGCGACGACCTCGGTGACGAAGATCACCGGGTTGCGCATGAGGTGCGCGGGGTTGAGCTTCACCACCGCGTCGCGCGCCGCGCGGAGCACGAGGTCGGGCGAGGCGAAGGCGGAGCCGGGGCGGGACGCGCCGGAGGGGGCGGCGCCGGCCGCCATAGGGGTCTTGATCGACATGGTATGTCTCCGATCCGGCTCAGAAGAGCTTGCCGGACAGCATCTGCACCTGCTCGGCGATCGGGCCGAGGGCGAGGGCGGGGAAAAACTGCAGGCCGCCGACGATGAGGATGACGCCGACCAGAAGCCCGACGAAGAGCGGGCCATGGGTGGGGAAGGTGCCGGAGGAGGCCGACAGCCGGGTCTTGCCCGCCAGCGAGCCGGCGATGGCCATCATCGGCACGATGTAGCCGAACCGTCCGAGCATCATCGCGAGGCCGAGCGTGGTGTTCCACCACGGGCTGTTGGCCGAGAGCCCGCCAAAGGCCGAGCCGTTGTTCCCCGCCGCCGAGGAATAGGCGTAGAGGATTTCCGACAGCCCGTGCGGCCCGGCATTGCCGAGGCCGGCGAGCGCGGCCGGCAGCACCGCCGCCATCGCCGAGAAGCCGAGGATGGCGGTGGGCAGGATGAGGATGGCCAGCATCGCCATCTTCACCTCCTTCGCCTCGATCTTCTTGCCGAGATATTCCGGCGTGCGCCCGACCATCAGCCCGGCGACGAAGACGGTGATGATCGCCATCACCAGCAGGCCGTAGAGCCCGGAGCCGACGCCGCCCGGCAGGATCTCGCCGAGCTGGATGAGGAACATCGGCGCGAGACCGCCGAGCGGGGTGAAGGAGCCGTGCATCGCGTTCACCGCGCCGTCGGAAAGCCCGGTGGTGACCGCCGCGAACAGCGCGGAGGCGGCGAGGCCGAAGCGCACCTCCTTGCCCTCCATGTTGCCGCCGGCGGGATCGAGCCCCGCCGCCTGCAGCATCGGCGTGCCCGCCGCCTCGGCCCAATAGGTGACGGCGATGCCGGCAAGGAGGATGACGCCGATCGCCGCCACCAGCGCCCGGCCCTGCCGGCGGTCGCCCACCAGCCGGCCGAAGGCGAAGACCAGCGCGGTGGAGATGACCAGCATCTGCCAGATCTCCAGCGCGTTGGAGAAGGCGGTGGGGTTCTCGAAGGGATGGGCGGCATTGGCGTTGAAGAAGCCGCCGCCATTGGTGCCGAGCTGCTTGATCGCCATCTGGCTGGCCACCGGGCCGAGCGCCAGGGTCTGGCGGGCGCCTTCCAGCGTGGTGACGCCGGCGGTGGCGTCCAGCGTCTGCGGCACGCCGGTCCACACCTGCACCAGCGTGGAGACCAGCGCCAGCGGCAGCAGGAGGTAGAGCACGGCGCGGGTGAGATCGACGAAGAAGTTGCCCACGGTCGGCGAGCCGGAGCGGGCGAAGGCCCGCACCAGCGCCAGCGCGAGCGCCAGCCCGGTGGCCGCTGACAGGAAGTTCTGCACGGTGAGCCCGGCCATCTGGCTGAACAGGCTCATCGTGGTCTCGCCGCCATAGGACTGCCAGTTGGTGTTGGTGACGAAGCTCACCGCCGTGTTGAAGGCGAGGTCTGGCGAGAGGCCGGCGAAGCCGAGCGGGTTGAGCGGCAGCACGCCCTGCAGGCGCAGCAGCGCGTAGAGCAGCGCGAAGCCGGCGGCATTGAAGACGAGCATCGCCAGCGTGTAGCCGAGCGCGCTCTGCTCGCGGGAGGGGTCGATCCCGGCGAGGCGGTAGATCGCCCGTTCCACCGGAGCGAGCACGGGCGAGAGGAACGTGCGCTCGCCGCCGAACAGCCGCGCCATGAAGGCGCCCAGCGGCACGGCGGTGAGGAGCACGACGGCGAGGATGATGGCTATCTGAAGCCAGCCGAGAGCGGTCATGGCACGGGTCTTTCGGGAATGGGGCGGCGGGCGTCAGAACCGCTCGGGGCGCAGCAGCGCGACCACGAGGTAGACGGCGAGGCCGAGCGCGACGGCGGCGCCGAGGGCGAGGTCCAGCATGGCTCAGGCCCCGGCGGCGAAGCGCGCATAGGCGATCAGCACCGCGAAGGTGCCGAGGCCGAGCGCGAGGAAGACAAGGTCGGAAACGGGAAAGGCGGTCATCGGGCGAGCCCTCCTTGTGGGTCCGCCGCAGCATGTAGGCCGGGGCCGCATAAGGGTGCGATCCGGTTTGCCGGGGGGCGGTGTAAGGAAGGCATAAAGACGCCGCGGGTCCGGGTGCCGCGGCCGCGGCGGGCGCCCCGGATGGGGTGGGGTGACCTCAGGCCAGATGCGGGAGGCCGCCCCGCCGGACGTCCCGGCGCGGCCGGCGCTCCGGCGTGGCCGCGCACCGCGGCGTTGCCGGCGGCATGAGGGAATCCTGCGCCCGCTCAGCGGCTTGGCGCGGAATGTCGCCAGCTCGATTCAGGCGGCCCGGCCGCGTCTGCAGCGCGTCCCGCAAAAGAGTAGAGTGGCTCTGCGGCAGGCGCTGCGGATCATCGGCACTATGGAGCTTTTCCGGCGAACAGTCGTTCGCCGGAAACGTTTTAAGGCTCGCTGCGGCCGATTGCCGGGCGCGCCACCAGCAGCGCCGCCCCCAGCAGGATCCAGCCGAGCACCACATAAGGCCACAGATTGCCGGGGAAGGCCGGCACCGGATAGACCGAGTTGTAGAGCGGCCAGGCCATGGCCAGCGTGCCGGCGGCGCCCAGCGCCAGCCACAGCCGGCTGCCCGCCCGCAGCGCATGGACCGCCGCCGCGGCGGTGACGCCGAGATAGGCTACGATGAGCGCGAGCACGCCGATGGTGCCGACGCTGTCGTAATAGTCCGCGGGGCCGATGAAGGGCGCCCAGGCCAGCAGGCCCGCCAGCATCAGCGCGCTGACGATGCCGACCGCCACCGACGGCGTGCCATGGACCGGATGCACCACCGCGGCCTGGGCCGACAGCCCGGCCCGCCCCAGCACGAACAGCATGCGCGCGCCGGCCGAGAGCGTGCCGATGACGCAGGAGACCGCCGACACCGCAGTCGCGATGTCGAGCGCGGTCGCCATGCGCAGCGTGCCGAACTTCAGCGCCAGCGTGTTGAGCGGTGCCTCGCTGGCGACCAGTTCCTTAACATTGCCAAGCCCGAAGCCGACCACCTGGATGTAGGAGGCGAAGACGAAGAACAGCCCCGCCAGCACCACGGAGCCCACCAGCGCGATCGGGATGGCGCGGGCCGGCTGGCCGGTTTCCTCCGCGAGGGTGGTGGCGGCTTCGAAGCCGGCAAAGGACAGCACCGCGAACACCACGGCATAGCCGACGCCCCACCAGCCGAGCGCCGGATCCGGCCGGAAGGGGGCGGCGCTCAGCCCCTCGCTGCCGCCCACGGCGAGCAGGATGCGAATGCCGAGGATGATGATCACCGTGATCGAGGCGAGTTCCAGCACCAGCATCAGCCGGGTGGCGAAGCTCATGTCGCGCCAGGCGAAGACGGTGGCGAGGCCGAGTGAGCCGACGCCGAGCGCCAGCCACCAGCCGCCGATGTCCAGCCCGTGATCGGCCAGCGCCGCACGCAGGAAGTTGCCGACCAGCGCCGCGCTGCCCGAGCCGCCGGCGATGTAGAGCAGCAGCATGCACCAACCGGCGATGAAGCCGGCCCGGGGGCCGAAGGTCTTGCCGATATAGGCATAGCCCGAGCCGGCGCTGGTGGTCCGGCCGGCGAAGAAGACGAAGGACAACCCGACCACCGCCACCACCAGCGTGCCGACCGCGAAGCCGAGCGGTGCCGCGATGCCGGCGGCGCCGGCCGCCAGCGTCACGTTGAGCGCCATCCCCATGGTCGGCGCCATGACCGACAGCGACAGCCCCACCGCCTCGACCGGCCCGAGATTCCGCTTCAGCTTCGCCATTCCGCTACCCCCTGCCGCTACCCCCTGCCGCATCGTCTGTCTTATCCAGCGGCGGGGGCGCGACGGCAATGGCGGAGTTTGGCCGCATCGGGGGCGGATGGTCCGAAGAGGCGGGCAGGTGGCACCCCCTTCGGACCTCCGGTCGGCGCGGCGGTTCAGGCCTCCCGCCCGGTTTCCCGGTCCCCCGCAGCTCGCGCGCGGGTGCAGCCCAGCAGCACCGCCGCCGCGACCATCAGCCCGCCCGCCAGCAGGAAGGTCTGCCGCAGGCCGGCGGCGATGGCGGCCGGCGCCGCGTGGGCAAGGTCCTGCGCCCCGACACCGGCCGCGAAGGCCGCGCCCATCAGTGACGCGCCGGCGATGAGCCCCGCATTGCGCGACAGGCTCAGCAGCCCCGCCACCGTGCCGCGCCGATCGGCCGGCACATCGGCCAGTGCCGCGGTGTTGTTGGCGGCCTGGAACAGCTGGTAGCCCGGCGTCAGCACGAGGATGGCGAGCACATAGCCGGCGAGGCCCAGCCACGCCGGCAGCAGCGCCATCAGCAGCGCGCCGGCGGCGAGCAGGCCAAGGCCGAGGCCGAGCACCCGGCCGCTTCCCAGCCCATCCACCAGCCGGCCGGAGGGCACACCGCTCGCGATCGACACCGCCGGGCCCACCGCCATGACGAGGCCGGCCGCCGCCTCCGTCAGCCCGAGGCCCCGACCGAGATAGAACGGGCCGACCACCAGCGTCGCCATCATGACCGCGGCGACCAGCAGGTTGGCGATCAGGCTCGGCACGAGGCTGCCGCTGACGGGTCTGCGCTGGGCGGGCGTGCGCCGGGCCGGCGGCGGTTGCCGCCCCGGTGCGCGGTCCCGCGGCAGACTCGCCACCGCGAGGCCGAGCGCGATCAGGCCGAGCGGCACCTGCGCCCAGAAGATGCCGCGCCAGCCCGCCAGCGGAATCAGCAGGCCGCCGAGCGACGGCCCCAGCGCGGTGCCCAGCGCCGACATCGTGCCGAGCAGGCCCATGGCCCGCCCGAGCCGCGCCGGGCTGGCGCTCTGGCGCATCAGCGCCATGGCGAGGGTCATCAGAAAGGCCGCGCCGAAACCCTGCACCGCGCGGGCGGCGGCCAGCAGCCACAGGGTGGGGGCGAGGGCGCCCAGCAGCGCCCCCGCCGTGAAGATGCCGAGCCCGGCGACGAGCGCCGCCTTGAGCCCATGGCGGTCCCCCAGCCGGCCGGCGAGCAGAGCGGCGAGGGTCAGCGCGCCGAGATAGCCGACGACGACCGCCTGCACCTGCACGAAGGGCGCGGCGAAGGCGGCGGCGAGGGCCGGCAGCGCGATATTGGCGATGCTGGTGCCGAGCGAGGCCAGCAGCATCGCCAGGGCCAGCGTGAGGGCGACGTGCCGGTGAGATGCGTGCGTTTCAACCTGTTCCACCCGATGACCTCTTGTCCTGATATCGATCCGGGCGCAGGCTGCCACTTCAAGCCGACTTGAGGTCAAGCATGAAGGTGCTGGATATTGGCGAGGTGGCGCGGCGCAGCGGAATCCCGCCCTCGGCGCTACGCCATTACGAGGAGGCCGGGCTCATCACCTCGGTCGGCCGGCACGGGCTGCGCCGGCAATTCGCACCGGAGGTGCTGCTGCAGCTCGCGCTCATTTCCATGGGCAAGGCCGCCGGCTTTTCGCTGCAGGAGATCGCCGGCATGTTCGGCGGGGACGGGCGGCCGGACCTGCCGCGTGCCGCGCTGCAGGAGAAGGCGGAGGCGATCGACCGCCAGATTCATGAGCTCAGGGCCCTGCGCGACACGCTGCGCCACGTCGCCGACTGCCCGGCGCCCTCGCATATGGAATGCCCGACCTTCCGCCGGCTGCTGGCGGTGGCGGGCAAGCGGGCGCCGCGCGGCCGCGCTTCGCCCCGGCGAGGCTGAGGAGCACCGGCCGGGCCGCCGCCGCCGGCGTGGCGGCTTTTCCGCGGGGACCCTGTCGCGCGGTCGCCCCGCAAGGGACCCTGCCGTGGTTTTCCCGCGCGCCGGGTTCAGCCCCGGTCGGCGTAAGGCGGGGCGGGGTCCTGGGCCAGCCGGGTCGACAGCATGGTGCGGTTCGACACGTCCATCTTCTGGAAGATGTGCAGCAGGTGGGTCTTCACCGTCCCCAGCCCGATATTGAGCGTCTCGGCGATGTCGCGGTTGGCGAGGCCGTCGCGGATGAGGTCGGCGATCTCGATCTCCCGCGCGGTCAGGCCATAGACGCGCTGAAGCAGGCGCTGGCGCCGGCGGTCGCGCGGGCGGGGATGGCCGCCGAGCTGATACTCGATATAGGGCTGCATCGACTGCGCCACCCGCAGCGTTTCGCCCGAGATGAGCGGGTCGCTGCACTGCTTCAATATGCCGAGCCCGGCGATCGGCTCGTCGTCCTGCCAGAAGACGAAGTCGAGCACGTCGGCGATCTCGCTGTCGCTGAGATAGCGGCTGTACCGCTCGAAGGCGCTGCGGGGGGCCAGCGAGCGGTCCTGGCTCATGGTTGCGACGCGCTTGCGGGAAGCGACCAGCCGGTCGATGTTCAGCGGGTCGAATGCCTGCATGTCGCGCAGATAGCGCCCGATGTAGCGGCAGCACGGCCCTGTCGTGTCGGCGACCTGCATCGAGCGGTCGTCGTCGATCCAGTAGAACACCGCCGAGCCCGCCTGGAACACGGACAGCGCCACGTTGCGGATCTGCGCGATCTGCTCGTCCAGGGCGGGCGCGGGGCGGAGCGCCGGGTGCTGAAGCATGGCTGCGGTCTCGCAATGGGGAGGTGCGTTGCCTGCACGCATGCCTTGCCCGACGCAAGAAGGCGGCCAGAACGGCGGTAAAACGCCGCCGCGGCGTGCGAACGCCACCGCGCTACCGCCACTCAGCCCGGGTGGTGGCAGCACACGCTGTGGCCGGGGGCGAGCGTGCGGGCCGGCGGGTCCTGCTCGGCGCACAGCGCGGTGGCCTTGAAGCAGCGGGTGCGGAAGCCGCAGCCGGAGGGGCGCTGGGCCGGGCTCGGCACGTCCCCGGTCAGCACGATGCGCTGGCGGGCCTTCTCGCGCACCGGATCGGGAATCGGCGCCGCCGAGAGCAGCGCCATGGTGTAGGGGTGCAGCGGCCGGCGATACAGCGCCTCGCGCGGCGCGCTCTCGACGATGCGGCCCAGGTACATCACCGCCACCCGGTCCGACATGTGCCGGATCACGGCGAGGTTGTGGGCGATGAAGAGATAGGCGATGCCGGTGCGCTGCTGGATGTCCTTCAGCAGGTTCAGCACGCCGGCCTGCACCGAGACGTCCAGCGCCGAGACCGGCTCGTCGAGGATCATCACCTCCGGCTCCGCCACCAGCGCCCGGGCAATGCCGATCCTCTGGCGCTGGCCGCCGGAGAAGGCGAAGGGGTGGCGGTCGGCCTGTTCGGGCAGAAGCTGCACCTGCTGCAGGGAATCGAGCGCCCGGGCCCGGCGCTCGGCCCGGCCGAGCGGCAGCATGCGCAGCGGCTCGGCAATGTTCTCGATCGCCGTCATCCGCGGGTTGAGGCAGGCATAGGGATTCTGGAACACCAGCTGGAGCCGGCGCCGATAGGGCCGCATCGCCGCCGGCGTCAGCCCGCCAAGCTCGGTCCCGCGGAAGCGGATATGGCCGGCGGTAGGCCGCACCAGCCCCATGATGGCGCGGGCGAGCGTCGATTTTCCGCAGCCGGATTCGCCGACCACGCTCAGCGTCTCGCCGGGTTGGAGCTGCAGCGAAACGCCGGCGACCGCGCTGATGGCGCCGACCTGACGGGCGAACACCAGCCCGCGGCGGACCGGAAAATCGACGCGCAACTCCTCGACGTCGAGGAGCGGGCCGGCGGAGCGGGTAGTGGCACCCGCATCGGCACCCATATGGGCACCGGCACCGGCACCGGCATCGGCATCGGCATCGGCGGAGGTGGGGTTGGCCGGCATCACGCCTCCTTTTCCGAGAGGTGGGACAGCGACAGCTCCCCGGCGCGGTGGCACGCCGCCACGGCCGAGCCGAACCGGGCGAGGGCGGGCTCGCTGGAGCGGCACAGCGGCACCGCGAAGCCGCAGCGCGGGGCAAAGGCGCAGCCCGGCGGCCGCTCTCCCAGCCCGGGCGGCGTGCCGGGAATGGCGTAGAGCCGCTCGGCGACGTCGTCGATGGAGGGCACCGCGGCGAGCAGCCCCGCCGTATAGGGATGGCGCGGCGCGGCAAAGACCGGCCCCACCGGGCCGCGCTCGGCGATGCGACCGGCATAGAGCACGCTCATGCGGTCGGCGAGGCCGGCGACGAGGCCGAGATCGTGGGTGATCAGCACCACCGCGATGCCACGCTCGGCGCGCAGCCGGGCGAAAATCTCCATGATCTGGGCCTGGATGGTCACATCGAGCGCGGTGGTCGGCTCGTCCGCGATCAGCAGGTCGGGGTCGTTGGCGATGGCGATGGCGATCACCACGCGCTGGCGCATGCCGCCGGAAAATTCATGGGGGTATTGGTCGAACCGCCGCTCGGGCGCGGGAATGGCGACGGCCTCCAGCAGGCCCAGCGCCCGCTCCCGCACCTCGGCGCCGGAGAGCCGCGGGTTGTGCAGGCGGATCATCTCGGCGATCTGGGCCCCGACGGTGCGGACCGGGTTGAGCGCGGTCATCGGATCCTGGAACACCATGGCGATGCGCCGGCCGCGCAGCGCCCGCATCGCCCGTTCCGGTGCGCCGCACAGCTCCATGCCGTCGAAGCGGATCGAGCCCGAGACCGCGAAATGCCGCGGCAGCAGCCCCATCACCGCGAGCATGGAGAGGCTCTTGCCCGAGCCGGATTCCCCGACGAGGCCGACCACCTCGCCCCGCCCCACCGAGAGATCGACATTCGACACCGCGGCCCGCTCGCCGCCGCGGACCGGGATCGAGACGGTCAGCCCCTTGATGTCGAGAAGCGGCTGTTCCATCGCTCACCGCCCCCGGGACTGCGGATCGGCGAGGTCGCGCAGCGCGTCGCCGAGGAAATTGGCGCTGAGCGAAACGAGGAAGATCGCGACGCCGGGGCCGAGAGCGATCCACCAGTTGTAGAAGTTGGAGGCGCCCTCGGCGATCATCTGGCCCCATTCCGGGGTGGGTGGCTGGGCGCCGAGGCCGATGAAGCTGAGGCCGGCTGCCAGCAGGATGACCTGGCCGACATCCATCGTCATGTTGACGAAGATCGGGCTCCAGCACAGCGGCATGATGTGACGGAACAGCAGCCGCCCCGGCGTCACGCCGCTGACGATGGCGGCATCGACATGGTCGAGCTTCTTCACGTTCAACACCTGCGCGCGCATCAGCCGGGCATAGATCGGCCACCACACGATGATGAGGGCGAGGGCAGTGTTGACGAGGCCGGGCCCCAGCGAGGCCGCGATCGCCATGGCGAGCAGGACCGGGGGAAAGGCGAGGGTGATGTCGGCCAGCCGCATCAGCACATTGTCCGCCACCCCGCCGAGGAAGCCGGCGAGCGCCCCGGCCGCCACCCCGATGCCGACCGCGGCGGCGAGCACGGCAGCGGCGATCGGCAGCGAATAGCGGGCGCCGTAGATAGTGCGCACCAGCACGTCCCGTCCCAGCGCGTCGGTGCCGAGCCAGTGGGCCGCGCTCGGCGGCTGCAGCCGCCGGCCGGCAAGGCCGATCGGGTCGTAGGGCGTCCACCACGGGATGGTGACGGCGACGAGGACCAGCCCGGCCAGCACCGCGATGGCGAAGATCACCGGAAGCTGCGACCAGCCGAGGCGGCGAAAGGCGCGGCCGATGCCGGCGGCAAGGCGGGGCCGGGGACGCGCGATGGCGGGCGCGGAAGGACCGAACAGCATCAGCCGGCGTCCCTCATGCGGGGGTCGGCGGCGGCGTAGGCGATGTCGGTCATGAGGTTGGCGAGCAGGAAGCCGAGGCCGCCGATGATCGTCACCCCGGTGATGGCGGGATAGTCAAGGCTGCGCGCGGCATCCACCGCATAGGAGCCGATCCCCGGCCAGGAGAAGATGGTTTCCACCAGCACCGAGCCGGTGATGAGATAGGCGAAGGTGAAGCCGAGAATGGTGAGCGCGGGGATGAGCGCGTTGGCGAGCGCGTGGTGGACCAGCACCCGCAGCCGCCCGGCGCCCTTGGCCCTGGCCATGGTGATGTAGTCCTGCCCCAGCACGTCGAGCATCGAGGCCCGCACCATGCGGGTGACGATGCCCATCACCGACCAGCCGAGCACCGCCGCCGGCAGCACGAGATGGCGCAGCGCGTCGACGAAGCCGGCCCGGTCGCCGGCGAGCAGCGTGTCGACCAGCATGAAGCCGGTGACGGCGGGCGGTGCCACGGCGCGGATGTCGAGCCGGCCCGGCCCCGGCAGCAGACGGGTCTGGACGGTGAACAGGAAGAGCGCGATGAGCCCCAGCCAGAACACCGGCAGGCAGGAGCCGACCAGCGCGACCAGCCGGGCGAGGTGGTCGGCGGCGCTGTCCTTGAATTCGGCGGAGACGATGGCGAGCACGATGCCGCCGACGGCACCCACCAGCATCGCCGCGATCACCAGTTCCAGCGTCGCCGGCAGGCGCTGGGCGAGGTCGGTCAGCACTGGCTGCCGGGTGCGGAAGGAGGTGCCGAGATCGCCATGGGCGAGGTTCCAGACATAGATGGCGTAACGTTCCGGCACCGATCCGTCGAGCCCCCAGCGGGCTTTGGCTGCGGCGACAATTTCGGCATTGCCGAGATTGCGCGCGCCGATGATGGAGATGAGCGGGTTGCCCTTGGTGAACTGGGCCAGCAGGAAGGTCGCCGTGACGATCCCGAGCAGCAGGAACGGCATCACCAGCAAACGCCGCACGACGACCTTCAGCATGGCGCCGCCACCCCTCACTTCTTCTCGATTTCGCCGAGCGGCAGGTTGCAGCAGGCGCTGTAGCGCACGCCGCTCACCTCGTTGCGGTAGGCGAGCACGAGGTTCGGGCTGACCAGCGGCAGGATGATCTTGTCGTCGATCATCTTCAGCGCGAGGTCGTGATAGGCCTTCTCCTGCCCGGCGGTATCGGTGGCGGCGAGCGCGGCCTGGTACATCGCCAGCTGCTCCTTGCCGTCGAGGCCGGGCTCCTTGCCCACGCCGGCGCGCTTGGCCCAGGGCATGTCGGGCAACATGCCGAAATACTGCACGTATTGGGCGCTGCCGAAATAGTCCGGGGCGAAGAAGCCGAGCGCGAAGGGCGCGCCGGGGCTGTCGATGTCGCTGGCCCACACGGTGAAGGGAACCGGCTTGAGCGAGAGCTTGATGCCGATCCTGCCGAGATCCTGCTGCACCTTCTGCGCCAGCAGCGAGAGGTCGACGCCATAGACGTTCATCGCCGGCAGTTCGAGTTCCATGGCGAAGCCGTCGGGATAGCCGGCCTTGGCCAGGAGCTCCTTCGCCTTGGCCACGTCGAAAACCGGGGCGGGCAGGTTGCTGGTTCCGGGATAGCCGTTCGGGATGGGGGAGGGCTGCTCCTTGCCTTCGCCGCCGACGGTGAAGTCGATGATGCCCTTGTAGTCGAGCGCGAGCGCGATGGCCTCGCGCACCTCGCGGGTCAGCGGCACCGGCGCGCCCTTCGCCGCCGGGCTGATGGCGGCATAGACGTAATTGAAGGATGGCACTGCTTTGAAGGTGACGTCGGGCGACGACACCGTCTTCGCCGTGTCGGGATCGACCTGCATGGCGATGTCGGCGGCGCCGGACTGCAGCATCTGCGCCTGCGTGACCGCGTCCGCGGTCTGCTTCAGCACCACCGCGGGCACGGCCGGCTTCTTGCCCCAATAGGCCTCGTTACGCGTGAGCCGCAGGGAGTCGTCGGGCGCATAGGCCTCGAGGACGAAGGGGCCGGCGCCCGCCGAATGGGCGAGGAACCAGGTGTCGGAGGTGTCGGAGGTCGCCGCGTCGTCCTTGGCATTGGCGCCGTTGGCGGTGGCGAGCCTGGCGTTGACGATGCCGGTATAGGGCGCGGCGAGGATGCCGAGGAATTCGGAGTTCGGCGTCGTGGTGGTGATGACGACGGTCCTGTCGTCCTTCGCCTCGATCGCCTTCAGGCTGTCCATCAGATAGGACGGGCCGCCCTTGACGTTCTTCAGCCGCTCCAGCGACCACTTCACGTCCGCCGCGGTGACCGGGCTGCCGTCGGAGAAGGTGGCGGCGGGGTCGAGGTGGAAGGTGAAGGTCGTCACATCCGGGCTCACCTCCCAGCTTCGGGCGAGGCTGGGGATGATGGTCTGGTTGTCGGGTGCCAGCGTCAGCAGCGTCGCATAGACCGCCGAGAGGTAGATCTGGCAGGTGTCGCAATAGGCGCGCGCCGGGTCGAGCGAGTTGATGTCCATGGCGCGGGCCACGACGAGGGGGCCTTCTGCGGCGGCCTTCGGCACGCCCAGCGGCAGGACGAAGACCGAGCTCAGCAGTGCGGCGGCAAATCCCGAGGAGAGGGCGAAGCGGGAGGGCAGGGCCATGGGCGGTATCTCCGGGCGGACGGGGGCGGGGAGCGGGAACGCGGAGCAGGGAATGCGGAGTAGGGAAAGCCGTTAGGCGGCCGGCACGGATGGCCGGACCGGTGGATCCGCCGGCGGCGCGTGAGGCGTAGCCGGCCCGCCGCAGCGTGGTGGCAGGCCGGCGCTCGGTTCAGGCGGGGGCCGCGGCGAGGCTGCGCACGGCGCGGAAGCCCGCATCCGCGGCCTCGAGCGCGCGGGCTATGTCCTCGGGCGTGTGCGCGGCGCTGAGGAACATGTTGTGCTGCGGGTGGAAATAGACCCCCGCCTTGAGGGCCGCCGCGCAGAAGGCGAACCCCTTGCGGTAGCCGGCATCGTCCTCGAACAGCACCATCGGCATCTGCACCGGACCCGTCTGGCGGATGGCTATGCCATGGTCGGCGCTGAGGCGGTCGAGGCCCTCGCGCAGCGCGGTGCCCATCTTCTCCATGTGCTCGACCGCCTGGTCGCGGCGCAGGATGTTGAGTGTCGCCACCGCCGCGGCCATCGACATCGCCCCGCACCAGAACGAGCCGGTGGTGAAGATGGACTGGGTGGCGGCGCGGAAGCGGTCATTGCCGGTCACCGCCGAGAGCGGGAAGCCGTTGGCGATCGCCTTCGACCACGCCGAGAGATCGGGCCGCACGCCCACGCGCTCCCAGCTTCCGCCGAGCGAGAGCCGGAAGCCGGCGCGCACGTCGTCGAGGATCAGCGCGGCGTCGGCGGCATCGGCGGCGGCCCGCGCCGCCCGGGCGAAGGCGGGCGTCGGCAGTTCCTGGTCCTTGCCGTAGTCGTGGCGGAAGGCGCTGACGATGATGCCGGCGAGGTCGCCGTCGGCGAGGGCCACCGCGGCGTTCAGGCTGTCGATATCGTTGTAGTCATAGGTGAGGATGTGGGCGCGGTCCTCGGCGGTGACGCCGACGAGGGAGGGCGAGCACCACGGCACCGCACCGTGATAGGCGCCCCGCGCGACCAGGATCTTGCGCCGGCCGGTCCCGGCGCGGGCGATAGTGGCGGCGGTGGTGGTGGCGTCGGTGCCGTTCTTCTCGAACTGCACCCAGTCGGCGTGGGGGATCAACTCGACCATCAGCTCGGCGAGCTCCACCATGGCCTCGGCCGGGCCGTTCATGGCGTCGCCCAGCTGGTACTGGGCGAAAGCCGCGGCGTCGACCTCCGGGTGGTGGTGGCCAAGGATGATCGGCCCCCAGCTGCACATGAAGTCGAGATATTCGTTGCCGTCGACATCCCACAGCCGGGAGCCCTCGCCGCGGGCGAAGAACTGGGGATAGCCTTCCGGCAGGTCCTTGGCGTGCATGTGTCCCCACATGCCGCCGGGAACCACGCGCAGCGCCCGCAGGCGCAGGGCGTGGTCCAGCGAGTTGCTCATGAATGCGGCCCCTCTCGTGCGTGCCTATTTCTTGGACGCGAGGGTGTAAGCAGCGGGGGCGACGGTCAATCTACCGAAAGTAAGAGATCGCGCGGGAAGCGGGCGCAGCGGACGCCCGATGGGCCGGTCGCGGCGCCCGACGCCACCGGTCTCAGCCTTTCAGAAAGGCGAGCCGGTCGTCGGTGTGGCCGGGAGCGACGGCGAGAATCCCGGCGGTGACCACGCCATCGCCGACGAAGGCGTCGTCCTGCACCCGCGCCGCGATCGCCGCGGGGGTCGCCTCATGGGCGAGGATGACGCCGCCGCCGGCCGGCTGAAGGTTGCCGACCAGCGGGAACACGCCGTCGTCGAAGCCGCGCCTGATCCAGGCATTGTGCCCCTCCATCAGCTGAGGGGCCTTGGGCCAGCGCGTCGGCGTCCGATCCGATCTGTTCCCGCCGCGCCATCACGCCGCCGGTGCGGTCGCGCTGCCTGCCGTCCGTGCCGCCCAGTCGGCGAAGGAGGCGGCGAGGGTGGTGCGGGCCCCGCCCGGCGGGTAGCCGAGCCGGTAGTCCGGCCCCTCGATGCGCAGCGCCGGGAACGGCTCCACCAGCTCACCTCGCGCCAGCAGGTCGCCGACCACCTCGATCGGCGCGGCGATCGCACCCGCTCCGGCGAGACAGGCCTCGAGCGCAATGTAGAAATGGCCGAAGCGCGTGGCCTCGGCGGCGCGCTCCACCGCCATCCCCGCGGCCAGCAGCCATCGCGCTAGCTCGCCGGGGCGGGTGGCCGCTTCGAGAAGGGGCAGGCGGGCGAGGTCGCTCACTCCGCCCAGCGCCGCGGCGATTTCCGGCCGCACCAGCAGCCCGATCGCCTCGCGCAGCAGCGTGATGCTGCGCAGGCCGCTCTGCAGCGCCTCGCCGCGCCGGATCACCACGTCGAAGGGAATGTCGCGCCACTCCTCGCCCGTATGGATGGGGCGCACGCGCACATCGACATGGGGGAATTCCGCCTCGAACGCCGGCAGGCGGGGGATCAGCCAGCGCATGGCGAAGGTGGCGGGGGCGATGACCTCCAGCACCTCCGGCGCCCCGGCCGGCATGAACGCCTCGACCGAGGAGGCGAGCAGGTCCAGCGCGGCGCCGGCGGCGCCAGCCAGCCGCAGCGCCGGCGGGGTCGGCGTCATGTGGCGGCGGTTGTTCTCGAAGAGCGGCGCGCCGAGCCAGGCCTCCAGCACCGCCAGCTGCTTGCTCACCGCGCTGTGGGTGACGCCGATCTCGTCGGCCGCCGCGGTGACGCTGCCAAGCCGGACCACCGCCTCGAACGCCACCATCGCCTTCAGCGGGGGAAGACTGCGTCGCATGGTTCTGTTCCAAAATCTCACACAGCGACAGAACTAATATCGCTTTACTGGAGGCGGCGATAGTCAATAATGATGAAGTGAACATAACGCAAGAAATCGAAAAATATCCACTCTATATTGTTTTTGCGACAGTTTCATAACGGAAAATGGAAATGGAAGCGGTAATGTCCGGCGGGTCCCTGTCGAGCGAATACGTTGTTGTGAACGGAAGGACTTACCGAAAGCCGCGCCGCACGACGGTGGTTATCTGCTTTGACGGTTGCGATCCCGCTTATATCGAGGCGGGCTCGCAGGCCGGCGTGACTCCCACGCTCGACGCCATGCGTCGCGGCGGCCATGCCGCGCTCGCCGACGCGGCCATGCCGACCTTCACCAACCCGAACAACGTGTCGATCGTCTGCGGCGCGCCGCCATCCGTGCATGGCGTCGCCGGCAATTTCTATCTCGACCGCGCCACCGGCGAGACGGTGATGATGCTCGACGCCGCGCTGATGCGCGCGCCCACCATCCTGGCCGGCCTCGCCGGCATCGGCAGCGCGGTGGCGGTCGTCACGGCCAAGGACAAGCTGCGCAAGGCGCTGGCCTTCGGCCTTGCCGGCATCGCCTTCTCCGCCGAATGCGCCGAGGGCACTACCGAGGAGGAGCATGGCATCGCCGACGCGGCCGGCTTCGTCGGCCTCGCGAGGCCCGACCAGTACTCGGCCGAGCTCTCGCTCTTCGTGCTCGACGCCGGCATCCGGCTGATCGAGGCGGGGCGGGCGGAGGTGCTCTATCTCTCGCTGTCCGACTATATCCAGCACAAGCACGCGCCGGCGGCGCCGGAGGCGCTGGCCTTCATGGCGGCGGTGGATGACCGGCTGGCGCGGCTAATGGCGCTGGGGGCCGTCGTCGGCATCACCGCCGATCATGGCATGAGCGACATGGCCCATCCCGATGGCACCCCGCGCGTGAGCTATCTCGGCGATGCGCTCGACGCCGCCTTCGGCGAAGGGGCGACCCGGGTGATCTGTCCGATCACCGATCCCTTTGTGCGGCACCATGGCGCGCTCGGCGGTTTCGTGCGCGTCCACATCCTCAGGGAGGGCCTCTCGCCCGACGCGGTGCAGGAGGTTCTGCTCGCCCAGCCGGGCGTCGCGCTGGCGCTGACGGGAGCGGAGGCCGCGGCCCGCTTCGAGATGCCGGCGGATCGGGAGGCCGATCTCGTCGCGATAGGCGCCGCGGGCATCGCGCTCGGCGCCCGCGCGGTGGACCATGACGTCCGCCAGCTCGCCGGGGCGCGGCTGCGCTCGCATGGCAGCCTGGCGGAACAGCGGGTGCCCTTTCTTCTCTCCCACCCGCTGGGGCAGGCGGGTGCGGCCGGCCGGCTGCGCAATTTCGATATCTTCGACTACGCCCTGAACCGGGTGGGCTGACGGATGCGCCGCGCCGTTCTCGTCATCCTCGACGGCCTGCGCCGCGACGTCGTCGACGCGGCGCGCACGCCACATCTGGCGGCGCTGAAGGAGCGCGGCACCTTCTTCCCCGCCTATCGCTCCAGCTTTCCCTCCGCCACGAGGGTGGTGTCCTCCACGCTCGCGACGGGGTGCTGGCCGGCGCGGCACGGGCTTCAGGGCAACACCCTGGTGCTGGTCGAGGACGGGCGGCTGGTGCGCCACGATGCCGGCCATCCCGACTTCCTGCAGCACAAGCGCCGGGTCACCGGCCGTTCCCTCGCCGTGCCGACCCTCGCCGAGCGGCTGGCCAGCCATGGCGGGGCGATGATCTTCAGCAATGTTTCGCCCGGCGCCGCCTATGCCCATGATCCCGACGGGCACGGCCGCGTCTTTCACCGCGCCGGCTGCTTCGGCCCCGGACGGGTGCCCTTGGCGAACGGGCTCGACATCGGGCTCGACGCCGCGGGCGATGCGGCGATGACGTCGCGCTTCATCGCGGACGCGCTCTGCCCCGGCGGCCCGGCGCTCGCGGTGCTCTGGATGGGTGAGCCGGACCACATCCAGCACGAGACGCCGCTGGGCTCGCCGCAGCATCTGGCGGTGCTGGCGGCGGCGGATGCCCAACTCGGGCGGGTCGTTGCCGCGGTGGAGGCGCTGCGCCGGGCAGGGGAGGAGGTGCTGCTGGTCGCCGGCTCCGATCACGGCCACGAGACCGTCGGCGGTGTCGTCGACATCGAGGCGGAGCTCGTCGCCGCCGGGCTGAAGGCCGATGTCCATTCCGGCGACGTGGTCGTCGCCGCCAACGGTACCGCCGCGCTCATCTATCTCCATCCCGACCACGAGCCCCGGCGCGGGCGGCTCGACGATTTCCTGCGCAGCCGGCCCTGGGCCGGCGCGGTGTTCGGCCCGGATGAACTCGGCGCCGTCGGGCAGGCGCCGTCGGGCGCCCTTGCTTTCGCGGTGTCGATGAAGGGCGACGACACGCCCAACGCGTTCGGCATCCCCGGCCGCAGCCTCGCGGTACGGCCGCAGGGCGGCAAGGCGGACCGTCTCGGCTTCGGCCAGCATGGTGGGCTGAACGCCCATGAGCAGGCCCCGGTCCTCGTCATCGAGGGCGCCGGCTTTCCCGCCGGCCGCTGCCCCGCTCCCGCAACGGTGGTCGACATAGCGCCCACCCTGCTCGTCCATCTCGGCCTGCCGGCCGAGGACACCGACGGCACCGCGCTGCAGGCCGCGGCGGCGCCGCCGCCTGCCTCACCCGCCCCTTCGTTTTCCGCTTCGGAGATCCGCCGATGACCACGTTGCGCCTCAGCCGACGCACTTTCCTCGCCGGCACCGCCGCCGGCCTTGGCGGAAGCCTTGTCGGGCTTGCCCCCGGGCTCATCCCCGACGCCGCGCGCGCGGCCGCCGAACCCCAGCGCGGCGGCGTGCTGCGCTATGCGACGCTCGGGCTCGACACCGCCGACCCGCACCGCCACACCGGCTCGATCGCCGTGCAGCAGATCTATGTCGAGGCGTTGACCTCGATCAGTGATGACGGCTCCGTCCAGCCCTTCCTGGCGGAGGCGTTCAGCATCTCGCCGGACGGCAAGACCTACAGCTTCACGCTGCGCGAGGGGGTGAGGTTCCACAATGGCGAGGTGATGGGCGCCGCCGACGTGGTCGCCAACATCACCCGCGTCAAGGACAAGGTGAAGGGCGGCTGGCTCGCCTCGGCGATGAAGCTGGTGGACAGCGTGACGTCGCCCGACCCGAAGACCGTCGTCATCACCCTGCGCGAGCCTTATGCCCCGCTGGCCAACCTGATGTCCGAACTCTGGATCCTCTCGCCCCGGTCGCCGGGGTGGGACGACGTCATCACCACCCCGATCGGCACCGGTCCCTTCACGTTCGGGGAGTGGCAGCCCAAGGTGAAGCTCACCGCCCCCGCCCACGCCGCCTACTGGCGCGGCGGCATGCCCTACCTCTCGGCCGTCGAGGCGGACCTGCGCGACGGGGCCGATCGCCAGCTTGCGCTGCGCGCCGGCGAGATCGACATCGCCAATGTGCCGGCCGACATTGCCCAGCAGCTGGCCAAGGACCCGAAGCTGCGCGTCGCCCCGCTGAAGGATGCCGGCTGGTACTTCGTCGCCTTCAACAACCGCAAGCCGCGGCCGCCCTTCAACGACGTGCGGGTGCGCCAGGCGCTGGCCTATGCGATCGACAAGGCGGCGTTCGTCAATTTCGCCTCGGCCGGCACCGGCGTCGTCTCGAACCAGATGGTCGGGCCCGGCAATGTCTATTTCGACGAGGCCCTGTTCCGGGCCGACCCGCACGCCAGGGCGGACCTCGCCAGGGCACGGGCCCTGCTGAAGGAGGCGGGCGTCGATCCGGCCAAAGAAACCATCGAGTTCGTCTCCTGGCAGGAGAGCTACCCCCAGGTGGTGGTGCAGATGGTGCGCAAGCTCGGCTTCAACGTGAACCACGTCGCGCTCGACGACATCGGCACGCAAAAGCGCCTCGGCCAGTACGACTGGGACATGAACTGCATGGATTCGGGTCCCCGCGCCGACATCTTCCTGCGCTATGTCCGCATGATGAGCGACGGGCCGAACCCGGTGCTGTGGGGCGGCATCCAGGATGCCGACTACGACGCGCTGGTGAAAAAGGCCGTCGCCGAGACCGATCTCGCCGCCCGCCGCGAGGCCTATCTCCAGGCGTGGAAGCTGGTGATGGACAAATATTACGTCGTCGCCCTCGGGCTCAACGCCGACCAGATCGTCATCCGCAAGGGCGTGGAGGGCTACGCGCCCGGCTTCACCTGGTCGCCCAACCGGGCCGATGGCGGCCTCGCCCAGACCTGGCTGGCGGCCCGGTCGTGAGCCTCGCCCTGCCCGCGCGGGGGCGCGAGACGGTGCGGCGGGAGATCTCCCCGCGCCGGGTGGTCGCGGCGCTGGTGCTGGCGGCCATCCTGGCGCTCGCCCTCGCCGCGCCGCTGGTCGCGCCGTTCGACCCGCTCGACCAGGACCTGCTGGCGCTGAACCAGCCGCCCGGCCCTGAGCATTGGCTGGGCACCGACCATATGGGGCGGGACGTGTTCTCCCGCCTTGCCATGGGCGCGCGCACCACGCTGATGGTCGGCTTCGGCGGGGCGCTGGTCGCCTTCGTGCTGGGTGCCGGGTGCGGCCTCATCGCGCTGTCGCTGGGGCGATGGGCGGAGACGGCGCTGTTCGCGCTGGTCGATCTGGTGCGGGCCATGCCGGACGTGTTGCTGGCGCTGCTGCTCATCGTCGCCTTGGGCGCCGGGGCCCGGCCGGTGGTGATCGCGCTCGGCATCGCCTTCGCGCCGTTCTTCGCCTATGTCGCCCGCGCCACCTTCCACCGCGAGATGGTGAAGGACTATGTCGCGGCGGCGCGGCTGTTCGGCGGCGGCAGGCTTCATGTGCTGCGGCTGCATCTCGCGCCGAATCTCGTCGGCGGGCTCGTCACCCAGGCGGCCATCCTGCTGCCGCGCTGCGTGGTGACGGAATCGGTGCTGAGCTTTCTCGGGCTGGGCTCCTCTCCGGACGCGCCGACCTGGGGTCGCATGGTGGCCGATGCGAGCCGCTACATCGAATCCTCCCCGCACGCCATTCTGGCGCCGGTGGTCGCCATCGTTCTCCTCACCCTGTCGCTCTCCATCCTGGGCGAGGCGGTGCGGCGGCGGCTCGATCCGCTACGGCACGCCGGAGAGGCCGCGCTATGAAGCCCTTTCTCCACCGGCTCGTTCCCCTGGCCGCCACGCTGGGGCGCATGCTGGCGCAGGCCGCCGGCATCGTCGTCATCGTCTTCCTGCTCGCCCGGCTGGTGCCCGGCGACGCGGTGGATGTGAAGGGCCTCGAGGGCGACCTGACCGCGGCGCAGCAGGCCGAGCTGCGCCACCAGCTCGGGCTCGACCGGCCCGTCGCCGAGCAGCTGCTGGTCTGGAGCGGCCGCATGATCCGCGGGGATTTCGGCGTGTCGGTCCGCTTCGACCGGCCGGTGTCCGACATGCTGGCGACCGCCTTGCCGACGACGCTGCTCTTCACTGCGCTCAGCTTCACCCTGGCCCTCCTCCTTGCGGTCGGGGTCGCGGTGGGGGCGGTGACCACGGGCAGCCGCGTGCTGCGCGGGCTGGTCGATGTCTTCAACGTGTGGTCGATCGCCCTGCCCACCTTCTGCGTCGGCGTGGTCGGCATCCTGGTGTTTTCGATCTGGCTCGGCTGGCTTCCCGTGCTCGGCTCGATGGTGCTGCCGGTGATCATCATCGGCATCGACAGCGCCGGTCTGATCGTCAAGCCGCTGCACGAGGAGCTGCGGGAAGCGGCGACCTCTGCCCATGTCCGCACAGCCCGCGCCAAGGGGCTGGCACCCTTGCGCGTCGCTCTTCGCCATCTGCTGCCGACCGCCGTGCCGGTGCTGGCGGCACTCTCCGGGCTGGTGCTGACCAGCCTCGTCGCCGGCACGCTGACCATGGAGGTGCTGTTCGGCCTGCCCGGTGTCGGCAGCCTGCTGCTCAACGCGATCCAGGGCCGGGATTATCCGGTGATCCAGGCGGCGATCCTCGTCGTCGCCGTGGCACTGGTGGTCGTCAACGCGGCGACCGATCTCGTCCATCGCCTGGTCGATCCGAGGCTGACATCATGACCGCACCGCTCCTCAGCCTGCGCCACCTCGTCGTCAGTGCGGCCGGACGGCGCCTGGTCGACGGTGTCTCGCTCGACCTCGAAGCCGGGCGGACGCTCGCCATCATCGGCGAATCCGGCTCCGGCAAGTCCCTCACCGGGCTGGCGCTTCTCGGCCTGCTGCCCGAGGGGCTCACCATCGATCCCGCCACCCGCATCACCTTTGAGGGCCGCGCATTGGCGCCGCGCGACGAGTCGCGTTGGCGCCCATTGCGCGGACGGCGGATCGCAATGGTGTTCCAGGACCCGATGGCCTGCCTCAACCCCTTCATGCGGGTGGACGAGCAGATCGACGAGGCGCTGCTGCGGGCCGGCATCACCTCGCGTACAGAGCGGCGCCGGCGGATCGCGGCGCGCCTCGCCGAGGTCGAACTGCCGGACCCGCCCGTGCTCGCCCGGCGCTACCCCCACCAGCTTTCCGGTGGCCAGCAGCAGCGGGTCATGATCGCGATGGCGCTGGCCGGCGAGCCGGACGTCCTCATCGCCGACGAGCCCACCAGCGCGCTCGACGCCAACGTGCAGGCGGACATCGTGGCGCTGCTGGGGCGGCTGCAGGAGAGCCGGCAGCTTGCCCTACTGATCATCACCCACGACCTCGGGGTGGCCGGCGCGCTCGGCCATTCCCTGGCGGTGATGCAGCATGGCCGCATCGTCGAAACCGGCCCGACACGAGAGGTGATGGCCCGGCCGCGCGATCCTTATACCGCCCGGCTGGTCGGCGCGCGGCGCCGTCTCATCGAGATGCCGGCCGAGAGGCCGGCGTCTGAGCGCACAACCCGTCCGGTGGTCGTGGCGGCGGAGGGCGTGTGCGTCGACTATCCCATGCCCGGCCTGTTCGGCGGATCGCTCCGCGCGGTGCACGACGTGTCGCTCTCCCTTGCGGCCGGGCGCACCCTTGGCGTGCTGGGCGAGTCGGGCTCCGGCAAAAGCACGCTCGCGGCCGCGCTTGCCGGCCTGCACGCGCCCTCGGCCGGCCGCATCCGCCTACTCGGCCACGGGGTGGGGGCGGGTGAGCGGCCGTTGCCGGCTGGCACGCGCCGCCGGTGCCAGATGGTGTTCCAGAATCCCCATGGCGCGCTCAATCCACGGCTCACCCTTGGCCGCGCCTTGGCCGAGCCGCTGGCGCTCGCCGGCGTGCCGGTGGCCGAGCAGATGAGCCGCAGCGCCGCGGTTCTTCATGAAGTGGGTCTCGAGGCCGACCACGCCGCGCGCTACCCCCACCAGCTTTCCGGTGGCCAGCGGCAACGCGCCTGCATCGCCCGTGCGCTGCTGTGCAACCCCGAGGTGCTGATCTGCGACGAGGTGATCTCGGCGCTCGACATGACCGTGAAGGTGCAGATCCTGGAACTGCTGAAGCGTTTGCAGGCCGAGCGCGACTTCGCGATGCTGTTCGTCGGTCACGACATCGAGGCGGTGCGCTGGATTTCCGACGAGGTGCTGGTCCTCCATCGCGGCCGCCTTGTCGAGCGCTGCCGGCCCGAGGACCTCGACCTTGCCCGGGTCAGCGATCCCTATACCCGCCGTCTCCTCTCCGCCCGCCTGCTGCCGCAGCCCGGCCTTTCGCCGGTCGGAGTCGGTGGGGGAGATGCGCCGAACCACGCCGGCACCGATTCTCTGCCGGTCTTCTAGCGCCGACGAAGCGGCCCGCCGCCCGTCCGATGGCGTCGGCGCTCACGATCCCGGCACGGGTGCGGCGTGACGGAGCGGCATTTCCGTCAGCGGGAGAAGGCGCGAATCCTCGATCGCCGCCTCGCGGTGGCCGAGACCGGCGAGATAGCCTTCGTGGCTGGCGAAGGAGAGGAAGGAGTCGACGCTCGCCTGCCGGACCAGCAGTGCGAGGTCCCACCGCTCGTCGGCCGGGCCGACCAGGAATCCGCCGCCCGCCCCGAGAAATACGAGGTCGCCCCCGGTTGCGCGCAGAAGAGGTAGCGTGTGGCTGATGTAGCGGTCGAAGGCTTCGGCGCCGCTGATCGGCAGGGCGGGCGCCAGTTCGGGATGAGCGGAATAGTCGGCGGCCTGCCTGAACCGCAGCAGGTTGAGCATGACGACGGGACCGGCAAGGCCGCGCCGCACGAAGCGCCGGCCGGCCTCCTCGGTCGGCGCGATGTACGATACCGGACCGGGCCTGCTCATGGGCGGGTCTCCCCCGCCGCCCGTTCCGGCTCGGGGGCGGCGGGCGGGTCGAAGGCGAGGCGCAGGGCATAGGCGCGGATATCATCCGGCCACCCCGCGATGCGTTCCTCCAGCGCGGTGCGGTCGTCGGCGAAGAGGGCGCGCGTCGCCTCCTCATAGCCGGGAAGGTCGCCGGCCATTGCCTGCATGAAGCGGTACGCCGCTTCCTGCGCCGTTCGCCTGTGCTGGCGCGGGTGCACCGCCTTGCGGGCGCCGTCCACCAGATGCCGCAATGTGGCCGACGTGCCGCCCGGCTGGGCGGCCAGCCATTCCCATTGCCGCGGCAGCAGGGTGACCTCGCGGGCGACGACGCCCAGCTTCGGGCGGCCGCGCGCCCTCGACCCATCCTCCGTCGCCTCGGTGCCGGCGGCCTCCGCCTTGGGACGATAGCGGCCCCGGGAGGGTGGCGGCGGCGGCTCCGACAGCCGCTGGAGAATTGCGGCGTCGTCGCCACGCAGATCGAGATCGACGACCCCGCCTGTCGCATCGTCGAACACCAGCACCGGCTCCGCGGTGCCGGATCGCGCCACCGCAAGGGCGACCTCTGCCAGCGGGGCGGAGATCAGCCTTTTCTGGCCGACGAATGCGGTGCAGATCGTGGTGGAAGGGTTCGGCATGTCGCGCTCCTCAATGGGAGGCGACATTAATACCCGGATAAAATGAGCCGTCAATTATACCCGGGTAGAAAATGTGCGGCCGCTCTCAAGCCTCGGCCGGTCCAACGCGCGACCCGCCGCGCCGGCCGCTTGTCGTGTCGGGGCAGGGCGTGCCCCGAGCAGCCTGGCCGGCACGCCAGGGGACGGGGTGGGCGAGGGCGCATCGGCGTTCGTCGAACGCGCCGACGCGCCACGGCGTCTCACTTCAGCGACAGCGCCAGTCCGCTCAGATCAAGGCTGACGATGAGGCCCTTCTGCTCGCCGCCGAGTTCCAGCACGGCGCCGTTCTGGTTCGTCAGGACAACGACCTGCGCGCCCTTGCCGAGCGCGGCACCCGCCCCGCCCTGGGCATAGACGCCCGAGATGTCCGACGGACGCCGGATGTTGCGGACCGTTCCATGAAGACGGGTCTCGGAAGCGCCGAAGGTGAAGCCATAGCTCAAACCTCCGACCGAGAGCGGATATTTGCGGCCCTGGAACGTCAGCACGCCGTCCCCGGCCGAACCGCCGACCACGAACCCGGCCTTCACGATACGGATGGTGATGGAGCCGTCCGCGGCGCTCGCCATCGATACGGCGCCGATCAGCGTCGCCAGTGCGAGGAGCCCGACCTTTAGTACCGACAGGAGTTTCATCGACGATGCCTTCCAAACTGGAGCGGTGGGCCATGTTGCCCATCGCTCGATAACGCTCACTCTGGCGGTTCGTTGCCCGACAATCAACCGCGCGATGGCCCGCTTTGACGGTACGGGAAGGCACCCGTCAAGCGCGCCCCTCCCGCGCCGGCCGCGCGCCGGGGCGTCGGCAAGCCGGAGCGAAAACCCGCCTTTCGCGGTCAGGCTCCGCGCAAGGTCAGCCGCGCCCTGGCTCTGCGAGTCGCGGTGGGAAGGAAGCCAAACGCGCCTCACCGGGCGAAGGCCGGCCCGCTCCTGGCGCACGCCGGAGAGGAGCATCAATGACACTTGGGGGGTATTCACTCGGGGATGGAATGGCGGAGACGGAGGGATTCGAACCCTCGAGACCCTTTTGGGGGTCTGCTCATTTAGCAAACGAGTGCCTTCAGCCTCTCGGCCACGTCTCCCGACCGGCAAGCGGCCGGCGACCTGTCTAGGTTTATGGCTCCGCCGGGTCAAGCGCTAATGCCGCGCCATGCACTGGCCCTGCCGGGGAAACGCCGATGACAGGCCCGGGGCGGCAGCCACGCGCAGGCTTCGGTGGGCGCCCCGCCCGGCGGGGCCGCCTTAAGCGGTCCGTCCCGCGCCCCTCCCGCGCATCGTCGAGGGCGCTGCCCGAGGCACCGGCCGGCCTGCCCGCGGGCGCGGCGGGCCTCTGCCCGCTGCCGAGATATCTGCGCGGCGGCCAGGCGCTTGGGGCAGGGCCGTTGACATTGGCCGGGCTTCGCCGCTGCATGGCGCCCGGAAGCCCGCCCCCGACCCCGATCTACGGAAAAGCCTCATGACGACGTCCGCTCCGCTCGCCCTCAAGGATCCCGACCTCCTGCGCAGCCAGTGCTTCATCGGTGGCAGCTGGCGGGGAGGGCCGGGCTTTGACGTCACCAATCCCGCCACCGGGGCGGTGATCGGTCAGGTGCCGATGTTCGGTGCGGCGGAAACCACCGAGGCGGTCGAGGCGGCGGAGCGCGCCTTCCGTCCCTGGGCCGCGAAGACCGCCAAGGAGCGCGCGGCGCTGCTGCGGCGCTGGTTCGACCTCATCATCGCCAACCGCGACGATCTCGCGCTGATCCTCACCTCGGAGCAGGGCAAGCCGCTTGCCGAGGCCCGCGGCGAAATCGACTACGCCGCCGCCTATGTCGAATTCTATGCCGAGGAAGCCAAGCGCATCGCCGGCGAGACCCTGCCGAGCCACCGCGCCGATGCCCGCATCCTGGTGCTGCGGCAGGCGACGGGCGTCGTCGCCGCCATCACGCCCTGGAACTTCCCGTCCTCAATGCTGGCACGAAAGATCGGCCCGGCCTTGGCGGCCGGCTGCACGGTGGTGGTGAAACCCGCGTCGCAGGCCCCCTACTCGGGGTTGGCTTGGGGTGCACTATCGGAGCGCGCCGGGCTGCCGGCGGGCACGCTCAGCGTCGTCACCGGTGATCCCCCGGCCATTGGCGGCGTGCTTACCTCGCATCCCGCGGTGCGGGTGGTGAGCTTCACCGGCTCGACCGAGGTCGGCAAGCTGCTCATGCGGCAGTGCTCCACCACGGTGAAGAAGGTGGCGCTGGAGCTGGGCGGCAACGCGCCTTTCCTGGTGTTCGACGACGCCGATCTCGACGCCGCGGTGGAGGGGGCGATGGTCTCGAAGTTCCGCAACATGGGGCAGACCTGCGTCTGCGCGAATCGCATCTACGTCCAGTCGGGCATCCACGACGCCTTCGTCGCCCGGCTGGCGGAAGCGGTGGGTCGGCTCAGGCTGGGTGCCGGCACCGAGGACGGGGTGACCCAGGGGCCGCTGATCAACCAGCAGGCGATCGAGAAGGTCGAGGCCCATCTCGCCGATGCCACCGCGAAGGGCGCGACCATCGTGCGCGGCGGCACCCGTTCGTCGCTCGGCGGCACCTTTTTCGAGCCGACCGTGCTGTCGGGGGTGACGTCGGAGATGGTGGTGACCCGCGAGGAGACCTTCGGCCCGATCGCGCCGGTGTTCCGGTTCGAGACCGAGGCGGAGGCGGTCGCGGCGGCCAACGCTACCGAGTTCGGCCTCGCCGCCTATTTCTTCACCCGCGATGTCGGCCGGGTGTTCCGGGTGGCGGAGGCGCTGGACTACGGCATCGTCGGAATCAATTCGGGGCTGATCTCGACCGAGCTGGCTCCCTTCGGCGGCGTGAAGGAGAGCGGGTTCGGCCGGGAAGGCTCGCACCATGGCATCGACGAGTTCGTCGAGAAGAAATACGTGCTGGTCGCCGGCCTCGGCTGAAGGTTCTTCGCAAGGTCACATGCTGCCCGCTATCGGGGCCCCGCGCGCAGCGGGGCCCTTTTTCGTTTGTGCACGCCGCGCCTGCCTCTCCGGAAGATGACGTCACCGCTGCGTCATAGCCGATGAAGAGCCTGCCGACACTCGTCAGAACGACTTGAATAAATTCGCAAGCAATCAAAGTAACCATGGATGACGCTTGGTAATGAGTTGTGACGTTAGGGAAATATTGGAGTCGATTTGGACGATGTTGAACGGTTTTCAAAACGTGATATTTGTAGACCGTATAAGGTGTACCACCGAAATGACGCGTGTCTGACTTACCGAACGGCATGTCCGCTCCGGATATAGTGTCCAGGGCCAGGTCATAGCTACCGTTAGGGGAAGAGGCCGGCGTCGCCGCGGGGGCAGCCGGGCGGCCAACCGCCATTCCATTTCGAAGCAGCCACCTCAAGAGCTGCGCGACCCATCAAGGCGAGGAACCACATGACCAAGACCGACAACGCCACTTCTTTGACCGTGCGCCCGTGGGAACCCTGGGTGCAGCTCGCCTGCGGCATCGTCTGCATGGCGATGATCGCGAACCTCCAGTATGGCTGGACGCTGTTCGTCGACCCGATCGACCAGGCGCATGGCTGGGGCCGCGCCGCCATCCAGCTCGCCTTCACCATCTTCGTCGTCACCGAGACCTGGCTGGTGCCGGTTGAGGCCTGGTTCGTCGACAAGTACGGCCCGCGGGTCGTCATCATGTTCGGCGCGCTGATGATCACCCTGTCCTGGGTCGTGAACTCATATGCCGACTCGCTCACCATGCTCTATGCGGGCGCGGTGCTGGGCGGTATCGGCGCCGGCTCGGTCTACGGCACCTGCGTCGGTAACGCGCTGAAGTGGTTCCCCTACCGCCGCGGCCTCGCCGCCGGCGCCACCGCGGCCGGCTTCGGCGCCGGCGCGGCGCTGACCGTCGTGCCGATCGCCGCGATGATCGCGAGCCACGGCTACCAGACCGCCTTCTTCCGCTTCGGCATCGGCCAGGGGATCGTCGTCTTCGTGCTGGCCCTGTTCCTCTACCCGCCGAAGCTGAAGATCGCCGCGCCGAAGAAGGCCTCGCACCTCCCGCAGAGCAAGATCGACTACAAGCCGTCCGAGACCATCACCAAGCCGGTGTTCTGGCTGCTCTACCTCATGTTCGTGATGGTCGCCTCTGGCGGCCTGATGGCCGCGGCCCAGATCGCCCCGATCGCCAAGGACCTCGGCGTCGCCAATCAGGAAGTGAACATCCTCGGCCTTCAGGCCGTGGCCCTGACCCTCGCCATCTCGCTCGACCGCATCTTCGACGGCTTCGGCCGGCCGCTCTTCGGCTTCATCTCCGACCGCATCGGCCGCGAGAACACCATGTTCATCGCGTTCGGCACCGCGGCGGCCATGCTGCTGCTGCTGGTCTATCACGGCAGCAACCCGGTGGTGTTCGTGATCGCCACTGCCTGCTTCTTCGGCGTGTTCGGCGAGATCTACAGCCTGTTCCCCGCCACCAGCGGCGACACTTTCGGCTCCAAGTTCGCCGCCACCAATGCCGGCATGCTCTACACCGCCAAGGGCACCGCGGCGCTGCTGGTCCCGCTCGCCGGCGTCGTCGCCTCGAGCTATGGCTGGTACGCGGTGTTCGCCATCGCGGTGGCCTTCAACGCGGCCGCGGCCTTCCTCGCCCTGTTCGTGCTGAAGCCGGTCCGCGCCGCCCACATCGCCCGCTCGGCCGCCGCGGCGGAGAGCACGGCCGGCACGGTCGGCGTCAAGGTTCAGTCCGGCAGCGCGATCGGCTGACGCTCCTCCCACACATCGCCCGGCCCCGGATTTTCCGGGGCCGTGGCACCCCCGAAGTGCCTGATGATCCCCCACACCGCGTTGAGCGCGGTGGTGACGGCGCCCTCGGCCCAGCCCGCGGTCCAGGAGATGTCGTCGCCGGCGAGAAAGATGCCGCGGTGCTCCGGCGCCATCGCCTCCTGCCGGAAATGGGCGAAGAGCCGCCGCTGATAGCGGTAATGGCCGGGCAGGTTGCCCTTGAACGCCCCCATGAAATTCGGATCGCTCTCCCACGAGACGGTGATCGGCTCGCCCACGATGTGCGCGCGGATGTCGAGGCCGGGGTAGATCTGCCGCAGGCTGTGCAGCGCCAGCCGCACCCGTTCCTCCGCCGGCAGCGACATCCACTTCATCGCGTCGTCCTCCCAGGCGTAGGAGAGGCAGATGACGCCGGGCCGGTCCTCGCCGTGGTCGAGGAGATAGGTGCCGCGGGTGATGCGGTCCGACAGGGTGAGGCTGAAGACGTGCCGGCCGGTCTGCGGATCGATGTCGCGCCAGAACGGCCGGTCCACCATGATGAAGGTCTTCGACGCCTGCATGTAGTGCGAGCGTTCCATCGCCATCCACATCGGTGCGGAAAACAGCCGCTCGGCGCAGTCGATCCGCGCCGAGAGCAGCCAGGTCTGGCAAGTCACCAGCACCGCGTCGAAGGCCGAGGTGCGGCCCCAGCGGTCGGTCACCGCGAGGCGCCCGTCGGCGGCGCGGTCGATGGCGGCGACCCCGGGGCGCGGCGCGCCTCCGTTCAATGCGGCGAGGCTGGTGCCGGCGGGCCAGTGGACGCAGCCCGCGGGCGCGCGGCTCCACAGCCGCGCCGGCAATTGCCCCACGCCGCCCTCCACCATGCGGTGGCCGCTGTCGGCATCAGTGTAGACGACGCGCAGGATCTCCAGCATCGAGTTGGGGAAATCGGTGTCCCAGCCGCCGGTCCCGAAGCCGACCTGGCCGAACACCTCGCGGTGGCGGAAGCTGCGGGTGCGGAAGGCCTGCGAGCGGGCGATGAAGCCGTAGAAGCTCTCCTCGTCGAGGATCGGCACCAGCCGGTTCCAGATCGCCTTGATGGCGCCGACATCGCGCCGGCGGATGGCGGCCTGCATGGCGGCGAAGTCGGCGCCGTCCTCCAGCGCCTTGGCCCAGGCGTCCGCGACTTCGCGGAACAGCTCGGGCAGGTCCGCCAGGGTGCGGGCGTAATGCGCCTCGCCGCCGAGTTCGATGACCGTGCTCGGCGTCGCCGGCGAGAGCGGATTGGGGAAGGGGCGGGTGGTGAGCCCCGCCTCGCGCAGATAATGCGAAAAGGCGGTCGCCGAGGGCGGAAAGCGCATGGCGCCCAGCTCGGCGATCGTGTCCGGCGAGGAGCGGAAGGGCTCGGAGCGCAGCCGGCCGCCGATGCGGTCGGCCTCGTAGACGACGGGTCGCAGGCCGAGCTTCATCAGTTCCTGCGCCGCCACCAGCCCGGCGATTCCGGCGCCGACAACGGCCACCTCCCGGCCATGCACCGCGGCCGGCAGCCGCCCGAGCCCGGCAGGGTGGGCGAGATGATCGTCATAGGCGAAGGGGAAATCCGGGCCGAACATGGTGATCGGCGGGGCCTCTCCGCTCGGTTCCGCAGGCAGCACGTCGGCAGGGCGGGACATGGCGGCTCCGGGGGTGGCGGGCGGGTCAGGTCAAGGGCATCAGCGGCGGCTGTCCGGCGGCGGGCGCGGCCGGCGGCGCCGGCGAGCCGCGACGCAGCCCGTTCCGCCCGTCGGCCTTGGCCTGGTAAAGCGCGTCATCGGCGCGGGCGAACAGGCCGGCCGCTGCCTCCTGCGGGTGCGGTTCGACGCAGCCGATGCTGAGCGTGACCGCGATCCTGTGCCCGCCGACTTCCACCGGCGTGGCTGCGATGCTCGCCAGCAGGCGCCGCCCCACCCGCTCGGCCTCGGCCTCGTCCATATCCGGCAGCAGCACGGCGAACTCCTCCCCGCCGATGCGTGCGAGAAGGTCGGCCTGCCGCAGCTGGCGCCGGCAGCGGGTGGCGACCGCCCGCAGCACCTCGTCACCGCTGAGGTGGCCGAAGCGGTCGTTGATGGTCTTGAAGTGATCGATGTCGATCAGCAGCAGTCCGAAGCCGCGCCCCTGCCGGTTGAAGGCGTCGAGCGCCAGGGCGACGTCTTCCTCGAAGCGGCGGCGGTTCCACAGCCCGGTGAGCGGATCGGAGACGGCGAGGTGCCGCAGTTCCCGCTCGGTCTCGCGCTGGCTGGTCACGTCCCACAGCGCCAGCACGTAATAGGGGCCGATCCAGCGGTAGCGGAACTGCACCATCCGCCGGTTGCCGTCGCGGCAGCGGACCGACCATTCGCTGAACTGGACCCGCCCGGCCTCCCTTCGCGCCGCCTGCAGCTTGGCCAGCCATTCGGCATGGGCGGCCGCGCGCTCCTCCTCGTCGGGAAAGCCGAGTTCCCACCAGTCGTCGTGGTGGAGGATGGGCCGCTCCGGGTACAGAAACAGCTCGTCCGACATCTTGTTGTAGAGTACGCCCTTCAGCTCGGAATCATAGATCTCGATCCCGACCGGGAAATGGTCGAGGATCTCCACCAGGCGCTCCTGCAGCGAGCCGGCGATCTCGGGTCGCAGGGTGAGGGCGTAGGCGCCCTCCGGCAGCCGTCCGAGGCTGCAATGCACCATCCGCGTCGTCACCTCGCCGCGCAGGTGGAGGAACAGCCCCTGCCATCCCTCGGCGATGGCGGAGGCGATCGCCGCTTGCGCCTGCCGGGGATCGACAAGCGTGACGAGCGAGGCGAGAGGCTGCGGCAGGTCCGCGGCGGGATCGATGTCGAGGAGGTCGCGACCACGCCGGTTTGCCGCCACGACCTGCGGGTCGGGCCCGCACAGGATGAGCAGCGGGGCGTCGATCGCGTGGACCCATTCATACATGGCGGCATATTGCGGGCGCCGCCGCCCGATGTCGACCGGGTTTCGTCCGGAGAAAGCGACGCAGAGCGTCACGCGGCGCCGGCTCTCTCGGGGGAGGGCGGCTCCGCCAGCGCCGCGTAGAGGTCCGGGCGGCGGTCGGCGAGATAGGTGTTGAAGCGCCGTGCCGCCTCCAGCGCGGCACGGCTCAGCTCGGCGACGATCAGCTCCTCGCCCTCGCCGGCCAGCGCGACATTGCCGCCGGCAGGGCCGCCGACGCAGCTCAGGCCGAGATAGTCGAGGTCGGCTTCGCGGCCGACCCGGTTGGCATAGGCGACATAGACGCTGTTCTCAAAAGCCCGCGCCGGCACGACGAGGTGGGAGACCCGCTCATGCGGCTTCATGTTGGCGGTGGGCACGATGACGAGATCGGCGCCCGCCAGCGCCAGGCTGCGCACCGCCTCCGGGTGCTCCACGTCGTAGCAGATCAGCAGGCCGACCGCGAATGGCCCCAGCCGCGCGAGGCGCCCGATCTCCTGTCCGGGTGCGAACATCGAGCGGTCGAGCGCGGCGAAGAGGTGGGTCTTGCGGTAGTTCAGCAGCAGCGAGCCGTCCGCACCGACGAGGGCGGCGGCGTTGTACACCGCGCCGTCCGGCCCCCGCTCGGGGTAGCCATAGGCAAGGGCGATGGCGTGGCGGCGGGCGATCTGCGCGGCGCGGCTGAAGGCCGGGCCTTCCGCCGGCTCGGCGGCGCGGGCGGCTGCTTCCCGGCCGATGGCGTAGCCGGAGAGGAACATTTCGGGCGCGACGAGAAGCCCCGCCCCCGCCGCCGCGGCGGCTGCGGCCGCCGCCTCCAGCCGGTCCAGATTGGCGCCGGCGTTGTTGCCGGGGTCGCCGGCGGTCTGCCACAGGGCGATGCGGAGCGTCTCGTCGGCCATGGTCAGCCTCCCCGGCGCGCCTTCAGCGCGGTCACCGACATGCAGAAGATCTCGAACAGCACCTGCGCCGCGGCGTGGGCGGTGTTGCTGGTCGGGTCATATTGCGGGGCGACCTCCACCACATCGCCGCCGACGACGTCGAGGCCGTTGAGCCCGCGCAGGATTTCCAGCACCTCGCGTGAGGTGAGGCCGCCGATCTCCGGCGTGCCGGTGCCGGGAGCGAAGGCGGGATCGAGGCTGTCGACATCGAAGGACACATAGACCGGCCCGTCGCCCAGCACCTCGCGCGCCTTGGCGATGATCGCCGGCACGCCGAGACCGGTGACCTCTTCGGCATGGATCACGGTCATGCCGGTCTCGTAGGAGAACTCCCAGAGGAATTCGGCGCCGCCGCGAATGCCGATCTGTATGGTGCGCTCGGGATCGAGCACGCCGTCCAGCACCGCCTTGCGGAAGGGGCCGCCATGATGGAACTTCGACCCCTCATAATCGCCGCTGGTGTCGCAATGGGCGTCGATATGGAGCATGCCGACCGGCTTGGTCTCGCCGATCGCCTTGAGGATGGAGCCGGTGATGGAGTGGTCGCCGCCCACCGCCAGAGGTATCACCCCGGCCGCCACCACCTTCTTGAAGAAGGCCTCGATGTCCTCGTGGCAGCTCTCCAGGCTGAACCGGCTGCGGAAGGGCAGGTCGCCAATGTCGGCGACCGCCACTTCGGAGGCCGGCACCATGTTCAGCACGTGCTCATAGGGGCCGATGCGCTCGATGGCGCGCACCGCGCGCGGCCCGAGGCGGGCACCGGCGCGGTTGGTGACGCCGAGATCCATCGGCACCCCCACCAGCGCCACATCCAACCCGCCGAAATCGGGGAGATCGGCGGCGTCGGGGCGGTAGGGGGCGTCGAGCAGCGTCGCGGCGTTGGCCCAGGGCCAGACGCGCCGGCCGCCATCCTTGAACTGGAGCTCGGCGACCCGCTTGAAGGTCGGATCGAACACCACCCCGCCCGGAACGCCGGCATATTTGCCGCGGATCTTCGCGAGCTTCTCATCGTCCCACATGATTGCCTTCCACTGCACCGATCGGAGGCCGAGAGACTAGCCGCCAGCCGTGCCCGCGGGGAGCGCGAAAGAGCGGCAGCGCGCCGTTATTTTCGGCGCCCTGCGCAGCCGGCTCAGCCCACGAGGCTGCGCGCCAGGCGCCGGGTGCCGAGCCTCACCTTCTGGATGAAGGTCCACAGCCAGGTGCCGCGCAGCCAGGCGAAAAGCGCCCCGCGCCATGCCTCGAACACGCCGATGCCGAAGGCGAACCAGCCATACGTCATCAGCTTGGCGCGGCCGGCCGTGAGCACGCGCTCCACCACGATGAAGCTGACGAGATAGGCGCCGCAGAGCATCAGCAGCCCGCTCCAGAAGCCGTCTTCCGCCATCCAGAACACCGCCAGCACCTTCACCGGCTCGGCGATGGCGAACGGGACCGCCAGCAGCAGCAGGATGACGAAACGAGGCTGGCGCGCGACGAAGCGCTCGAAACGCTGCATCAGCCGCAGCCCGGCGATCCAGCGGCCAAGCGGCCGGTAGAGCGGGCGCGCCACCTCGTCCAGCAGCACGAGGGCGCCGACCAGGAGCTTCAGCGGCAGCAGCAGGACGCGGAGGAGCAGGCGATTCATCGCGATACCGTCGTCGGGTGATGCGGCTTATCTGCGGCCGGCAGCGGTGCCTATTCCCGGGCCGGAGGGCGGGACAATGCGGCGGCGAGCCAGAAGCCGAGCGCAAGCAGCACGGTGCCGAGCGTCAGGGCCAGCAGGACGGCGTCATAGGAGCCGCTCATCGACCACAGCATCGCCGCCGCCAGTGGCGCAAGGGCGCGCGAGACCGAGGCGGGGGCGGCGATGATGCCATTCACCGCGCCATAGGCCTGCGTCGTCAGCATCTCCGGCACCGCAAGGCCCCGCACGATCGTCATGATGCCATTGGCCGCCCCGTAAAGCACGGCCGCGCCGCCGACCAGCACAAACAGGCGCGGCCCTTCCGCAAGCGCCAGCATCACCAGCGGAAAGACGAGCACGGTGATCGAGCCGATCAGCCGCACCGAAGCGCGCGGCGCCAGCACCCAGATCGCCACCCGTCCCGCGACCTGGGCCGGGCCCACCACCGCCATCGCCGCGACCACTCCCGCCGGGTCGAAGCCGCGTTCGCCGAGCAGGGGATAGAGGTGGAAGGTGAAGGCCGAGAAGATTGCGGAATAGGCGGTGAAGGTCACCGCCAGCGCCCAGAACACCGGCTGGCGGAGGGCCCAGCGCACCACCGATCCATCGCTGCGCGGCGCCTCGCCGTCGCTCGGGAGGGCGGTGGGCTGGTCGAGCCGGGGGTCGATGGTGGCGGCGTTCAGCCCGGCGCACACCAGAAGATTGACGAGGCCGAGCCCGATCAGCGCGCCGCGCCACCCGACATGGTCGAGCATCGCCTGCACCACCGGCACGAACACGGTGGACGCGAAGCCGCCCCACAGCGTCAGCGCCGTGATGCCGGCGCGGGCATGGCGCGCGCCGGAGCGCCGCGCCACCACCGCGAAGGCGGGGTCATACAGCGTCGCGGCCTGCAGCAGGCCGATGCCGGCGGCGCAGCCATAGAACAGCACGAGGCTATGGGCCTGCGACCACAGCAGCAGCAGGAGCCCGGCGAGCACCGATCCTCCGGTCATCACCAGCCGGCCATGGCCGCGGTCGATGGCCGCTCCCACGGGATAGGCGGCAAGGCCGGCGAGGGCGAGCCCGACGGTGGCCGCTCCATAGAGCTCGGTCTTCGACCAGCCGAGGTCGAGCCGCATGGCTTCGGCGATGAGGGGAAAGCTGTAATAGAGCGATCCCCACGAGCCGATCTGGGCAATGCCGAGGCCGGTGATGAACAGGCTGTGCGGGCGCGGGGCGGCGATGTCGGTCATGCGGCAACTCGGGCGCACGCCCAGCGCGGCGTGCCGCGCCTCATAGCAGCCGCGGCGCGCCCGGGCGATCCTTCCCGCCCGAAATCGGCCACGCGTGAAGGCCGGGGTGCAGGTTGAGACGTCGGCGGAACCGGCGGGATGCCGGGACATTCGCCCTAAAGCTGCGCCCCGAGCAGCCCGAGCAGCACCGCCGCCGCCCAGAAGTCCGAGACCATTGCGAGGTTTTCCGATGCCCCGCGCCCGCCATGTGCCACATGGCCGAGACCGGCGAACAGGAAGAAAAGCCCGGTCGCGAAGGCGGCCGGCGCCCGCCATTCCGGCAGCAGCAGCGAGGCGAGCGAGACCGCGCCGAAGGCGAGGTTGCTGAAGCCGAGTTCCCGTACCAGCACCGCCGTTCCCGGCGCCTCCACCCCCAGAAGCCGCCGCGCGGTGAATCCGGGGTTGCGGAGCTGAGACACGCCGGCCATGGCCAGTCGCACGCCCGACAGCCAGAACACCGCCCATTTCAGCATCGTGGCGACGGGATCGGCCGGCGCGGCGACGAGGAGCTCGACGGCGATCGCGATAGCGGGCAGCGCGACCATCGTCGCGAGAATGACGGCTGCGTACATGCCGGGACCCCTCGGGAAGCAAGGTCGGCCAGCTTAACCAAACGGCAGCCGGGGCGACAGGGCAGGGCCGCTCTCACGCCCTCGCCATGTCGCCCGCTGCCTCGTCACTGCCCCGGCGGGTCGACCTTGACGCCGTTGGGGCCGACCTGGATCTCCAGCGAGTTCTTGTCTTCCTCGTGCTTTTGATAGGCGTAGGCGCCCATCACGCCGACGGCGACGATCAGCAGGGCGATCAGGGCAAAAAGAGCGTTCCGCGTCATCCAATCCCACTCCAGACGGTAAGGTGGTGGCAGAACGTCGGCGGCCGGTGCTTTGTTCCCGGTGGCGAGGCCGGTACGGGAGGGCCGCCGGAGCTCCGCTCCCGCGCTTGCGCTCCCGCGTCCGGGGCTATAGTCGGACGCCATCAGTCAGGGAGAGACAGGATGCAGTTCGTTTTGACCGCCCATGACCGTCCCGACGGTCTCCCGCTTCGTCTCGACACCCGCCCCGCGCATCTCGACTATCTCAGGTCGATTGCCGCGCATCTGGTCTTCGCCGGGCCGATGCTCGACGAGGCCGGCAAGCCCTGCGGCTCCGTCATCGTCTATGAGGCGGAAGATCGGGCGGCGGCGGAGAAGCTGGTCGCGGACGATCCCTACAGCCATGCCGGGCTGTTTGCCTCGGTCGAGCTGCGCGGCTTCCGCCTCGTGGTGAAGGACGGCGTGATGGCCGGCTGAACCCCGTGCCGAGCCCGGGGCTCAGCCAAGGCTCGGCACTTCGACCCTGCGGCCGCCGTGAGCCGGGCGGGCGGCGCCTCAACTCACCATTTTACCGCAGCTGCATCCTCGTCCTGTTTCGATCTGAGGTTGCACTTCTACGATGATTGATGCGATTTAAAAGAAATTCGGCGGCAATTTAACAGCTATTTACTTATGTCCGTCATGAGTTTGTGCCACGTTCTTCATCGTGGCATCGATGGCGGGGGACCCATGGCGGCAAAGAGCGGGAGTGGCGCGAGCGCGGCGGAGCAGGCGCGCAAGGAGGCGAAACGTGCCAAGTTTCTGGGGCGCGCCCTGCCGAAGAATCATCCCTATGCCGTGCTGCCGACGTGGGTGCCGCTGTGGCTCGCTCGGCTCCTGAGCCCGATCGTCAACGGCCTCTGACGCCTCCTGCGCCGGAAGTGCCGCGACGTTCAGCCCGGCACATCCGGTAAGGAAACTTCCGGCGAGGCGATGGCGCCGACCCCCTCGATCTCGATTTCCAGACCGGTCCGGCCGAGCCGCGCCAGCGGCACGACGGTGAGTGCGGGGATCGTCGCCCGGAAGAACGGCGTAATCTCCTCCAGCACCCCGGCGATGTCCTCGTCGCCGCCTGCCGTCGCCACAAAAACGGTGACCTTGGCAAGATCGTCCATCCCGGCGCCGAAGCCGGCGAGAATGCGGCCGATCCATTCCATCGTGTTTCGCGCCTGCGCCCGCAGATCGCCGGGGTAAACCGCTTCGCCCTGCGGGTTTGCCGAGATTTGGCCACCCAGGATGAGCAGGCTGTTGATCTTCAGCCCCTGCTCGAACGAGACCGGCACCGGCCAGTCCCAGAGTCCCTCCGGCCAGCTCGTGTCCCGCGGGGCGGCGCTGCCGTCCGGGTCGACGATGCCGATCGCCTCCTGCCGGAGCAGCAGGCCAGCGGGGTAGGGGCCGGGCACGGGCACGCCGGTGGCGCCGGGGCCGGGCTTGCGGAACGCGTCCGAGCGGACGCGGGCGGCCCGCGTCCAGTCCTCGGTGGTGCCATGGCCGACATAATAGGTGTTGAGCTTGGCGACGCACGAAAGGTCGGCGCCCAGCTCGCCCAGCGCGGTGCCGATGTTGCCGATCGTGACCTGGGCCTGCGCCACGATGTCGTCCGTGTACAGCGTGTGACCCGCCGCATCCCGCGACATCTGTGCCCCGACAAAGACGAGGTCGCCGGCGCGAACGGCGGCGCTGAACCCGTCCTCCTGGCAGGCACCGGACGCTGCGACCGCTTGGCGTTGCGCGTGACGGGCGCCCTCGGGGTGAAGCGCGATGGCTTCGATCTGGATGAGCGCGCCGCCGACCAGAACGTGCAGCGGAATGGCGCTCACCACCGGCGCCGGCTCTGACGGAAAGGCGGCGCGGATGCGGGCGAGGATGGCCGGCTCATCGGCGATCAGGGAACGGTGGTAGAACACCCCGAGCTTGACGACGTCGCCCGGCGTCACACCGGCATCCGCCAGCGCTGCGGAGAGCCTTGCGACCGCCTGATCGATCTGATCCTCCAGCCCGTCACCCGGCGTGCCGAATTGGGCCGACACGAACACGACGTCCTGGGCGCGGCCATGCAGCCGGGCCCCGAAATCCTGCGGCGAGCGATAGCGGGATGTGAACGTCATGGAGGCACCTGTCGTCGCGGGTGGTGGGGCTGTCGGCAAGGCGGAGTGGCGGGAGCTTTGCGCCTGGATAAAGAGCACGTCCATTCTTCATGCGAAACGAAATTCCATTCACGAGAAAATCTATTAGCATGACCCGACGGTTCAGGCGGGCAGCGCCCGCGTGGCCGTTTGGCGGCTCGGCTCTGGGCCATGCCGACAGCAGAGGGAACCAGCGCCGGCATGACACAGTCCCGCGGGCCGGCTTGGCCGCATCTCGATTTCTATGAAGCGTTTCCGGAGCTGGCCGGTTACCGGCCGGTGCTCGGCGACCAGGGCATGGTGTCCTCGCCGCACGCCGCCGCTTCCGCCGTCGGCCGCGATGTCCTCAAAGCCGGCGGCAATGCGGTGGACGCGGCCATCGCCACCAGCGCCGCGCTGATGGCGGCCTGCCCGATGCAGGGCGGGCCGGGCGGCGATGCCTTCTGGCTGATCGCGACGCCGGACGGGAAGTTGCGCGCGCTCGACGCATCGGGTTGCGCCCCCGCGGGCGCGAATGCCGGCGAGCTGCGCCGCCTCGGCCATGTTAGCATTCCCGCGCGCTCGAGCTTCGCCGTGACAGTGCCCGGCGCCGTGGAGGGCTGGCAGGCGGCGCATGAGGCGTTCGGCAGCCGCGCGCTGGGCGACCTGCTGGAGCCTGCGGCGCGGCTGGCCGAAACCGGGCCCATCGTTTCCCGCCATCTCCACGCCAGCTTCAAGGTCTGCGAGGCCGAGCTGGCCGCCAGCGGCGCGCTGGCTTTGTGGGGCGGGCGCTGCCCGCAGCGGCATGAGCGGCTGCGCCAGCCGGCACTGGCTCGGCTGTTCCGGCGCATTGGCGAGGAAGGGGCCGCGGGCTTCTACCGGGGCGAGATCGCGCGTGCCATCGCCCATGCGGTGCGGGAGGCGGGCGGGTGGCTGGACGAACGGGACCTCGCCTCTCACGCCAGCGTGTGGGTCGCGCCGATCACCGGCCGGTTTCGCGACGTCACGGTCGTCACCCTGCCGCCCTCGACGCAGGGTTTCGGGCTGCTGGCGGCGCTCGCGCGGATCGAGAGCCTGCTTCCCGCCGATGCCGACCGCTTCGCACCCGGGACGGTTCATCTGGAAATCGAGGCGGTGGCCGCGGCGCTGGCCGCGCGGGACGCGTTCAACGACGATCGCTCGCGGCTCTCCGCGCCTGTGGAAACGCTGTGGTCGGCTGAAGCGGTCGCCGCCTTCCGGGCGGGTTTCGATCCCGGCGGCCGTGGCGCGTCGCGGCAGGACAATGCAGGCCGCATCACCCGCGGCGACACCGCGCATCTGTGCGTGGTGGACCGGCAGGGGATGGCGGTGTCGCTGATCCAGAGCCTGTTCTTCGACTTCGGCTCCTGCGTCGCCGTGCCGGAGGGCGGCTTCGTGCTGCAGAACCGCGGCGCCGCCTTCCGGCTCGGCCTGCCGTCGCTCGCGGCGTCCGACCGGAGCCTGGGGACGGCGCCAGGCACCCCGGACCGCCCGGAGGTCACGACCCTGTCGCTGCCGGAGCCGCTGCCTGCCACCACGGAATCCACACCGTCAGCCC